>MGTJ01000112.1 GCA_001799395.1 Desulfobacterales bacterium RIFOXYA12_FULL_46_15 | reverse complement strand
CTCTTCAAACCAAAGCCCTGGCCTGGAAAAATATTGTAAAAACCGGACGGACCCATATGATGGATGCAACCCCTTTGACACTGGGCCAGGAATTTTCAGGATATGCTGCTTTGCTGGAGTATGGACTTTCATCACTTGATTTTACCCTGCACCATTTATCTGAGCTTGCGTTGGGTGGAACCGCAGTCGGGACCGGGCTGAACACACCAAAGGGATATGATGAAAAAGTGGCTCAAATGATTTGCCGGTTGACTGGATATCCCTTTGTGACAGCCCCCAATAAATTTGAATCTTTGTCTTGCCATGACGCCATTGTGACAACCCATGGCGTTTTAAAAGCAATAGCCTGCAACCTGATGAAAATCGCCAATGATATCCGCCTGTCCGGTTCAGGCCCGAGATGCGGGATCAGCGAACTTGTGCTGCCGGCAAATGAACCTGGCTCTTCCATCATGCCCGGAAAGGTCAATCCTACCCAGATCGAAGCATTGACCATGGTTTGTGCAAGAGTTATTGGAAACGATGTGACCATTAGCATTGCCGGGTCCAACGGGCATTATGAGCTCAATGTATATAAACCTGTCATTATTAATACATTTCTTGAATCGGCAACACTGATGGCGGATGCAGCCCTGTCTTTTACAAAAAATTGTGTGGACGGGATAGAACCCAACCGGGAAAAAATTGCTAAATGTCTCAGGGAATCTCTCATGCTGGTAACGGCCCTGAACCCCCATATCGGATATGAACAGGCGGCAAAAATTGCAAAAAAGGCAGAAACTGAAAACAAAACATTAAAACAGGCAGCCCTGGAACTTGGGATTGTCACTAATGATGAATTCGACCAGTGGGTAGATCCGGCAAAAATGACTATGCCGTGACCAGGAAAGATCAGTGATTATGAAAGTTATACTTCTGATGGCAATGACGGCAGACGGGCTGATTGCAAAAAATTCCATGCAGCCTGTAGACTGGACGGGAAAAGCGGATAAACACTATTTTGTCCGGATTACAAAGAAGGCAGGGGTTATGATTATGGGGTCAAAGACGTTTGATACCATTGGAAAAGTACTTCCGGACCGGAAAAATATTGTCATGACAAGGGATAAAAAAAGACAAAGCAAAGATCCGGACCTGATTTTTACGGATCAGACACCAGGGCAGATCCTGGCCGATCTTACCCTTCAAGGATTCACATCAGTCACCCTGATCGGAGGGTCGGTGGTGAATACCCTTTTCATAAAGGAGCATCTCATTGATGAAATCCATATCACCATCGTACCCCTGTTTTTTGGTAAGGGATTGACCCTGTTTTCAGAAACCCTGGACATTCCGCTTGATCTCATGGATGTAAAAAAAATTTCAAAAACCCATGTTCTTTTCAAATACAGGGTCATTAAAGGGCAGGTTTGAAAGGAGAGCGCATCATTCTGATTGCTATTCTGCCGTTTTTTCGGTCACTCCGTTGACCAGCCCCGGAATATGTTCCATTTCATGGCGCAGGAACAGGAGCAGGGGAATGGCCAGCATCAACCCGATAAGGCCCAGAATCACTTCACCGATCACAAGCGAGGTGAGTGATACCACCATGGGAATATTCACAATGCCGCTGATGATTTTTGAATTCAGGAAATATTCGAGTTTGTGAATCACAACCAGAAGGATGAGACAGACGCCGGCAGCCCACAGCCCGATGGAAACAAAGGCAATGATGGTCAGGATAGTATTGGATACAAGATTGCCGACCACAGGGAAAAGGCCGCAGAAAAAAATCAGGCCGATGAGCAACAGGGGGCTCGGAAGATGAAGCCCGAAAACGATAATACTGGAAACCACCGTATTGATGAGCGAGATAATGATCTGGCCGCCCATCACCTGTTTGAAATAAAAATAGAAAACCCGGATTCTGAGTTCTACAAAGGTAAACAAAAAAAACATCAGGCTTTTGGGTTTTCGCCCAAATACCTGGCTGATCTTACGTTTGTCGTGATACAGGAGCAGATTGATCACCAGTGCAAAAATAAAATAAATGGCCCCGATATAGACTGATTTAAATCTGTTCATCAGAAACTGGATCGTTGTCGTGGTTGCAGTAACAACTGCGGATCGGACCTCTTCCGGATCAATGAATTCTTTGAGATTCCATCTTTCACTGGCCGCTGTATAATGTATAACGATTTCCGTCTGGAGTCTGCCGGCAATGGTGGGCATCTTTTTCCCAATATCCGGAATGACCTTGTAAGTCATAACAATGATCAGAACGATCACTGCCACATACAGAATTGAAAATAAAATGGCCTTGGGCATAAAGGGAATGAACCGGCGGACGTCATTGGTCAGAAAATCCGATATCAGGTATAAAAAGAGAAATGAAATGATAAATATAAAAAGATTGGACACCCAGGCCAGAACCAGAATAAAGGCAAGAAAAGAATAACCCGCAATCAGCGGATGTTTTTCAAGAAAAGAATTGGACCTTTTGTTCCATATCCGCTCTGTTTCCGATGTAAAATTGGAGCTGTATTTCGGCATATCTAAAAGATCCCGGACATTTTCATATTCATTTGTCTCGTTTTTTGCCATATGATCATCCATTGTTTTTTTATCCATATCCCCCATGATTCCGGAACATAGCAGAAAAGTGAAGGATGGTAAAGAGAGGTGATGTGAATCATATGATGATCATATTTTAAAAAAACCGGTTTGGATTGACATGAGGGTTGAATTCGTGGAAACTGTATTAAAAAAAGGAAGACTTATGGAAGATAAAAAAAAGAAAAAAAATATTTTGATCAGGATACTGGAATGGATTGCCACAGGCAATAAAAAGGCGGTGGAAAGCGGTAAGGTTTGCAGGTCCTGAATCAGGAAAAAATAGGCCGCGGGCCGGTCAAACATGAAAAAAAAGAGAAAGAAAAGAGAAATGATATGAGCAGTGCAAAAATAAAAGGTTTGTTGCAGAGAATTAATTTTATTGAAGCCGATATGGATATCCAGAAACAAATTCTTGTTTCCATACCCTCAGCCAATAAAAAGGACATAGAAGCCACTATTCAAAAAATTGCAGACCGGAAAGCAAATATTGATGCTTTAAGGCTTGAAATCAAAAATACGGATGAAGAAGAATATAACCGGATCATCACCATTGAAAAGGCGGCTGAAACCTTTCGCCGTATTTCACTGGATAAGAAATTTGTTCTTGTGAATACTCTGAACGAATCCGGGTCCTGTTTTATCACCTTGAACGACGGCACCCGCATGGACTGTCTTGTGACGGCAAAAGAGGAAAACGGAAACTGGACGGTGCTGACCCTGGATGGGGAAACCAGGGAATATCCGGGCGGATTGATAAAATAAGACAAGGAATCAATGACCACATTAGAAATCATCATCATTGCCCTGGGGCTGGCCATGGATGCCTCGGCCGTTTCCCTTGCCGCGGCTGCGGCCGGTTTTGCCAAAGACGGCCGGGCGAAATTCCGTCTCTCCTTTCATTTTGGCCTGTTCCAGTTTTTGATGCCTGTATTGGGCTGGCTCCTGGGGATTGCCTTTGTGTCCTATTTTAAATCCTTTGATCACTGGATCGCCTTTCTCCTTCTTTTTTTTGTCGGCGTACGGATGATCCGGGAGGGTATGGATACATCTGCAGATACCCATAAAAATGATCCGTCCAGGGGAATGACCATGGTTATGCTCAGTGTGGCCACCAGTATTGATGCCCTGGCCATCGGGCTCAGCCTTGCCATGCTGGATGTCGATATCCTTTACCCCAGCCTCATGATTGGCGTGATTACGTCAGGAATGTCCCTTCTGGCCATAAGAATCGGTACAAAACTCGGGATCATATTCGGCAAACGGATGGAAATTTTCGGAGGTCTTGTGTTGATACTGATCGGCTCCCGTATCCTTTTTTCCCATTTGACACAGGTGTGATTATTTTTAGTCTATCAATTTAAATTTTTAACAGACAGGCAAATAAAAAAAGGCAGCATACAATGGAAAACATCAATATGATCAGCAGGGAATTAGGCCTGCCTGTTGAAAATGTTTCAGCCGCGGCAAAATTGCTGGAACAGGGGGCCACGATCCCGTTTATCGCCCGGTATCGAAAAGAGCTGACCGGCTCTCTTGATGAAGTGGCCATTGCTGATATCCGGGACCGGATGGAGCAGATCAAAGCTCTTGATGAAAGAAAAGCATCAGTCATTAAATCCCTGACCGAGCGTGATCTTCTGACAGAAGAGCTTCTGGAAGCGGTTCAGGCTGCATCTTCCATGACCGGTCTTGAAGATTTTTATGAAAAATACAGGCCTAAAAAAAGAACACGGGCCCAGGATGCAAGGGAAAAAGGGCTGGAACCCTTGTCTGCATTTCTTTTAAAACAGTCGGATGCCGATCCTGTTACAGAAGCAAAGAAATATATCTCTTCTGAAAAAGGGGTTGAATCGATTGAGGATGCCCTTGCCGGCGCCAAAGACATCATTGCGGAAACTATAAATGAAGATGTGGATATCAGGGCCGGTATCCGGGACCTGTTTTTCAATACCGCTAAGATTCAATCCTTTATCAAAAAGGGAAAAGAGGAAGAGGGATCAAAATTTAAAGATTATTTTGACTGGTCCGAAATTGCTTTTAAATCACCATCCCACAGGATACTTGCCATGTTCAGGGGTCAGAAAGAAGACATCCTTCTGGTCCATGTTCTCCCGGACGAGGAACAGGCCTTGTCCCTGATAGAAAAAAAAATTGTCAAAAACGGATCAAGATCAGCCGGGATGGTTAGGGCTGCTGTAAAAGAGTGTTATAAACGGCTTTTGTCAAAATCCATGGAAAAAGAATGTATGACCGGGCTTAAAGCAAAGGCGGATGAGATTGCGGTCAGTGTTTTTGCCGCCAATGTAAAGGAGCTTCTCTTGTCTGCTCCCCTGGGCCGGAAAAGAACCCTGGCTCTTGATCCGGGATTCAGGACAGGATGTAAAACAGTGTGTCTGGACGCCCAGGGCAAGCTTTTGCACCATGATGTGATTTTTCCCCATGAATCCAATTCAGGAAAGGCAAAAGATACTGTTCTCAAACTTGTGAAAACTTACAGGATTGAGGCCATAGCCATCGGCAACGGGACAGCCGGCCGTGAAACCGAAGCCTTTGTCCGGAGCCTTGGCCTGGATGAAAACATCCATGTGGTGATGGTGGATGAAAGCGGGGCCTCCATTTATTCGGCATCGGAAACAGCCAGACAGGAATTTCCGGATCACGACATCACGGTGAGGGGAGCTGTTTCCATTGGTAGACGGCTTATGGACCCGCTTTCCGAGCTGGTTAAACTGGACCCGAAATCCATTGGTGTGGGACAATATCAGCATGATGTGGATCAAAAACTACTCAAGAAATCCCTGGATGACGTGGTGATTTTTTGTGTCAACAAGGTCGGGGTTGAGGTGAACACTGCAGGCCGGGAGCTGCTTTCCCGCGTGGCCGGTCTCAACGACACCATTGCCGCCAATATGATCCTTTTCCGGAATGAAAACGGTCCCTTCAGATCGAGAAAAACATTTTTAAAAGTACCCAGGCTCGGGCCCAAAGCCTTTGAACAGGCAGCCGGGTTTTTAAGAATCCATGACGGCGATCATCCGCTGGACCGAAGCGGTATCCATCCTGAGTCCTATGGGGTTGTTGAAAAAATAGCCAAAGACCTGAAGATCGGGATTCAGGATCTTTTGATGAATTCAGATGAAATCAACAGAATCGGTCTGAAACAATATATAACCGAATCCATCGGTCTTCCCACGCTGAAAGACATCACAAAAGAGCTGGCAAACCCGGGCCGTGATCCAAGAAAACAATTCCAGGCCTTTAGTTTTGATACAGCCATCCATGATATCAAGGACCTTGTGCCGGGGATGAAAGTCCCCGGCATTGTCACCAATGTCACGGCTTTCGGTGCTTTTGTGGATATCGGCGTTCACCAGGACGGCCTCGTGCATATCAGCCGTCTGGCTGACCGGTTTGTAAAAGATCCCCATGACATTGTCACGGTCAGGCAGGCCGTCATTGTCACCGTCCTGGAAGTGGATGTGAAAAGAAAAAGGATTTCTCTTTCCATGAAAAAAGAATAAACCGGTGCAGAAAGTTTTTTTAAATATTTTTTACAGTATCCTGGGTTCGGTTCGCGAACCCCTCCTGGTGCTTGATTATGACTTAAAGGTAGTTACGGCCAATCCTTCTTTTTATAAGACCTTCCATGTCAACCCAGAGAGGAGACCAAAGGGGAATTGATTTATGATCTTGGCAACCGGCAGTGGAATATCCCCAAACTCAGGGAAGCAAATCATAAAAAAATGGGTCATATGTGACCATTGGTCATATATGACCCTGTCATTTCATTTTTATATCCCCTCTCTCAATATTTTTCAGCAACAGGTTCTTCCATTAAATCATTACGATACATCATATGAAAATCAGGAACAAATTCCGGCATAAAGATTGCTCTTAAGTTTTTGGAAATGCCGTATGAACTACGGCAAAAAAATAAGTCAAGCTCGGAATCCTTATAAGAGGCGATCGCCATGATGGTTGTTAAAATTATCCTGAACGGGTTTGCGGAAAAGCGGTTAGAGATCCTGCAAACCCTTCTCTCCCTGATCGAACCTGTGGGAAAGGAAACTGGTTGCAAAAGCTATTCCGTTTCCTGTGATATTGATGACAAGAACCTCTTCTGTGTGATGGAGGAGTGGGAAACCCGTGAAGACCTGGATCGTCATATCAGGTCCCGGCGGTTGGGGGTTCTGCTGGGAACAAAATCCCTTTTGCGTGAACCTTTGAGTATCCGGATTTATACGGTTTCCCGTCTCCAGGGAATGGAAGCCATTGAAGCCCTTAGAAAAAAAGGAGACAAAAAATTCGGCTATGGAAAAGATGAATGAAATACGGCTCAAACTTATCGAATATTCCACAACGCACACCTTGGACGAACTGATGACCAGGGCTTTGGATGAAATCGGCAGTCTTGTCGATAGCCCCATCGGGTTTTATCACTTTGTGGAAGCCGATCAGAAAACTATTTCCCTGCAGCAATGGTCGACGCGCACTTTGCTGGAATTCTGCCGGACAGAAGGCAAAGGGCGGCATTATCCCATAGAACAAGCCGGTATTTGGGCAGACTGCGCAAGGCAGAAAAAGCCGGTTATTCACAATGACTACTTAGGAATGAAATACAAGCAGGGGATGCCCGAAGGGCACGCAGAAGTCATTCGCGAACTGGCGGCTCCGGTCATGCGGGAAGGAAAGGTAGTCGCCATCCTGGGAGTAGGTAACAAACCGGTCGATTATACTGAAAAGGATATGGAAATTGTTGCCTTCCTGTCGGATATCACCTGGGAGATTGTCCGGAGCAAAAGGGCGGAAGACGCATTGATAGAGTCTGAGAAGCGCTACCGGAGGCTTTTTGAGTCTGCAAAGGATGGTATCCTGATTCTTGATGCAGATACAGGACAGGTGGTTGATGTCAATCCGTTTCTGTCCCGGTTGCTGGGGTATTCTCATTCTGCATTCCTGGGAAAGCATCTCTGGGAAATCGGCCCGTTCAAAGACATCGATTCTTCCAAGAAAGTGTTCAAGGCTCTGCTGGATAATGAATACATCCGCTACGAGGATTTGCCGCTGGAAACGGCTGATGGACATATTGTCGATGTTGAGTTTGTCAGCAATGTGTATCTGGTGGACCAGAGAAAAGTCATCCAGTGCAATATCCGAGATATCACTGAACGTCGAAAACTGGAGGCCCGGTTCCAGCAGGCACAGAAAATGGAATCCGTTGGCCGGTTGGCCGGCGGCGTTGCCCATGATTACAACAATATGCTCAGTGTCATCATTGGTTATACGGAACTGGCCATGGACAAGGTGAACCCGTCTTTACCGCTGTATGCCGATCTTAAGGAAATCCTGGATGCCGCGGGCCGGTCTGCTGAAATCACCCGGCAATTGCTGGCTTTTGCCAGAAAGCAGGTGATCAGCCCCAGGGTACTCGCCGTTAATGAAATCGTAGAGGCCATGTCTAAAATGCTCCGGCATCTCATTGGTGAAGATATCGATCTCGTCTGGCAGCCCGGGGCAGACCTTTGGCCGGTTAAAATGGACCCTTCCCAGATTGATCAGATTCTGGCCAATCTGTGTGTCAATGCCAGGGATGCCATTGCCGGAGTGGGGAAACTTACCATGGAGACTCACAACGTGACCTTTGACGAAGCGTATTGTGCTGATCATGCGGGTTTTATTCCCGGTGAGTTTGTCCTCCTGGCTGTCAGTGATGATGGCTGCGGTATGGACAAAGAAATACTGGACAATATCTTTGAACCGTTTTTTACCACAAAGGATGTGAGCCATGGTACCGGGCTCGGGTTGGCAACGGTCTTTGGCATTGTCAAACAGAACAACGGTTTTATCAATGTTTACAGTGAACCAGGTACAGGAACCACTTTCAGGGTTTATTTGCCGAGTCATGGCGGTGAAACCGAGGAGATTCCAACAACAAACATTGCAGAAACTCCTTGGGGCCTGAGTGAAAGGATACTCCTGGTAGAGGACGAACCTGCAATCAGAAAAATGTGCCGGATGATGTTGGAAAGATTGGGTTACCAGGTATTGACTGCGGGTGATTCCAGCGAGGCTGTTCGCCTTGCTGAAGAACATGCGGGCACAATTAACCTGCTCATAACCGATGTGGTCATGCCTGACATGAACGGCCATGATCTGGCAGATCAATTGCAGAGCTGTTACCCGGAGATCAAAACCCTTTTTATGTCCGGGTACACGGCTGAGGTGATTGCCCACAGGGGTGTGCTGGAAGAGGGGATGAACTTTATCCAGAAGCCTTTTTCCATGAAGGATCTGGGTATCAAAGTAAGAGCGGTAATAGATACGCAATAAGGATAAACAATAAGGATAAGCGGCACTCAAAGGAGAGATCCCCAATGAAGGTGAACAGCTCAATAATTTTCAAGATACCGCTCCGTTTTTTCGGATATCTCCGCAAAAAAAGACTGACGTTGACGGCGGCTGTTGAACTTCCGCTTAGGGCGGAATTATTCGGCAGTGACCAGATGAAGCAACACGGCAAAACTCTGGCCAACAGCCATGAGCTGAGCCCCAAGCGGCTGCAAGATAAGCTTTTGTCCCGGCTGGCAGATAATGAGACCATACTCATTGATGTTTGCCGGCCGCTGACCGAGGCTATTGTGACCAACCGGTTGATTGCCCCGGCTGAGGAATGGCTGCTGGACAATTTTTATTTGATCGAAGAACAGATCCGCACTGCAAAGCGGCATTTGCCAAAGGGCTACAGCCGTGAACTGCCGCGTCTGTTGAATGGGCCGTCGGCAGGCCTGCCAAGGGTGTATGACATTGCCCTTGAAACCATTTCCCATGGTGACGGGCGGGTGGACCCGGAAGGCCTCAGCAGTTTTGTGGCAGCCTATCAAAGCATCACCGTTCTGAAACTGGGTGAACTCTGGGCCATCCCCATCATGCTGAGATTGGCCCTGATCGAAAATCTCCGGAGGATTGCGGCCCGTCTTGCCGTGGACAGGATCAACCGGGATCAGGCAGATCATTGGGCGGATTGGATGATAAAAACCGCTGCAGAAGACCCCAACGGCCTGATTATGGTCATAGCCGACATGGCGAGATCCGATCCGCCTATGGTTGGGCCTTTTGTGGCCGAACTCGCCCGTCGTTTACAGGGCCAGGGACCGGCACTGGCTTTGCCGCTCACCTGGATTGAACAGCGGCTGTCCGGGGCCGGCCTGACCATCGAACGGATGGTGCGCCTGGAAACCCGGCAGCAGGCGGCGGACCAGGTCTCCATGAGCAACAGCATCGGCAGCCTCAGGTTCCTCAGTGCCATGAACTGGCGTGAGTTTGTCGAGACCATGAGTGTTGTTGAACAGAGACTGGGCGAGGATCCGGCCGATGTTTATAGCCGGATGGATTTTACCACCCGCGACTGCTACCGCCATGTGGTTGAAAATATCGCCCGGAATGGTTCCCGGTCTGAAATTGAAGTGGCGGGTCAGGCAATCGAACTGTCCAGAAAGGCAGCAGCAGGAAAAGGGGAAGAGGATCGTGCCGCTCACGTCGGTTTTTACCTGATTGACAAAGGATTGCCTGAGCTTGAACAAATGGCGGGGCTTCATTTTTCGCCTGTCCGGATGCTTCACAAGGTCTTCCGCATTTTTCCCCTGCCGGTCTATGGCGGGTCCATTATCTTTTTAACCGTGATATCGGCTGCTTATTTCACGACAACAGCCTGTACTGACGGGTTACAGGGCGGGATGCTATGGCTGGCCGGGCTTCTCT
>MGTJ01000111.1 GCA_001799395.1 Desulfobacterales bacterium RIFOXYA12_FULL_46_15 | reverse complement strand
GAATATAGAATATGGCACAATCCTTAGCAAAAGAATTTACCAAAGGACTCTGGGCTGAGATACCTCCTTTCAGACTGGTTCTGGGGCTTTGCCCTGCCCTTGCGGTAACCAAATCACTTGAAAACGGAATCGGGATGGGAATCGCACTGACCTTTGTTCTGGTCTGCTCCAATCTTTTTATCTCACTTCTCAGAAATATCATTCCGTCAAAAGTCCGAATTGCCTGTTTCATTGTTATAGTAGCGACTTTTGTAACCATCGTGGAACTTTTAATGCAGGCCTATGCCTATGAACTTTTCCTGACGCTCGGCATATTCATCCCTTTGATTGTTGTAAATTGTATTCCGCTTGGCCGTGCAGAAGCCTTTGCATACAAAAACGGACCCCTTTTATCCATAGCCGATGGGCTTGGACTTGGCATCGGATACGGGTTGTCCCTTTCGGCTCTCGCTTCTGTCAGGGAAATCCTGGGAAACGGAACCCTGACCGTCTGGGGTGGAACACCTGCCTTTACCATGGGTCCGGATTTCCTTCCCTTCAAATTCCTGTTAACAGCTCCCGGTGCTTTTGTCGGCCTTGGACTCATGCTCTGCCTGATGAACCTCATCGGTAAAAAATCATAAGGAGATACTACTATGGGTGATCTATTTGTTCTTGTCATCAGTTGCATCTTTATCAACAATATTCTCCTTGCTCAGTACCTGGGCAACTGTCCCTTTCTCGGAACCTCCAAAAAAATGGAAACCGCCATCGGTATGGCCATGGCTGTTATTTTTGTTCTGGTCCTGGCCGGGGCTATCACATGGATTGTAAACCAATACATGCTGAAAGCCCTTAATGTCGAATATTTGCAGACACTTTCCTTTATCCTGGTCATTGCCGCCCTGGTCCAGTTTGTGGAAATGTTTCTGAAAAAAAGCATCCCTGCTCTGTATGCCGGACTTGGAATTTTCCTGCCGCTGATTACAACCAATTGTGCAGTTCTGGGTGTATGCCTCATCAATATCAAAGAAGAATATACATTTGTTGAATCGCTTGTAACATCATTCGCTTATGCTGCCGGTTTCGGCCTTGCACTGATTCTTTTTGCCGGGGTCAGGGAAAGAGTTCTTCTGGCCAGGGTCCCAAAACCCTTACAGGATGTATCCATCGGGCTGATAACCGCAGGTATGATTTCAGTGACATTCATGTCTTTTAAAGGAATGGTATAATTTGCGATTGGAATAATCCCCTGGTTATCCGGATCAGTGGTTAGAGAATATTTGAAAATTATAAGGTGATACTATGATTCCAGCTATATTGTTAATGTCAGGCATTGGTGCGGTATGCGCTATTGTGCTCAGCCTTGCTTCCAAAATTTTTTACGTCTATGAAGACCCGAGGATAGCTATGGTGGAAAATTGCCTTGCCGGTGCAAACTGCGGCGGATGCGGCTTTGCAGGGTGCTCTGCTGCTGCGACTGCGATTGTTTCCGGAAAAGCACCTGCAAATATCTGCATTGTTTCCGGCAAAGCCGGGGCTGAAGCTGTCGGAAAAGTCATGGGAGTGGAAATCGGCAATGCCGAGACACCCTTATCCTATAATATGTGTGAAGGCGGTTTCAGGGCTGCTGATAAATACCATTATATGGGAGTTACTTCCTGTAAGGCCATGTCCGTTGTCTTTGGCGGCAAACGAGTCTGCGGTGTGGGCTGTATCGGTCTTGGCGACTGTGTAAAGGCCTGTCAATTCGGTGCTGTTTCCATGGGCCCCAAGGGACACCCTGTGGTGGATGAAGAAAAATGTGTGGGTTGCGGTGCCTGCCAGAAAGCCTGCCCCAAAAATATCATTGAGGTCAAGACTCTTTCCGAAAGGATCATGAAATTCAATCAAAAATATGATCCCCTGGCGCCCTGTGCCCAGACCTGCCCTGCTGAAATCAATATACCGCGCTATATTAATCAGCTGAGGGAAGGCAAATATAAGGAAGCGGTTCAGACTATTCGTTTGCGTAACCCCCTGCCCCTTGCCTGCGGCAGGGTCTGTCCCCATCCCTGTGAGACTGAATGCAGAAGAGGTATTGAAGATGAGCCTGTTTCCATTAATCAGTTAAAACGCTTTGTAGCAGATTATGAAATGAATTCAGGGTCTCGGATACCCATCAAATGTGCACCTGATACGGGTAAAAAGATTGCCGTAGTCGGCGGCGGGCCTTCAGGACTATCCTGTGCCTTTTTCCTGAGACGAATCGGTCACCAGGCAGACATTTTTGAAGCCATGCCCAAGCTTGGCGGTATGCTCAGATATGGAATCCCTGAATACAGGCTTCCGAAAAAAGTTTTAGACTGGGAAATCCAGGGAATACTGGATCTTGGCATCAAATCCTTCTGTCATGTAAAATTCGGTGTGGATTTCGGTCTTGGCTCATTGATGGCAGCTGGCTATAATGCTGTCTTTCTTGGTGTGGGTGCATGGGAAGATTTCTCCCTTGGTATTGCAGGGGAAAACCTCGACGGATGCTATACAGGTATTAATTTCTTGCAGCGGATTTCTGGTGGTGAAAAAATCAAACTAGGCCGGACCGCAGCCGTTGTCGGCGGTGGGAATACTGCGGTGGATTGTGCCAGAACTCTTCTCAGGCTGGGTCTTGATAAAGTATATATGGTTTACAGAAGAACAAGAAAAGAAATGCCGGCCAATGAGGTGGAAATTGTTGCGTCTGAACATGAGGGTATTGAATTTGTCTTCCTTGCAGCTCCCACCCGTGTGAAAGGTGATGACAAAAACAAGGTCACCCATCTTGAATATCTTAAGATGCAACTGGGTGAACCGGATAAAAGCGGCCGTCGCCGTCCGGAACCGGTTCAAGGGTCTGAAACCCTGCTTGCCGTTGACATGGTCATCTCCGCCATCGGCCAGAGCCCGGATTCATCTTTCAAGGACCAGGACCCTCAGCCCAGAATGAAGGAACTTGCACTGACACGATGGAATACCATTGAAAATAACCCGGCTACGCTTCAGGCCTCTATTCCCTATATTTTCACTGCCGGGGATGCGGCCACCGGGCCTTCTCTTGTAGTTGAAGCCATTGGCGGCGGACGACGGGCGGCCCGCTCCATTGACCTCTTCCTGAAAGGAGAAGCTGTTGAACCGGTAAAAGATTCGCTCCAGAAAAAACGGATTCATGAATCCATTTTCAAAAAAGTTGACGGCATAAAGAAAACCTCCAGGGCAAAACAACCGGAACTTCATGTGAATGAACGGCTTGACTCTTTTATTGAAGTGGATCTTGTCCTGCCTGAAGATCAGGCACATAAGGAAGCAAAGAGATGCCTTAACTGCTGCAGAATCTGCTATAATCCGGATACGGATTTCCCTATTGCAAAAAAAGCGGGTTGATACAGATTCCTCAATCAGGAATACGGATATAGGCTGAAGGGTATCTGCACAAGATACCCTTCAGCCGTTTTCAGGGCAAACCATGGTAAAAAACCGATTAAAAATATTCATTATCTCTGTTGCCGGTCTTTTAATGATTGACCTGTTTGCAGGTATTTATATTTTTTTCGATATATCCTTTTTTATAAAAGCCCCCTTCAACCCCGATGCCAAGCAAAAAACCATTATGGTTATTTCAGGCCAGGGTCTCAAGGCTATTGCAGAACATCTTGAAAATGAAGAAATTATCTCCAATAAGCTCTATTTTTCCATATACACAAATTTTAAAAAGGCAGGGAAAAAGATCCAGGCCGGAGAATATCTTTTGTCTGCATCCCAATCACCTGAAGAGATTCTTGATATCTTTATTAAAGGAAAGGTGAAACTCTACAGGCTTACCATACCTGAAGGATTTAATATAAGGGAAATCGCAGCCCTGGTTGAAAAGGAAAACTTCTGTGACATGAAAAAATTCATGACCCTCTGTAATAGTCCTTCCTTTATTAAAAGACTTGGGATCCAAGTCTTTTCCCTTGAAGGCTATCTTTTTCCAGACACCTATTTTTTTTCAAAACAGAATACCTGTGAAGATATTATCAGCGCCATGGTCGGGCGTTTCAACTCCGTTTTCACGGAAGACCTGCGGCGCAGAGCCGGATCACTCGGATTCTCTGCCCATGAAATTCTCACCCTTGCCTCCATCATTGAAAAAGAAACCGGAGATGCATCTGAAAGGCCCCTTATTTCATCTGTCTTCCATAACCGGCTGAAAAAAAACATGAGGCTTGAAAGTGACCCCACCGTCATATACGGCATAGAGGATTTTGACGGGAATATAAAAAAGATTCATCTTCAAACCGTCACCCCTTACAATACCTACCAGATTAGCGGGCTGCCGCCGGGCCCCATTGCAAATCCCGGTGCTTTATCCCTTGAGGCTGCCTTGTATCCTGCACAAACCGGATATTTTTATTTTGTTTCCAAAAAAGACACCACCCATTATTTTTCAGAAACCTATGAAGAGCATCTCAGAGCAGTTCGCCGCTACCATCTGAATAACTGAAATTATCCGTCAAACCGTTCAAACTGTTTTAGATAAATGATCAATGCCCCGCTTTTTGATTTTATTTTATTCTCCCATTCAAAGCCAATGACCAGACCCTGCTTTTTCATTTCCTTTGCCACATCTTCCACTACATCCGGCAACACGGCCCCTTCATTTGAATGACGGCCTTTGCCGACTATAATCCGGATGGTAAAAAATCCCTGCAGTTTGCAACTGTGGATAAAAGACCTGGATCTCACCTCGGCCCCGATTGCATTATACCCATGCAAATCCAGTGTTTTTTCAGGCGGCGGATAACGTTTGAGCCTTTTTTCAAGGGATACGGGAGGCGCTTTTTTTAAGGGTTTGGCCCTGCCTTTTTGAAAGGATTCTTCTAGTAATGTTTCAAAATCCTCATCCGGATCATTTTCTTTCTCAATTTCATCTTCCGTCCGGCCAAGCAGGCCAGTATCATAAATTCTATTGTTTTGTTTTTCATATTTCTGATCAGGATGTTTTTCTTCAAAGGCTTTTGTAAAATCCTCATCAGAATTAAAAACCGGCAGATTGTGTTTATTTTTTTTTCTCAAAGGGGCTTTCCTTTTTTCTTCCCTATTCCAATGATGTCATCCTATTGCATCTTACTTTATTTTTCAAGGTTTTAGGACTGCTAGTTCATTTGACAACCAGGCACCTTCCTGGTATTGTCTCAGTCATGAATATAGGGAACATTGTGGAATACATCGACCAGCAGAAAATTGTTTCTGCTGTCATTTTGCAGGAAAAACAAGGTAAGCTCAGATTGCTCAATGAGCATAACCGGGAAGTCAGTTTTTCTGAAAACCGGTTGTCCCATATATCGCAAGCTCGTCTTGATACCACTCTCTCAAGGGATTCCATTGTCACACAGTTAAAACAACTCACAGAGAACAGGAAAAAGCTTTCTGAAACCATTGATATCCGGGAATTATGGGAAATCCTGCATGAAGAGTCTGAAGATATTGAATTGTCCACCATGACCCTTTTCTGCTTTGATCCTCCCCTGACCCCGGATCATGAGGCAGCCGTTATCCGGGCATTTTTCCACGACCGGCTCTATTTTAAATTCAGCCAGATGATTTTTGCCCCGTATTCAGCTGAACAGGTTGAAGGAAAAAAAAGACAGCTAAAGGAGGCTGAAAAAAAAGAACGCCGGATTCAGGATGGGGCAGCCTGGATCAATGATATCCTGAACCGTAAAAACGGGAGCAGCACTGCCATTGATGAAGCCACCATTGACATACTGAAATCCTTTTACCTTTTTGGAAATGATTCTGAACATGCTCAGACAGCCAAACAGATAATTAAAAAATCTTCCCTGCATTCGACGGAACAGCTCTTTCATATCTTTGTCAAAGCCGGGATCTGGCATCAGGATGAAAATATCCACCTTCTTTCCCTTAAAATCCCGACGGTTTTTTCAAGTAACGTTCTGGAACAGGAACAAAGCCTTATCACAAATCCCATCCATTTTTCAGATGACCCCTTAAGAAAAGATCTGACCCATATTCCCCTCATCACCATTGACGGACAATCCACCCTTGATTTTGATGATGCCATCAGCCTTGAGAATACGGAAACCGGATACAGCCTGGGGATTCATATCATTGATGTGGATGCCTATATTAAAAACGGTGACCCGGTTGATCTATCGGCGCGGGAAAGGGGCAGCTCCATTTACATGCCCGATGACAAACTCCCTATGATTCCGCCAAGACTTTCCGAAGATCTATGCAGTTTGAAAGAAGGAGAAATAAGACCTGGTATCAGCACCCTTGTCCGGACAAACCGGTTCTTTGAAATTCAGGAATATAAGATTGTTCCCAGTATTATCAAAATCCGCCAGAAGATGAGCTATGCTGAAGCCAATCTCTTGAACGGTAAAAATGATCCCATCACGACACTTTACAGGATGGCTCTCCTGTTTCGGGAAAAACGCATCAAAGCCGGTGCCGTTCAGATCACCCTTCCTGAAGTCAATGTCTGGCTTGAGGAAAACAGGGAAATCGGGTATTCAAAAATAGACAGGGAAAACCCATCCCGCATGCTGATCTCGGAACTGATGATTCTTGCCAATTCCCTGATGGCGGAATTTCTGGCAAGCCACCGGATGCCGGCTGTTTTCAGATCCCAGGCCCAGCCCAAACAAAGGCTTTTCAAAGGCATTGAAACTTCCCTGCTTTTAAATTTCATGCAGAGAAAACAATTAAGCAGGGCCATGATCGGAACCACCCCGGAAACCCATGCCGGTCTAGGCGTCAATGCCTATGTCACTGCAACTTCGCCCATCCGGAGGTATCATGATCTTTTAACCCAGCGCCAGATCAAGGCCATATTCGGATATCATGCCCCCTATTCCAAAACAGATCTTGAAGACATCCTTTTATCGATCTCAACGGCTGTGTCCAATACAAGCCGCATCCAGGCATCGCGAAAACGATACTGGATCATCAAATACCTGGAATCCAAAAAAGGCGTCTCCTTTGAATCCCTGGTACTGGAATGTCACAGGGAGCATTATCTCATCCTGATAAAAGAATTCATGCTGGAAACAAAACTTGTCCCGGCCGGCATCCGGCTCAAATACGGGGATATTGTCCAGGTGACCATCCAGCACGCAGATGCAAGAAAAGACCAGCTCTCTCTATTCATATAAAACCCGGATCAGTGTTTAAAACTCCTCTGGCCGGTATAGACCATGGCAGCGCCACTTTCGTTACAGGCCTCAACAGACTGGTAATCATTCAGGGACCCTCCTGGCTGAACAACGGCTTTGACGCCCTGACGCAGCCCTACATCAATCCCGTCCCTGAAGGGAAAAAAAGCATCGGAAACCATGGCTGACCCAATAAGACCGCCTTTGGCTGTCTTGACATCCTTTTCGATTTCAGCCCTTTTATCCTGGTCGGCCAGATCGGTAAAAGCAATTCCATGCCGCTCAAAGCAATACCGGTCTGCCAGTTTCCGGTAGGCCTTATCCACGGCAATTTCTGCAACACCCACCCGGTCCTGTTCCCCGGTACCGATGCCCACGGTCACATTATCCTTTACATAGATGACGGAATTGGAGGTAATACCGGATTCCACCAGCCATCCGAAAAGCAGGTCCTCATATTCCTCTTTTGTAGGTTCCCGGTTCACCCTGTAGGTTTTCCCTTTATATTCTGTGGAAGCAAGGGTAAAATCTTTTTTGGACAGGGTCTCGGGAACAAAAGACCACTGGGCCACAAGGCCGCCGTCCATGAGGCTTTTAAAATCCACCACCCGCTCACCGATGAAATTTTGCAGTTTATCCATGGCATTGATCCGGATTACCCTTAAATTTTTCCGGGCTTCCAGGATTTCCATGACCCCGTCTTCAAATTCCGGGGCCACTACAACTTCGGCATACTGGCCGGCAATGGCTTCTGCCGTGACCTTGTCAAGGGCCTTATTGACGGCAATACAACCGCCGAAGGCTGCCACCCGGTCCGCCATATAGGCTTTATGGTAAGCCTCTTCAAGGCTTTTGGCCCTTGCCGCACCGCATGGATTGTTATGCTTGACAATGACCACACAGGGGGTATCGGTGAAATATCGAAGAATATTCAAGGCATTGTCGGCATCGGTGAGGTTGGTTTTTCCCGGATGTTTACCAGACTGGAGCAATTCAATATCCGATACCAGGTATCTCCCCGGGGCTATGGTCTTTGTATCGCCCAGAACCAGGTTCCCGTTGACCAGCCGGTACAGGGCCGCTTCCTGGCCCGGGTTTTCTCCATAGCGCAAGCCCTTGTTCACCCCGTCAATCACCCATGACACCTTCTCATAAAAAAGGGTCTGGCGCTTTTTCCCGTCAATAAAGGAAATCTCCATCTGAGGGGTGAAATGGTCATCCATAATAGTTTTGTACATTTCTTTCAGGTCTCTGGACATGGTTGTTTATTCTCCTGATGTATAGCAGGATTTGACACTGCTGAAGGGTGTTGAGGCAAAATATCCGGCAATGGTTTGATCATAGACTGCGGTATGTTCAAAGGCCTTTTTGGCCAGGCCAAACCGGTCTTCAAGCATAAGATATCCTCCTGCTGCCTTAAGCTTTTCAAGGATTGCCGGATAAGATAAGGGATCCACCACCGATGCCACCCGGATAAAATTCTTGGCAGCGGCCCGGATCATGGTGGGCCCTCCGATATCGATATTACCCCTTGCCTCTTCCGGGCTAACCTCTTTTTTGGCTATGGTTTGGCCAAAAGGATAAAGATTGACCACCACCATATCAATGGCAAGGGCCCTTGTCCGTTTCAGATCGTTTTGGTGGGCATCATTATAAGTTTCGGTCAAAAGGCCGAGATAGATTTTAAAATCAAGGGTTTTCACAAGCCCGCCCTGGGTTTCCGGCTGCCCTGTATAATCGGATACCTGTTTCAGGCAGGTGTCTGCCTTTTTCCCCAGGATTTGCTTTATCACGCCATAAGTACCGCCGGTGGACAGGATCAGGATATCGGGGTTCACTTCCACAAGACCTGGGATAAAGGTCTCAAGCCCGGTCTTATCCGACACGCTTGCAAGGACGGTCCGGATTTTCACCTTATCATCAATTGCCACAACTATATTCTTGGTCATACGCCTTCCTCAACTTGATTGTGAAAAATTCATATTCTCTTATTTATGCTCAAGATTAATAATATAGTTGTTGCGGTTAAGTCAAGAAACTATCCGGGGTTGCGGGCTATTCATCGCCGGCAGGAGCTGGTTTCAAATCACCCGGCAAGGTGTTGCAGCCAGAACTTGACAAAACCCCTCCATTATTGGAATGATGGAAATATGCTTGAAATTTCATCAGGAGGGCAGCATGGAAAGTCAAAAAAAATCAATTTCGCAACTGACCCATCAACTTCAAAAATACAAAACCATATGTAATGAAACCCAGAAAACCTTAAATGAATACCGGAACCGTTTTTTTTCTGCAACTGATGCTGTCCCTGATCCGGTTGTGTTTTATGATCTCACAGGCCATGTAACCTATCTGAATCCTGCCTTTACAAAGGTTTTCGGATGGAAACTTTACGAGCTGCTCAATAAAAAAATAGACTTTGTTCCAAAAGAATACCTTGAAGAAACTACACAAGCTTTGAAACGAGTGCTGGCAGGAGAAATTATCCATTCCTTTGAAACAAGACGGTACACAAAAACGGGTAACCTTCTGGATATCCTGTTGAGCTGTGCAACCTATACGGATGATAAAGGTGAAACCGTCGGAAGCACAGTGATATACAGAGATGTCACAGAAAAAAAGAAAATCGAGGCCAAGCTTCTTGAGAGTGAGGAAAGATACAGATCTGCCATGGAAGCTGCCGCCGACCCGATTATCGTTTACGACAATGAAGGCCGGGTGATCTATTTTAACCCTGCATTTTCAAGGGTTTTCAAATGGTCTCTTTCAGAACGTATCAACAGGAAAATGGATGATTTTGTTCCTGAAGCAAACTGGTCTGAAACAAAAAAAATGATTGACATGGTGATCGTTGGTGAGTTTTTTTCCGGCATTGAGACGGCCCGGTATGATAAATACAGGAATATCATCCCGGTCAGTATCAGTGGGTCCACCTACAAAGATAAACAAAACAGGGTGATGGGCAGCGTCATCAGTCTTCAGGATATCACGGAACGAAAAAAAGCCGAAGAAGCCGTCAAACAGGAAGAAAAATTAAAAGGCGTGCTTGAAATGGCAGGAGCCGTCTGCCACGAGCTGAGTCAGCCGGCCATGATCATTGACGGATATATTGCAATATTATTAATGAGCATTGAAAAAGACTCTCCCTTGTTTGAAAAAATAGATAAAATCAGGGTCCAGGTAGAAAGGATCGCGGAACTTACCCAGAAACTCATGAACATCACTAAATATGAAACCCGGGAATACAGCAAAGGTAAGACCATCGTGGATATTGACAAAGCTTCCTCTGAGAATGAAATGTCTGCCTCATAAATTGCTTCATGGTAAAGGGAATATATCTTTTTTCTCTGAGCTGTTAATTCTTTTGCCCTGTGCTGAATTTTTTATATTTGTTTCCGAATAAAATCCGGTAATTTTTTATAAAATTCACTGAATTATTTTATAATTATCCTTGACATTAAATTATAATTCGATATAAATAATAAACTATCGAATTTAATTTGATAGAAACCGTTTGGTGACAAATTGACCACGGGAGGCCTTATGGATAACATTGACAGACACACCCTGAAAGCATTGCAAAAGGACGGGCGAAAAAAGAACAGCGACCTGGCAAAGGAAACCGGGCTGGCCCCATCCACCATGCTGGATCGTGTCAAAAAGCTCGAAGATAAAGGAATCCTGAAAGGGTACCGGGCTGTCGTTGACCCGGAAAAAATAGGCCTCAAAGCCCAGGGGTTTGCCTGTATTTCCCTTGACCGGCACAGGGTAAAGGATATTGAAGTGCTTGAAAATGAAATCAATAAAATACCCAATGTCCGCGCCTGTTACCATATCACAGGAAGATTTGATTATCTTCTCCATGTGGTTGCCCCGGATCTGGGCGACCTGGGCGACCTGATCAAACAGAAGCTTGCCACCATACCGGGTATGGGAAAAATCGAAACCTTTATCGTCTATTCAGAGGTCAAACCCGACCAGGGATGGCCCATTGATGCAGCCCCGATATGATGGCAGTTTCAAAACAATATCAAACCAAGCTTGTTTTATTAATCCTTAAAGGAGGGAAAAATGGCCAAGAAAAAAGCAATCCATGATTTTTATAAGATGAAGGAAGCCGGTGAAAAAGTTACCTGGCTGACATCCTATGATTTTCCGACCGCTCAGTTTGCAGAGGCTGCCGGTCTTGATATGATCCTGGTAGGAGACTCCCTTGGCATGTGTGTCTATGGTTACAAAGGCACGGTTCCTGTGACCATGGAGCAGTGTATAGGCCATTGCGATGCCGTCCGGCGGGGAGCCCCCAATACCTTTGTGGTGGGCGACATGCCGTTTATGAGCTACCAGGCATCTGATGAAGACGCTGTGAGAAATGCAGGCCGGTTCCTCAAGGAAGCTGACATGGATGCTGTCAAGCTTGAAGGCGGGACAAGGGTTGTCTCCCGGATCAGAACCATTGTGGAAGCCGGGATCGTTGTCATCGGCCATATCGGGCTCACTCCCCAGAGTTCAGGAGCCCTCGGCGGCCATAAGGCCCAGGGCAGAACAGCCAGGGATGCAGCCCTGGTAGTGGAAGACGCCCTTGCCGTGGAAAAGGCCGGTGCCCACATGCTTCTTGTGGAAGCGGTTCCCCCGGAAGTGGCTCAATATATTTCCAAAACCCTGACCATCCCGGTCTTCTCCATTGGGGCGGGAAAAGAATGCGACGGCCAGCTTCTAATCGTAAGCGATCTCATCGGCCAGTTCCAGGCCTTTACGCCGAAATTTGTGAAAAAATACTGTGATGTGGCATCCATCATCACCAATGCCATGAAAGCCTATTGTGCCGATGTCCGGGAAGGAAGATTTCCTGAAGATCAGCATTGCTATCATATGGTGGACGGCGAAAAGGAAAAATTCCTTGCCCTGATGAAAAAATGAAAAAATAAATATAATTATATAAAAAAGAAAGGATTCCCCCATGGCCCATCTTAAAGACATGCTTAAAATCGAACAAGAAGATCTGGATATCATCAACCGTTTTTTTGCAGACCCGGACAACAAACTGGTAAACGACCTTTTAGCGCTCATTGAAAAATTCGGAGGAGCCCCTGCTATCAATGAAAAGGCAAAACAGGCAAGAAACCCGGAAAGCCTTATGAAGCGCCTGAAAGACATGAATTCCCCCTATGTGGCAGACCTTGAATGGCTTATCGAACAAAGGGATAAAAAAGCCTTTGTTTCTATGAATGAATTCTGCAAAACCGTGCTGGGAGAAAAAGGCAATACCGGGTCTGTTGATTTTTCCCATGCCGTGACCCTTGAAGTGAGTGCCATGCAGTTCTTCCCCTGGCTCATCGCAGAGGCAAAACGAGCCATAGACAAAAAAGAACTTATGCCCGGCCGGATCATCCGGGTCCGGAACATGGCTGAACAGGCAGAGGACAACGGTGATATCATGGCCACGGCCCTGGCCATGCAGATTATCGGCGCCACCTATGTGGAATCCCTTGACACCCGGGGAACCGATGGCAGTAATATCCATCTGGCAGGCGGCCCTTCCACCCTTTCCGGATTTTTCGGCGGTATCGGCCAGCCCAATCACTATCCCTTGAAATGGGCTGAAGAATACCTGACCTATTATACTCAATACGGCATCAGGCAGGTGTTGAATATCAACCCCGGCACAATCCTCCTCGGGTATGTCATGCACCGGCTGGGGGTGGATATTGAATTCAAGATCTCGGTTTTTGTCGGTAATGACAACCCCTGGTTCATCCTGTGGACCCTTATGACGGCCAGGTTGTTCGCCAGAAAAGACGGCTCCACCTCCCTTGTGGGATTCAATCTTTCCAATTCCGTGAACAATGAAACCATTCGCGAAGCCAATGTCATCCGCAAAAAACTCGGACTTGAAAAACAGGTTCGTTTTGAACACCACATCACGGAAACCTATAAATCCATTGTTCTCCAGCCCTATAACCGGAGAGCGGAACTGGTGGAGATTGCAAAACAGGTCCCCAATATTTCAGCCAAGCACGAAGGCGGGGAACCGGAAATCGAAGCCCAAAAAGACCATCCATCCGATATTTTCGATTATTTTATCCCTAAAAAAGACATCCTGGAAAAAAACCTGATGGCCCCGCTTCTGGACAATTATCTGGAAAAACACAATTCCGTGAATCTGACAGCCCGGGCCCTGATCAAAGCTGGCATCGGCGTTGTGGCAGCCGGGAACCTGCATTAATAAGAAATTATAAGGATAAACACCATGATTCCATCAAGAATGAATCAGTTTCTAAATGATACCCTGCCTGAGCATGTCCGGAAAAACCGGCTCATCAAGGATGGCCCCTTACGGTTTATTGAATTCGGACCTCTGGATATCGACCGGCTGCAGCGCCTGGGAATAAAAGTGGACCGACTGGGACCCCGCCTTGTTTCCTGTATGTGGAATGAAGAAAGCCCTGTTGAAATAGGCGGATACCTGGTTGTGGACAATCTGGCCATGGGGCAGCCTTCCATGGGCGGTACAAGGATGCTGCCGGATATCACACCGGATATCATTCACAACCTGGCACGGGGGATGACGCTTAAAAATGCAGCTGCAGACCTCCCCTTTGGCGGTGGGAAATCCGGCATTGTAAAGCCGGAGAACCTTTCCGAAAACGATAGGCATGCCATCATCAAAGGATTCGGGCAACTTTTGAAACGGTACAAGGATATTTATATTCCAGGACCGGATGTGGGTACCAATGATGCAGATATGAAAACCTTTGCCGTTGAAAACGGCCTTAACAATGTGGTTTCCAAACCAGCTGACATGGGCGGAAACCGTATCGATGAACTGGGCGGGGCTGCCAACGGGATTGTGGTAGCCACCAAAGCCCTTTTGGAACATCTGCCCAAACTCAGGCAATTGCCCCAGTTTAAAAATATGACCCTCCCGAAACCGGGAAAAATGGATGTTCTCATCCAGGGATTCGGAGCTGTCGGCGCCCATGTGGCAAGGATTTTCCATGAATATGACCCGGATAACGCTCCCATTATAAAAGGCATCAGCGATGAAACCGGATATCTCCTGAACAGCGACGGCCTTCCCTGGAAAGAACTTTTTGACATGTGGAAACAATTCAGGGCCGTGACCCGGAAATATTTCCATGACCAGGTCATGGACAAGGATGGTCCGGAATCGAAGAAAATAATTTTTTCCAATGCTGCCGATAATCTTCTGACCGAATCCGCCTTCTGCCTTGTCCCGGCGTCTCCGGTCTTCAATTATCTGGATGTGGATGAATCCACAAATCCCTCCATGACCACCAGCCGCATGGGCACCTGGCAGATCATCGTGGAAGGGGCCAACACCTATTCCCCGAACCCGCAG
This sequence comes from Desulfobacterales bacterium RIFOXYA12_FULL_46_15, assembly GCA_001799395.1. Taxonomy (GTDB): domain Bacteria; phylum Desulfobacterota; class Desulfobacteria; order Desulfobacterales; family Desulfobacteraceae; genus Desulfobacula. The sequence continues at coordinate 28,414 of MGTJ01000111.1, read as the reverse complement.
CGGAAATCCGAGCGAAGGCGAATGGAGCGTCATGTTTACAGGGATAAAGGCGTTCTGATCGCCACCGATTATCTTGTAAATTCCGGCGGGGTTATTTATGCGGCCCATGAACGGATCGTGCCCACTCCGGACCATCTTTTGATTCCGAAAGATATCTTCGGCAATTCAGCCGCCATTGAAGGGTGGCTTGAAAAAAACAGGGATGATTTTTCATCCCTGGCTGAAATCAGGAGAAAGGCCGCTGTTTTAAAACTTGAAACCGTTATCCGCAGGAATATGGAAGAACTCATTGACGGTCTTTGTAAGGATGCAGACAGCCTTCCCTGTGAGATTGCAGAAAAAATCAGCGTCCGGAGAATCGCATCCATGGAAAAATCAAGGACGGCACGGGATATCATGGAAGATGCCCCCACCATCAGCGTGGACAAGAGTGTAACCGATGCGGCAAAACTTCTGGTGGAAGCGCATGTATCCATCGTGAATGTGGTATCGGAAAAAGGCAAACTCATCGGCATTGTCACCAACTGGGACATTACCAAGGCCATGGCCTCCAAACTGCCCATGGATGCCCCCCTGACAAAGGTCATGACCACCGATGTCATCACCACCACCCCGGATGCCGGTATCATAGACTGCATCCGGAAACTTGAAAATTATGATATATCCGCCATGCCCATTGTGGAAGACGATAAAGTCATCGGCGTTATCTCAGGTGATATCCTGGCCGGCCGGACCCTCTACAGGCTGCTCCAGACCATGACATAAACCCTTTTTCGAACCTATATCGTTTGCCTTTATTAAAACCGGATGGCAGGCACGATTGTCGCCAGGACGGACCGGGAATAGCCATCCAGTGTATCAAACTCAATACCCAGCTTGATTTGTGTGCCCTTGATCTGGGTGCTCTTGACCTCACCGGGAAGGGCCAGAACCTCCCGGTCACCGTAAGGGAAAAGAAGCTCTATCTTTTGATTGTTGATGGTTTCCCATGACTGGAACCGGTCCATGCTGCACAGGCACCCTTTTGCACTGATATTGGTAATGACTGCCGGGTCCAGGCGGCCGGCGCTTTTTACATGGATCTGCATAAAACAGTCCACCCTTCTATGGCTTCGGATGTTACAGCTTTCCACTGTATCGGGATAATTCAGGAAGATAAGATTATCGGGCTGATCCAGAGTCATGATGATATAGCTGGAAAAATGAAAGATATCATCCTGGTTTAAATACCGGACCCGGACCTTTTCTTCCTTTGACAAGGTGCTGATATCCGGCTTGGCGCCGGAGACATCCACAATCACATAGCTTCCCACCTTCATGCCGATTAATTTGCCGGACAAGGCGTTATTCTTTTTCCCGGTCTCGATGAGCAGGGCTGTGCCGAGTTCAATAAAAAGCCGCTGACTGAAATCTATCGGGTGGTGGTGATTTTTGCCCATGCTATCTGCTCCCCCTTCTGAACAAAATGACCTTGATGGTTTCAAAAACAATCAATAATTCAAGGAATACGGATAGATTATTGATGTAATACAGATCATACCGCAGTTTTTCAACAGAATCACCCAGAGAGGCTCCATAAGGATACATGACCTGGGCCCAGCCGGTAATCCCGGGTTTGACCGCATGCCGTTCCCTGTAATACGGGATAATCTCACATAATTGCTCAACGAATTCAGGCCGCTCCGGTCTTGGCCCGATAAAACTCATTTCCCCTTTTAAAACATTAATGAGCTGGGGTAGTTCATCAATCCGTGTTTTCCTGAAGATATGGCCGAACCGGGTTACTCTGGGGTCATTTTCCCTGGCCCAGGCCGCTCCGCCTTTGGATTCCGCATCCGTACCCATGGTCCGGAATTTATAAATGATAAATTCCTTGCCGTCTTTGCCTACCCGTTTCTGAAAATAAAAAACAGGACCCGGTGATTTGTATTTTACCAGGATGAGCAGAATTGGAAAAAACGGCAGTGTCAAAAGAAGGACCAGGGATGACAAGACAATGTCAAATACCCGTTTCATGACACGGATAAGGGGTGTAATCAAAAAGCCGTTACTTTGAACCAGCCAGCTCGGGTTGATACTTTCCACAGGAATTTTCCCGGTCATGGATTCATAAAAATTGGGATAATCAATGATACGAACCCCCATGAGCTTGCAGGACACAAGCTTATGAATGGCCAGGCCGCCCCGCCGCTCCGTCAGGGCCATGACAATAGCATGAGCCCGGTACTGCCGGCAAAGGGATACGATATCATCCATCTTTCCGACAATTTTGTTTTCTTCAACAGAAACCAGGTCTGTAGCTGTTGTAATATACCCTGAAAGCACATATTTTCCCGGGGATGATTCTATTAATCGTTCAACTTCCCTTGCAGAAGGCCCTGTACCGATGACTAACAGGTTTTTTGAAAAAAAATGGGATTGACTTGCGGCTTCATAACCGGCTTGCCACAGGATTTGAAACACAAAGAAAAATAATACTCCGAAAATCATGTGAAGCGGAATGGAAAATACCTTGTTCAGCAAAATCAGCACAATAAGGGATGCTGCATTGGCAATGGCACAGCGGATCATAATGGTTTTGAAAAACCAGGGCCGGATATTGTAAACTTCACAGATATATGAACTGAAAACCAGGACAGGAACAAACCCGGTCACCCATAAACCTGAAAAAATACCAGGGACATATCCGTTTGCCCCGATAATCCACAATAGTAAGATCCCCAAGGCGGAAACGGCATCACCTCCCATGAGAATCATCTGTTTTTTGATCAGACTGCCTTTTGCCGGTCCGCCCATATCCTTTATCCTGTGTTTTTAATACCCTTTCCTTGTCATAATATGGTTGATATCCTTGACGTTCGTTTATGTCAAGCTAATATCCGAAGAATAGAAAAACCTGATGATTTTTAATTTTTGTTTTGTTATCATACCCGCCAAAACAAAATCCGAACCGGCACAATGAGGAGAAAAAAATGATGGCTGACGTATTTTTCATGGATCTGGAAGCCACTTCCAGGGAAAACCTTCCTGATAAACTGGCAAGGCTTGTTAAAACAGCAGGAATCGAGTCCATCTTAAAGGAAAATGAGCTGACCGCAGTAAAGCTTCATTTTGGAGAACAGGGCAATACCGCCTATATCCGCCCGGTCTTTATCCGGAAAATCATCCGGACTCTCAGGGAATATAAGGTGCGCCCCTTTCTGACCGATGCCAACACCCTTTATGCCGGGGCAAGGTCAAACAGTATCTCCCACATTCAGACAGCCATTGAAAACGGGTTTTCCTATTCCTCCATGGATGCCGCCCCCATCATTATTACGGATGGGCTCAGGGGTAAAAATGAAACCGCGATAGAGGTAAATCAAAAAAACTGCAAGCAGGTGTATATCGGTTCCGAGGTTGTGGAAGCCGATGCCCTTGTTTCCGTTGCCCATTTCAAAGGCCATGAAATTTCCGGATTTGGCGGAACATTGAAAAATTTAGGGATGGGATGTGCTTCAAAAAGAGGCAAACTGGACCAGCATTCCAATGTCAGTCCTAAAATAAAACGGAGAACCTGCATCGGATGTTCCGAATGTGCCAGCCACTGTCCTGCCGATGCCATCTTTCTGAAAGAAAAAAAAGCCTATATCCGGCCAAAGGTATGTATTGGTTGCGCCGAATGTATCGCCCGGTGCCCGACAGGTTCGGTGACCATCAACTGGAATCAGACCGTCCCGGTTTTTCTTGAAAAAATGATGGAATATACCCTGGGTGTCCTGAAAAACAAAAAAGACAAAGCTTTTTTCATCAATTTTATCACGGATATATCCCCCAACTGCGATTGCCTGCCATACAGCACTTCACCCATTGTGGGCAATGTCGGCGTACTGGCATCCATGGACCCGGTTGCGGTCGACCAGGCTTCGGTCGACCTTGTCAACCAGCAGGCGGCACTGCCCGGAACCGTGCTCAAGACAAACCTGAACCCCGGCGAGGATAAATTTAAAGGGCTTTACCCCTCCGTAGACTGGGAGCACCAGTTTTCCTATGCCGAAACCATTGGGCTCGGCACACGGGATTACAACCTTATCCGGATGAAAACCCTTGCCTATAAATCATAATCATCTCCTTTCAACTAAAAAATATACCCAATTGAATCAGGATGCGCCGAACAGTCTGAATACACCGTATATGAGACCGGAAACCATTGCCGTACCGGGAATGGTCAATACCCATGCCATAATAATATTTCCGGCCACCCCCCACCTGACTGCGGAAAAACGGTGAACGGAACCGACTCCGATAATACCGCCGGTAATGGTGTGGGTGGTTGAAACCGGGATCCCGGCAAATGAATTCCCGATAATGGATGCTGCAGCAGCCATTTCCGCACAAAACCCATTCACGGGTGTGAGTTTTGTCACCCTCATGCCCATGGTTTTCACCACCCGCCATCCGCCCAGAAGGGTTCCCATGGCAATGGCCATATGGCAGGACAAAATCACCCAGACCGGGACGGAAAAATCTTTTTGCCAACCTTGTGCAACCAGAACCATGACAATAACCCCCATAGTTTTCTGTGCATCATTGGCACCATGGCCAAGACTGAACATGCCCGATGAAACAAGCTGGCCGATACGGAAAAACCGGTCCACAGCACCCGGATGACGGTTTCTGAATATCCATGCCGTTGCAATGGAAAAAAAAATACTCAGGGCCATGCCGATAATGGGGGAGAGAACAATAAACATGCCGATCTTAATGATTCCGGGAAGGATCAGGGCCTTGATGCCACCCTTTACAAGACCTGCGCCGATGATGCCGCCCACAAGTGCATGGGATACGCTGATGGGCAGTCCCATCCGGGTGCAGATATGAGTCCAGATGACAGCACCGGCAAGCACTGCCAAAACAAAAAACAGGGATAGCATATCAGGGGAAACCACACCGGCGCCGATGGTTTTAGCCACCCCGACACCAAAGCCGAAAGCGGCAGCCAGGTTAAAAAATGCAGCCCATGCAACAGCTTTCCTGGGGGATAATACCCGTGTGGACACAATGGTGGCAATGGAATTGGCGGCATCATTCATGCCGTTAAGAAAATCAAACACCAGGGCCAGTAAAATAATGAAAACGGGAAAAATCATCATTTCCATGGGGACTTCCCTTACGCGTATTTTATCAGTATGGTTTCAATGACATTGGCCAGATCTTCACACCGGTCAATGGCTGCCTCCAGGTGTTCAAAAATTTCCTTTTGCTTCATGACCAGAAAAGGATCGGCCGGGTTTTCAAAAAGACGGTGCAAGGCAGACCGAAGGACAAGGTCTCCTTCATTTTCAATGCTGTTAACATCAATACAGATTTTTAAGATAGCATCTTTTTGTTTCAGATCCCCCAGCATGCCAATGGCTGCTGAAAGTTCCCCAAAGGCCCGTTTCAGAATCCCGGTCTGTTCCAGAACCGCATCCGGGGGAGATGGCATATTGTAAATTTCCATGCGGGTGCCTGCCTTTTCCAGCATGTCCATGACATCATCCATGTGGTTGGTCAGCATCCTGATGTCTTCCCTGTCAAAAGGCGTGACAAATACCGTATTCAATAATCCGAAAATTTCGTGGGCAATATCATCTGCCCGGCCCTCTGTTTTCTTGATGAGAGCGGTTTGTTCCTCTCTTCTCGAATAGTCTGCCAGCAGTGATTCAAACTGGCCTATGCCTTCTGCCACGATATCGGCATGTTGTCTGAAAAGAATAAAAAACCGGTCTTCCTTTGGCAAGAATCGCTTAAACATGATGTATTAAGGCCCTCCTGATCCTGGGTGCATGCTTATGCTTATATCATGGAAACTGCCAAATCAACGGTTTTTTATCTTAATTTATATTTTTCAGCCCAGGCCTGCACATGGATAGGGGATTCAAGGACCGTCACCCCTGCCTGCATCAATGCCTTTGTTTTACCCTCATAGGTTCCGGCAGACCCCCTGACAATGGCACCGGCATGACCCATTTTTTTACCCTGGGGGGAAAACCGCCCGGCAATATAGGATGCCACCGGCTTTTTCATGTTGGCAGCAATAAATTCGGCTGCTTTTTCTTCCTGTTCCCCGCCGACTTCTCCCACAATGATGACGGCATCCGTATCCGGGTCGTTTTCAAACATGTGAAGAATCTTAGGCAGGTTGCTCAGCACCACGGGATCGGCGCCCATGCCCACCACCGTGCTCTGGCCGATCTTTATTTCGGAGAGGATGCCGGCAAATTCATAGGACAGGGTCCCGGACCGGGAAATAATCCCCACTCGTCCCGGTGCAAACAAAGATGCGGGCATGATGCCCATTTTGCCTTTCCCTGGTACAAGGATGCCCGGTGTTGTGGGGCCAAGGGCCATCACCTGTTTTTTATGGGCATAATCCCGCATTTTCATGACATCATGGACCGGGACGTGCTCGGGCACGATCACGATAAACTCAATGCCTGCATCAATGGTTTCAAAAAAAGCATCCAGGACAAAGGCAGCCGGAACAAAAAAGACCGAGGCATTGGCACCGGTCTCTTTGACCGCATCATCCACATAATTGAATACAGGCAGCCCTTCCACAAGGCTCCCGCCTTTGCCGGGCGTTACGCCGCCGACGATCTTTGTTCCGTACTGAAGCATCCATTTTGTCTGGACGCTGCCGATCTTTCCGGTGATGCCCTGGACAATCACCCGGGTATCATCATTTAAAAGAATGCTCATATCTGGTTTATCCTTATTATCCTGATCAATCTATTTTCAGGCAGAAGGGTTATTTAATAATGCAATCAGTTTATCAACAGCTTTTTCCGTGGCAGCTTCGGTCACTACATGAATACCGCCGGATTTTAAGATCTCCCAGGTTTCTTCCTGGTGATTGCCAAGGGCCTTGGCCACAATGGGAAGGGTCACACCGTGGTCTTTGATGTACCGGACAATGCCTTTTGCCCCTTCATGGATGGGGTTGATCCCGCCATAGATATTGATAAAGATGGCCTTTAACGGTTTCATCAGGATAAGGTCCATGCATTTGTACAAAAGATCGGCAGTAATACCCCCGCCGGTTTCAAGAAAATTGGCAGGCGAAAGATGATGGCCGATGATATCCATGGATGCCATACCAAGACCGGCCCCGGAAGAGATAAGCCCGATATCCCCGGAAAGGTCAACATAGGTGACCCCGATCTCTTTTCCCTTTTTCTCAAGCAGATTCCCGATTCTTCCCTCGGGTGACAGAGGAAGGATTTTCTTCACCCTGAACATGGCAGAGTCGTCAATTTCAAGAACGGCATCCACGGCCATGAGCCCGCCGTTATCCAGGATGACAAGGGGGTTGATCTCAGCGATCATGGCTTCATACTGCTGAAATATCCGGTAGAGCCGGACCAGGATATTGGAACAGGAAGATATGTGGTTGCCGTCAAGGCCTGCACTGCGCAGGATGCCGGCTGCCTGATACGGATAAAACCCGAATTTGGGATCGATTTTGAACGAAGCGATTTTATCCGGTGAAGTTTTGGCTGTTTGTTCAATATGCACGCCGCCTTCGGTACTGACCACCGCCACAGGTTTTCCTGAATACCCGTCAATGGTGATGCCCATATAAAGCTCTTTTTTTATGGAAGCTTTCCAAGAGACCATGATTTCCCGGACCGGAAGCCCCTTTATGTCTGTCTCAAAAAGCGCCTCTGCGGTTTGCCTCAATTCATCCGGGGTTTCTGCAATCCTGATGCCGCCTGCAAGCCCCCGGCCGCCGACCAGCACCTGGGATTTAAGAACAGCCGGATAGCCTGTCCTTTCCGCAATACTCAATGCATCATCCACCGTTCCTGCAACACCCCGCTCCGGAACAGGGATGCCGAAGTTTTCAAAAATATCCATGCCCTCATATTCATGCAATCTCATCATTGTTTCCTGTATAGTCTAAATATTCATCCAATCCATATTCAAGGCAGAAACACTAAAAAAAATCAGATGGCGTGTCAACAAAAATAATCCAAGAGCCCTGCTATAGTATTTGATTAATTATAATTTCGACGGGTTGGAAAAGTTCTTGACAAGACCTGAAAATTTTTCTTACTAATGATTTGTGTGAAGATTTGGAATAATTTGGTTTTACGTATGGAAAAAAGTTTTGGATAAAGGGTTTTATTAATTTAGAAGAACAAAAATAAATCGCATTCATTTTATCTGCGATTTTAATTTTTTGCTTTATAAAGATTGAATGAATTTGTACGGAATTTATTATCTTGCCTCTTGCTTAAATTAAACCGCTCTGCCTGGTAAATACATCTTTACCAGGGTCACCCGACTCCATATCGAAAAAACTGTTACATCATTATTTTTTTTAAAATAAGGAAGCTTTTATGGGACTGATGACAAAAGACGAGTATATTGAATCCTTGAGAAAATTAAACCCGGTTGTGTATATGTTTGGTGAAAGGGTTAAAAATGTGGTTGATAACCCAAGGCTCAGAGCCGGCATCGAAGCCACGGGCGCAACCTTTGAAGTGGCCGGTATGGATGAATACAAAGAACTTGCCGTAACGGTCAGCCCCCTGATCCATGAGCCTGTCAACCGGTTTACCCTGCCGCCGGCCTCCATCAGTGATCTGGTTCACCGGGTCAAGCTGAACCGGACCGTGGCTAACCATGTGGGGACCTGTCACCAGAGATGCACAGGACTGGATTGTCTTTCAGCGCTTTCCATCGTCACCTGGGACATTGATCAGAAATATGGCACCCCCTATTATCAGAATTTTATCGATTTTGTAAAACACATGCAGAAAAACGACCTTGTGGGAAATGCAGGGGTTACGGATGTAAAAGGCGACCGGTCCAAAGGCCCCACGGATCAGGCAGATGATGAAATGTATCTTAAAATTGTAGAACGGCGGTCTGACGGCATTGTGGTCAGCGGCGCAAAAGTTCATCAGACCGGCTCCCTTTCCGCCCATGAAATCATTGTCCTGCCGACACGGGCCTTTAAAAAAGGAGATGAGGATTATGCCGTGGCCTTTGCCATCCCCTCAGACACCGAAGGCCTCATCCATGTGGTTGGCCGCTCCAGCCTGGACAGCCGGGAACTTGAAGGTGTGGACTGCGGAAACATAAGATATTCAAAGAACTGCCCTACCCTGATCTTTAATAATGTCTTTGTGCCCAAACAGAGAATTTTCATGTGCGGGGAAACCGAATTTGCCGTGGACATGGTTGTCAAATTTTCTTCTTTTCACCGCCAGAGCCACGGCGGGTGCAAATCCGGAAAGATCGACTGCATGATCGGAGCTGCCCTTGCATTGATGGATTATAACGGAACATCCAAGATCAGCCATCACAAACAGAAAATCATTGACATGATATACCGGGCGGAAACCCTTTACGGGTGCTGTCTTGCATCTTCCTATGAAGGGAAGGAAATGCCGTCCGGCGCCTATTTTATCAACACCATCCTGTCCAATGCCTCCAAAATCCATGAAGGAAAGGAACTCAGCGAATGTATCCGCCTCATGATCGACATCTGCGGCGGGTTTGTGGCTGACATGCCCTCGGACAAGGATTTTAACCACCCCGAGATCGGGCCCATGCTGAAACGCTATTTCAAAGGGGCTGACGGCGTACCCGTGGAAAACCGGATCAGGATGTTCAGGCTGGTTGAGAAAATGGCCATGGAATCTGCTGACACCATTTCCGACATCCATGGCGGCGGTTCTCCCGAAGCCCACAGGGTGACCATCCTGAGGGAAACCGATCTGAACGCAAAAAAAAGGCTGGCCAAACGTCTGGCCGGTATTGAAGACTAGAGGATTTTATAATATAAGGAGCGGAACCGGATCAATGGTTCCGCTTTTATAAATAAAGGATTCAGGCAGCATTCAATGGAAAATCAATATGATGTGATTATCGTGGGCGCAGGTGTAGTGGGAAACGCCATTGCAAGAGAATTATCCAAAACATCCGTTAGTGTGGCCGTCATTGAAAAAGAGCTGGATGTGTCCATGGGCACAAGCTCCAGAAACAGCGGAGTCATCCATTCGGGCATTCATTATAAACCCGGCACCCTGCGGGCAAGCCTCAATGTCCTGGGCAATTCCATGATGGCCGATCTTTGCCGGGATCTGAAAGTAAAGATTGATTATATCGGCAAACTCACCGTGGCCCGGGATGAAGAAGAAATCAAAAGCCTTTATATGATCAAAGAACAGGGAGAAGCCAACGGGGTCCCCGGTCTTGAAATCCTTGACCCAAACGCCATGGAAAAAATCCAGCCCAGGGTGGGCGGGATCAAAGCCCTTCATTCGCCTTCCACCGGCATCATCTGCCCCTATTCCCTTACCATTGCCCTGGCCGAAAACGCCCATGCCAACGGGTGTCATTTTTTTCTCGGCCATGGGGTGACAGCCATCCGGAAAATACAAGACGGGTTTGAAATTGAGGCAAGCGGGAAAAAATTAACTGCCAAAGTATTAATCAATTCTGCCGGGCTTTATTCCGCAGATGTCTGCCGGATGCTCGGCATCCATGAATATAACATCTATCCATGCCGCGGGGAATACCTGATCCTTGACAAACGCTTGAAGGGAACGCTGAACGTCCTTGTTTATCCCGCTCCCCATCACGGCAAGGCCGGGCTAGGCATCCATCTGACCAATACAGTTTCCGGCAATATCCTCATCGGTCCCAGCAATGAATACCTGGAAGACCCGGAAGACTATGCCTGCACGGCCGACATTATGGCCCAGCTTCGAAAGGAAGGCCATGCCCTTTTGCCGGAACTGAAAACCACGGATTTTATCCGGAGCTTTTCAGGATTACGACCCAAACAGACCCGGCCCGAAGTCGGCGGGTTCAAGGATTTTGTCATTGAAGACCGGGAAGATATCAAAGGGTTTATCAATCTTGTGGGCATTGAAAGCCCGGGGCTGACGTCATCCCCTGCCATTGCCCTCATGGTCCGGGACATGGTGGGAAAACATCTGCCCCTGACCCTTAAAAATGATTTTATTGGCACCCGGTCCGGTATGACCGGTCATTTTCATGAACTCTCCAATGAAGAAAAAGCAGACCTCGTGGCCGGGAACCCGGATTACGGGGAAGTGGTCTGCCGGTGTGAACAGATTACCAAAAAAGAAGTCCTGGACGCCGTTGAAAACCCATTAGGCGTCAGGACCATAAACAGCATCAAATACCGGTCACGGGCCATGATGGGCCGGTGCCAGGGCGGATTCTGCCTGCCGAGGATCGTCCAGATCCTGGAAAAAGAATTTGGTTACAGGCCTGAAGATTATCTATTAAAAAACCGCATATCCCCCTTGTTTTTAGGGAAAATGCGTCAGGACACCCCTTAAAATGAAAACCATAAAAAAAGATCTGGTCATTATCGGCGGCGGCCCGGCTGGGCTTGCAGCGGCTGTTTCAGCACGGAAAAAGGGCCTCTCAGACATCCTTTTGATTGAAAGGGATAAAATCCTGGGCGGAATTCTGAACCAGTGCATTCATGACGGTTTCGGACTCCATACCTTTAAAGAAGCCCTGACAGGGCCTGAATATGCCCAGAGGTTTATTGATGAATTCCATGGACTCGGCATTGAAGCCATGCCGGAAACCATTGTACTGTCCCTGGATAAGGAGAAAACCCTTACGGTCAGTTCAAAAAAAGGATTTGTAAAAATCAAGGCCAATGCCGTGATCCTGGCCATGGGATGCCGGGAACGGACCGCAGGCGCCATCTCCCTTCCCGGCACACGACCGGCCGGCGTGTACACCGCAGGCGCAGCCCAGAATTTTGTCAACCTCCAGAACATCATGATCGGCAAGCGCATCGTCATCCTGGGGTCCGGAGACATCGGTCTTATCATGGCCAGGCGTATGACCCTGGAAGGCGCCAAAGTCGAGGCCGTGTTCGAGCTTCTGCCCACACCCAGCGGTCTTGCCCGCAATGTCCAGCAGTGTCTCAACGATTACGGCATCCCCCTGTTCTTAAGCACCTCCGTGTTTGAACTTCATGGAAAAGACCGGCTCACGGGCGTCACCGTTGCCAAGGTGGATGAAAAATTTCAAATGATCCCTGAAACCAAACGGTTGGTCCCCTGCGACACTCTTTTATTATCCGTGGGTCTGATCCCTGAGAACGAACTTTCCCTGGGGGCCGGTGTCCGTCTGGAACCCGCCACCAGCGGGGCAAGCGTGGATGACCGGTTTATGACCAATATCCCTGGTGTTTTCTCCTGCGGCAATGTCCTTCATGTCCATGATCTGGTGGATCATGTGTCTGAAGAAGCAGCCCTTGTGGGACAATCTGCAGCGGCATATCTCCTGGACCGGACAGAATCAGCCGCTGCCATTCCTGTGGTCACAAAAGAGGATATCCGCTATGTACTTCCCCAGAAAATCAGCGGGAAAACCGATGTCACCCTCTCCCTGCGGGTGACGCGGCCCATGAGAAATGCCTCTGTCCTGGTAGCGGACGGGGACAGAAAAATAGCAAGAAAAAAACTGGTCCGGCTTCACCCGGCTGAAATGATACGGATCAAGGTCAAAGCCAAACATATTGAAAATGCTGAAAAACTGGAGGTGAGCGTTCAATGCTGAAAAAAAACCTGGTGTGCATTGTCTGCCCCAACGGCTGCGATGCCGAAGTGATGATGGAAGACGGACAGGAAATTAAAATCCTGTCCATTGACGGATGCACCTGTGACAAAGGCAAAGAATGGGTGGTGCAGGAACTCACCAGCCCCATGCGGACCATTGCCTCGGGCATCCCGGTGGAACATGGTGATTTCAAGCTTGTCAGTGTCAGAACCGATGCGCCCATCCCCTTGGGAAAGATATTCGAGGTCATGACCGTGATCAGACACAAAAAACTCAAGGCCCCCGTGGCCATCGGGGACATCCTGGTCCCGAACCCGGCCGGGACGGCCTGTAATATCATCGCCACAAGGAATGTCGCATTCATGGCAGTCTGAAATCAGATAAAGATAAAATGCCGCAGAATGGATATGGTGACAACTCCTGTGACCATGACCGCAATCAGGTTTTTGAACACCAGGACTGCGGCAGTGTGCCATGTCAGGATGACTTTTATTCCGCCTTTTTCTTTGCCACACAATAGATACCGCCTTTGGTCATTCCCGGTATAAAGCATTTGTTGCACGAAATACACTCAGCCTTATCAGTTTCACGGGCCATCCATTTATTGGGCAGATCAGGCTCCCGGATCAGGGGTCGTGACAGGGAGATAAAATCCATGCCGTCTTCAGCAACTGCTTTTTCAGCAATGGACAGGGATCTGAACCCGCCCACAGGAATGACCGGGCAAGTGACGGCTTCTTTTATCCCCAGGCTAAGATCAAGATTATAGGCTTCTTTCTCCGGGACATTGATTTTTGTCCGGGCCGGTCCTTTTTCGCCTGAAGCTGCATTGCCTGAAGAGACTTCAATGGCGTCAATGCCTGCTGTTGAAAGCTGTTTTGCAATTTCCAGGGCATCTTTCCGTGTCAGCCCGTTTTCAAGATGGTCTGCACCATTGAATTTGATAAACACAGGATAGTTTTTCCCGACCCGATTGCGGATTTTTTCATACACATCAAACAGGAACCGTCCCCTGTTTTCAAGGCTTCCTCCGTATTCATCGGTTCTCAGGTTGGTCAGGGGGCTTAAAAACTGGCTGATCAGATACCCGTGGGCGCCATGGATCTGTACGGCATCAAATCCCCAGTCTTTTGCCCGGCCGGCTGCTTTGGCAAAAGCATCGGAAATATCTTCGATTTCCAGGATGGGAAGGGCCTGCGGGATCTCCGGAAATGCTGCTGCCTTGACGGCCGACGGCGCAACCGGTTTTCGTCCCAATGCTTTTGAATCAGCCTGACCGCCTGCATGTACCAGCTGGATGGCAATTTTCCCGCCCAGGCCATGGACAATGCGGGTCAGTTTTTTAAAATCCTCAGCAAAGTCATCGGTATAGATTCCCATCTTACCTGGCATTTGTTTACCGTCAGGCCGGACATAGGTATATCCTGAAATGATGAGACCTATGCCGCCCTTAACAAGACCGGCATAGTAATCCATGAGTTTTTGGGTGGGTCTGCCGTCTTTCTCGCACATGCCTTCCCAGGTAGCGGATCGTATCATCCTGTTTTTCAATTTCAGCGGCCCGATAAAGCCGGGTTCAAAAAGTGATGTCATTGGTTTCTCCTGCTGTGTGGTAATTTTTTAAAAAAATCCTGTTCATTGCCTTTTTCTCATATTCATACCGGATATCAAGGGGTGAAGTCAATCAGGCAGATATGACGGTTGAAGGAATTTTTAAATTTTTCCTTGTTTATATTGCCAATTAATTCTATAAGATATTGCGGTTTTTGGTACGAAGAATTAAAAACTGGAACTTTAGATGATCGAATACTTGTATAAGGATCATCACATAATAAACAAGACCAATTAATTAGGAGGTTTCATGACGACTTTAGTATTTGGCCACAAAAATCCAGATACCGATTCTGTTTGTGCAGCGATTGCCCTGGCAGATCTTAAGAAAAAACTGGGCGAAGATATTGCCCCTTCAGTCCAGGGAGAATTAAACCCGGAATCCAATTTTGTACTGAAAAAATATGGGGTTCCAGCACCCAAAGTGGTAACTTCTTATGCAGGACAAAGCGTTTACCTTGTAGATCATTCAGATCTTGCCCAGAGCCCTGACGATCTTGCCAAAGCCAATATTCTCGGCATTGTGGATCATCATAAATTAGGTGATGTAACGACTTCACAACCGCTTGAATGCTGGATCTGGCCCGTTGGCTGTACCTGCACCGTAGTTGCATCCATGTATAAATATTTCAATGTTGCCATACCCAAAGACATAGCAGGAATCATGCTATGTGCAATTCTTTCCGATACCGTTATTTTCAAATCCGCCACCTGTACGGATAAAGATAAAGAAATTTGTGCATATCTTGCTGAAATCTGTGGTGAAGGCGATCTCCCGGCTCTCGGAATTCAGATGTTCAAGGTTAAATCCGCTGTTGAAGGCACACCGATCCGTGATCTTGTTTTCCGTGATTACAAGGATTTCAAAATGGCTGGAAAAGGAGTTGGTATCGGACAACTTGAACTGGTCGATCTTTCAATTGTTGACGGGATCAAAGCCGACCTGGCAAAAGACATCCAGGCCCTTAAAAAAGAAAAAGGCCACCACAGTGTTTTCCTTATGCTGACCGATATCATGAAGGAAGGGACTGAGCTTCTGATTGCTTCCGATGATGAATCCGTTATTCAGAAGGCCTTCGGCGTAACTCCTTCAGGAGGAAAAGCATGGCTGAAAGGTGTGATGAGCCGTAAAAAAGAAATCATCCCGCCGCTTGAGAAAGCATTTGCCTAAAAACGCATAAAAGATATAAATAACAAGGGTCCTGGATGTTTTCCAGGACCCTTGTCTTTTAATCAGGTAATAAACAGGTTTTTTAAACCCTCTCCGGGGTTTTCAAGACACAATCCATTTTTTTTGAAAGCGCCGCCATGTCAAACGGCTTGAGGATATACCCGTCACAGCCCTTCTTCATCATTTTTTCGATTTCCTCTTCCCTGCTGTAGCCCGAAGACACCAATACCTTTATATTCGGATCAATGGCCCTTATCTTTTCAAAGGCTTCCTGTCCGCTCATCTGGGGCATGACCAGGTCCAGAATAACAAGATCCCGTCTGTCATCTCCGGACCCTAATGCTTCAATAGCCTCCCGCCCGCTGGAAACTGCCGTTACGTTATATCCAAGAGTTTCCAGCATCTCAGAACAAACCTCTATTACACCTTTTTCATCATCCACCAATAGGATATTCCCTTTTCCATTGATAATCGTATACTTTTCTTCAGGCTCTTTCGGAGTTTCCACCCTTGCTTTTTGGGCCGGGAGAAAAAACATGAATGAGCTGCCTTTTCCAGGTTTGCTTTCAACCCTTACCGCACCCTTGTGACTTTTAATGATGCCATAGGTTGTGGCAAGCCCAAGGCCTGTACCCTGACCTCTTTCCTTGGTTGTAAAGAATGGATCGAAAATCCTGGACATAATATCATCCTCCATTCCAATACCAGTGTCTGCAACTGTAACCTTGACATAGGTCCCGGGAGATTCAAGCCCAAGCTCATCCACTTTCAGCTCATCCACCAGCTTATTCTCGGACCGGATAACAATCTTGCCGCCATTGGGCATTGCCTGCCAGGCATTGACAAACAGGTTCATCAGTACCTGTTTGATCTGCCCTTCATCAACGACTGTTCCCCAGAGATCCTTCGCAAGGTATTGCTCAATCAGGATGTCTTTTTTGGTGCGGCCGAACATTTTTGCAGACATTTTCAGAAGATAATTCAGATTGACAAGAGAGATTTCCTGAAAGCTTTTTTGTGCAAACCCAAGCAATTGCCTGGCCATTTCAGCACCGCTGTAAACATAGTCATCAATGCAGGCAAGGCGTTTATATTCATCACTTTCTCTTGGAAAACCGCTTTTTACAAGAGAGGCATACCCTTGGATGCCCATGAGGATATTATTAAAATCATGGGCAATACCTCCTGCGAGGGTGCCTATAGCTTCCATTTTCTGGGCCTGCCTGAGCTGATTTTCAAGATTTATCCGGTCCGTCACATCCCTTGCCACGGCGTAAAGGCCTTTGAATTCGTCTTTCCCATCACTGGCAGGAAGATGCATGGGAGAAGTCTTAAGCTCCATATACGCACAGGGGTCAGAGTTCCCATAGGCCGGTTTGTTTTTTTCCACCCTCAAAAATCTGAAATGAAGGTCTTTCCCATCTATGGCTGAAAAACCGGATTTATCATAATTTATCAGTGTCTCAACTTTTGGCAGGTCTCCTTTATGAACAATGGTTTTAAAACTTTTCCCGATCAGATCCTGCTTTGTGAACCCCAGGACCTTTTCAAACTGGTGATTCACAAAAATAAAGCACCCTTTCTGATCCAGGGTGAAGATAAGATCAGGAGAATTGTTCACCATATATTCAAACTGCCTTTCAGAAGCCTCAAGCCTGGCAGATACAATTTTTTTAGCAGCAATCAGTTTTTTCTGGGAAAGGGCGTTCTTCACCGTTTTGATCAGATCGGCATATTCAAAAGGCTTTTTAAGATAATCCCAGGCCCCGATCTTTAATGCGCGGACAGCCGACTCAATGGATGCATGGCCGGTAATGATGATAATCAATACTTCATCATCAAGGCCGTAAATATGCTCCATAACCTCATATCCGTTCATTCCGGGCATGCTGATATCAAGCAGGACCAGATCAAATCTCTGCTGCTCAAAAAATTTAATCGCTTCATCCCCACTGTAAGCTCCGACAGCCTGGTATCCCTCTCTTAACAGACAAAGAGAGATATTCTCAACGATCCTTTTTTCATCATCAACAATTAGTATCTGTTCCGGTCTCATAGATTATCCCAACAGAATTAATATGACGGTATTATTTTTTCTTATTTCAATGCCTGCCCTTCTATCTTTGTTTTTTCATAACAGACAAGACCGCATTTCAAGCACCGGTTTGCTTCCTGTTTTGCCTGTTCCACTGAAAAACCGGTTGAAAATTCATCCTCAGTGCCTTTTATCCGGTCTACCGGATTCATGATAACTCTTGATACCATATTTACATTGTTCAGTATGAAAACATCCTGAAGCATGGAAGTTTCCGTAATCATATCTGACGCATCCTGGAACCCGGTATGGGTCACCCTGTAATGGATGGCGGCAGCCGCTTTTCTCCCGCCGTTTATGGCTGAAACGGCAGAAGCGTATTCACTGATGACATCCTGGTCCGAAAAGAAACCGGATTCCTGTTTTCCGGCCGGTTTTTTCTGAAGTTCATACCCTTCCCAGAGCATAGGCCCTTGATTTTCCGGTTGATCGCTTTTCCCTTCCTGCTGATCTTTTATTTCAGGAATAAATACAAGCTCAGGAAACCTGCCGGCACCGATAATCAGGAGATCCGCTTCCACATCGTGTTTCTCGCCTGTATTAAGTTCCATATATTCAATTAATGTTAACCGGCCGTCTTCACCTTTTACCTTTGTAATCCCTGAATGGTAAATAACGTCAGCCCCTGCTTTTGAAAGTCTTTCCAATGTATCTCGATCAAACAGGGGTTCTGATTCGGTTTTTCTTGAAATAACGGTAATGTTTGTTGACCCGTTTTCCCTTAGAATTTCTGCAGCCTCAGCCACCAGTCTTTCTCCGCCCGCGATCACCACTTTTTTCCCGGAAGGAATACGGATATGATCATCTGCTTTACTTCTTAAAAGATCAATAAAAAGGTATGCACCCGGAAATACAGTCTCTGCTTCATCCGTATCCCCCCTGAGAAGCCTGGAATCCCATCCGCCTGTGGCTGTAAAAACAGCATGAAAACCTTGTTTAAGAAGACCGTCAACGGAAAAATCTTTTCCCGCCTTGGCCCCTGTCCGGATATCAACTCCCATCTGCCGTATTCCTTCAATATCCCAATCCAGAACATCCATCGACAGCCTCTCTCTCTTGACAGCCTTTCTAAGAATACCGCCCAGAGAATCTGTTGCCTCAAAAACAGTGGGTTCATGACCCAGCCTGGCACTGAAAAATGCCACCGACAATCCTTCAACACCCCCGCCGATGACAGCCACCTTTTTACCAGTGGCCGGTGCTTTATAGGGCAAAACACGGCGGTTCAAATTCATTTCATAATCACAGACAAATCTTTTTAATCCATTAATGGCAACGGATTCATCCTGTAAAAGTCTTCTGCATTTAGATTCGCATATGGCTGGACATATCCTGGAAATAACCGTTGGAAAAGGGTTTCTTTCCTTTATGACCTGAACAGACCCTTCATAATCCCCCTCACGGATCAGCCTGATATATTCCTTGATGTCGATGCCTGTGGGACATGCCCGCTGGCAAGGGGTCAAGCATTCTTCCCTAGTATATTCCCGTAAAATTCTTCGGGTTACAGAACTGAGCCGGATGATATGTTTGGGGCAAACCCTTTCACAGGCCCCGCATCCCGTGCATTTGCTCCGGTCAACCTTGGGCAGCCCGTCCCGGCCGATGGTTAAGGCACCGAACATACAAGCCTTCACACAGGTCCCAAGCCCCAAACACCCTATCCTGCAGACCTTCATCCCTCCGAAAAGCATTTCAGCCGCCCTGCAATCGGTTATGCCGAGATACTGATATTCCATATCAGCCGCATCCTTGCTGTAATAACATCCAGGCCCTGCAAATTCAGGTTCCCTGTCCGACACTGCCACACCCATGATGGCGGCAATCTCCAAGGCCACCTCTGCTCCGGCGGCCACGCAGGAATTTACAGCCGAAAGGCCTTTTACAATTGCTTCGGCATTGGCATTGCATCCCGGGTACCCGCACCCGCCGCAATTGGCACCAGGCAGGGCACCGGCTACGGCGACTACAGTTGGGTCCTCGTAGACATAAAAGGCCTTTGAGGCAATGGCCAGAACAGTGCCGATGATGACACCAAGCCCCCCCATCAAAATAATAGATTGTAACATGAATATATATCCTTACCCGATTGGTGTTTATTCGTCCACTTCTCTATAACCCCCTCAAAAACGAAAAGTCAATAATATCAACAAATTTTTTTACAGAGCTTCATTGACAATCAGAAAACCAGAGTGTACTAAACTATTTATTGTCAAGGCAAGTGATCGAAACTGTTATAATATCATACCTGGAAAAAAATAATGGAACATCATACTATCACTATCAACGGAAACCATCTGGCATTTAACCCGGGTGAGACCATTCTTGAAATTGCCCAGCGCAACAAGATCGAAATCCCTACCCTTTGCCATCTGAAACATACCACCCCCACCCATACCTGTAAAATCTGTCAGGTGGAAATAAAAGGGGAGGACTGCCTTGTTGAATCCTGTGCAACAGAAGCAAAACACGGCATGATGGTCTTTACTGAATCTTCAAAAGTGATTCAGGCACGCAGAGAAGCCATCACAAAGCTTCTTTCTTCAGGCAATCATAATTGTGCCGCCAGGGAAGTGGATGCAGCAGACTGGACATCCTTTCAGCTCAAGGTGTTGAAAAACGATATGGCAGAAGAGCTGTGCCCGGTCTGGGGGGATTGTGAGCTTCAGGATCTTGCTTACCGGTACCAGGTAAAAACGAGGCAACTGCCGACAAAGGAATGCAAATATGAAACCGAACGGGCCAATCCTTTTATTATCAGGGATTTTTCAAGATGCATTCTCTGCGGAAGATGTGTAAAAGCCTGCCGGGAAATTCAGGTCAACAATGCCATTGAATTCGGATATACAGGGGCTGATCTTAAAATCATTGCAAAAGATGATATGACTTTAAAAAATTCAGACTGTGTTTTCTGCGGGGAATGCCTCCAGGCTTGCCCTGTGGGGGCACTGGTACCGGACAAACCCTTTAGGGACGGCAGGTTCAAAGACACTCAAAAAACCAGGACAACCTGCTCTTTTTGCGGTGTAGGATGCCAGATGGATGTCTTTGTCCAGGACAACAAAATTGTTAAAATCAATGGTGCGGATTCCGATCTTGCTCCCAATCATGCAAGCCTTTGCGTCAAGGGCAGATTCGGATATGAATTTGTTTCATCCCCGGAACGTCTCACTCGGCCCCTGATCAAAAAAGATGGGAAACAGGTGGACGCTTCCTGGGATGAGGCCCTGGATCTTGTGGCCAAAAAACTTCTATCCGTTAAATCAGAATCCGGACCAGACAGCATCGGGGTTCTCACTTCTGCCAGGATCACCAATGAAGATAATTATATTGCCCAGAAATTTACCCGGGCCGTACTGAAAACCAATAATATAGACCATTGCGCCCGGCTCTGACACAGCTCCACCGTAGCCGGTCTGGCTGCAGCATTTGGAAGCGGTGCAATGACCAATACCATTGCAGATATTGAAACATCAGACATGATCCTGGTGGTCGGCTCAAATACCACAGAGAATCATCCTGTTCTTTCAGCCTTTGTCAAACGGGCCACCCTGAAAGGCAAAAAGCTCTATATCATCGACCCGAGAAAAATCAAACTCACAGAATATGCCGACAAATGGCTCAGGCCGCTGCCCGGAACCGATATTGCCTGGATCAACGGCCTGATGCACATCATTATAAAAGAAGACCTGCAGAACAAGACATTTATAAAAAACAGAACTGAGAATTTTGATGCGCTGAAAACATCTGTTGAAAAATACACACCTGAATATGTGGAAAAAATCACAGGCATCAAGGGAGAGGATCTTATTGAAGTTGCAAAAGCTTTTGCAAAGGCC
Source organism: Desulfobacterales bacterium RIFOXYA12_FULL_46_15 (assembly GCA_001799395.1). Classification (GTDB taxonomy): domain Bacteria; phylum Desulfobacterota; class Desulfobacteria; order Desulfobacterales; family Desulfobacteraceae; genus Desulfobacula. The sequence goes on along the minus strand of MGTJ01000111.1, from coordinate 7,107 downwards.
CCTGCCGCATCCATCCTCTACTGCATGGGAATTACTCAGCATACTTGCGGCACGGATAATGTCAAATCTCTTGCCAACCTTTCCATGCTGTGCGGGCACATAGGAAAACCCGGCACCGGGGTAAACCCCTTACGCGGCCAGAACAACGTCCAGGGCGCCTGTGACATGGGCGGACTGCCTAATGTGTTCACGGCCTATCAGCCCGTCAGCGATGAAAAGGCCAGGACCGGCATGGAAAAGGCATGGAACATAACAGGGCTGTCCCCGGCACCAGGCCTTGCCGTTACGGAAATGATTCAGAAAGCCTATGAAGGAAAGCTTAAAGCCCTTTTTATCATAGGTGAAAACCCCATGATGTCCGACCCGGACTTAAACCATGCCCGAAAAGCATTGAACAAATTAGATTTTCTTGTTGTCCAGGATATTTTTGAAACAGAAACCACACAATTGGCCGATGTTGTCTTGCCGGCCTTGTGTTTTGCCGAAAAAAACGGGACCTTCACCAATACGGAACGACGCGTCCAGCGGGTCAGAAAAGCCGTAGCCCCCCCGGAGGAAGCCAGGGAAGACTGGCAGATTATCTGTGATATTGCCGGACGCATGGGTTATGAAATGACCTTTGCATCCAGCCATGATATTTTTAAAGAGATCGCATCCGTTACTCCTTCCTACAGAGGTATCACCTGGGAAAGGCTTGATAAGGCCGGCATCCACTGGCCCTGCCCCACTGAAGCCCATGAAGGAACACCCATTCTGCATACCACCCAGTTTACCCGGGGGAAAGGGCTTTTCCATGTCATTGATCACACTCCTCCTGCCGAACTCCCGGACATGGAATATCCCTTGATCCTGACCACCGGCCGGGTCCTCTACCATTATCACACCGGGACCATGACCATGAAAACACAAGGACTCAATATACTTTCACCTGAGTGTTTTGTGGAAATTTCCTTGGCAGATGCAGAAAAACTGGGCCTCGATACAGGTACAATGGTGAGTGTGTCTTCACGCAGAGGCAAAATCAGTGCAAAGCTGAAAATATCCTCAAAGGCGGTGGAAGGAACAGTTTTTATTCCCTTCCATTTTGCAGAGGCGGCTGCCAATGAATTGACCAACGCAAAGCTGGACCCGACAGCCAAAATACCGGAATATAAAGTATGTGCAATTAAGATTGAGACAGTGTAGAGAGTTCTTGAATTTAGAGTTCTGATTCAAGGAGGGCCAGGATTATTAAAAAATCCTCAGGCAATCCAGACGAAAACTCCATTTTTTGGCCGGAATACGGGTGCCTGAAAGAAAGCCGGCAGGAGTGGAGCATCTGCCGGGGCGCGATGCTCTTTTTTTTCCTGAGTCTGCCGGGTTGATATACAAGATCCCCCAAAAGGGGATGCACCATTGAATAAAAATGGACCCGAATCTGATGAGTTCTTCCTGTTTTCAAGGCTATTTCAACCAGGCAGGCATCTTTAAACCGTTTTTGGACTTTCCATAAGGTAACGGCAGGTTTTCCGGTTTCATAATTGATGGCCATCAGCTTTCTTTTTACAGGATGCCTGCCGATGGGAAGATCAATTTCACCCTGATCGTGGGATAAATTTCCGGACACCAGGGCCAGATACCTTTTTTCAACCCTGCGTTCCCTGAATTCTTTTTGCAGGAAAACCAATGCCTGTTCCGTTTTGGCTATCACCATCAACCCGCTGGTATCCTTATCCAGTCTGTGAACGATTCCTGACCTCTGTTTTTCCTCACCAACGCCCAGGATAAGCGGGTTATGGTACAATAATGCATTGACCAGTGTTCCTGAAAAATTCCCAGGTGCAGGGTGAACCACCATCCCCGCTCTTTTGTTAATCACCAAAATATGCTCATCTTCAAAAACAATATCTGTTGGAATATCTTCAGGCAGTACCTCCGGCTCTACAGTGAATTCTGAAATATGGCCGGTGATGATATCCCCGGGCTTAACCCGGTACCCTGCCTTTTTTGTTCTGCCGTTCACAAGGATTTCCCCGCTATGGACAAGAGCTGCTGCCCGGCTTCGGGTAAAAACTTTGTCATGGCGGGAGAGGATGATGTCAAGCCTTGTATTTTGAAGGTCATCTGATATGCGGATATGTATCTGCATGATAAAAAAACCGGCGGACTGTTCAATGCCGATGTCCGCCGGTTAAAAATTTGTTTTAACTTATTAATAGATTAAATAAAAAGGCTTTCAATTTCCTGCATCATTGATTTTTCATCCACATCCTTGGCCATGGACAATTCCTGGACCAGTAAATTCTGAGCTGTATCAAGGAGTTTGCGCTCACCAAAGGAAAGATCTTTTTCAAGCTTCAACTGGAAAAGATCCCGGAAAACCTCAGCCACATCATAAATAGATCCGGTCTTGATCTTGTCCATATATTCCCTATACCTTCGATTCCAGGTCTGGTTATCAGAACCATGTGCTTTTTCCTTCATTACCTTGTAGACTTCCGGAACTTCTGTTTCAGGGATAAGCTCCCTTAAACCGACCGATTCTACGTTTGATGTCGGAATCATGATCACCATACCGTTTTCCACGATTTTCATCATGTAAAAATTCAATGTGTCACCGTTTATCTCCTTGCTCTCGATGGACTCAATGTAACCTACACCGTGAGCCGGATAAACAGCCACATCACCTTTTAAAAATTCTTTTTTGCTTGACGTTCCTTGTTTTACTCTGATTCTCTTGGATTTTTCACCCATTTGATAGCCCGCCTTTTCATTATAGAAACAATTAGCCCATTCTCGTGCAGGAAACCATATTTAAACAACCTTGTCAATCAAATAGTTCTTGAAATCTCATCGATCCGTATTTCGATTAAAGATGTTCATGGCTGAAATCAGACCTTTTTCAAGGATATGAAGGCAGGCATCTGAAGCAGTATCCGTGGTTTTATCAAGAAGGCTTGTCTCAGCCGGGGAAAATCCGCCAAGAACATGACCGGTTATATCTCTTCCGGTCAATGGATGGCCGACACCCACCCGGACCCGGATATAATCATTGTTGCCAAAGGTTTCCATAATGGACCGGACACCATTATGCCCTCCATGGCCCCTGCTTTTCACAATCTTGATTTTTCCGAATTCAAGATCCATATCATCATGGACAATGATGATATCTTCGATCTCGATCTTGTAATATGAGGCAAATTTTTGGATGGAAAGCCCGCTTCGGTTCATATAGGTTAAAGGCTTGATGAGAAAGACATCTTTATCCCTGATTCTTGCTTTCACATATTCAGAATCAAACCGGGTTTTGTCAAATATAAGGCGGGATTTTGATACCAGGGCGTCAAGGACCAGAAACCCTATATTATGACGGGTCCGGGCATAATCCTTTCCAGGATTGCCCAGACCCGCAATAATTTTATATTTCGAATCCGACATCTACAACGGGATTATGCTTCAGCCGCTTTTTTGGGAGCTGGGGCTGCCGGGGCTTTCTCATCCGGCTCATCGTCCTCTTCACCTCTTTCCTTGGCATCTGTTGACGGCGGTACGATGGTGATGACTGTAAAATTCACATCATGAGGAATATGGATGTTTTCACCCAGATCAATGTCATTGACATGCACCGCATCACCGATCTCCAGATCAGTGATATCAACCTGGATGGTATCCGGAGTATCCATGGGCTTGCAGACCACATCCAGCTCACGCCGGATAATCTGGAGAAGGCCGCCTTCCTTGACCCCTATAGATTTACCAATGACTTCAACCTGGACACTGACGGTAATTTTCTTGTCCATATCGATTTCCTGCAAATCCACATGCAGATAGCTCTGCCCAAAGGTATCCATATGCATATCCTTGAGCATTACGATTTTTTGTGCATCCGCACCGCTGATCTTGAGATTGAAAAAAAGGCCCATTGATCCGTGATTCCGGATGATTTTATCAAATTCAATCGTATCAAGGGCCAGCATGGTCGGCTCTTTTTTCTCACCATAGACGATGGCAGGTATGGCCTGTTTCGCTCTTAATTGTCTTGCAGCACCTTTACCGGTAGTTACTCTTGGTTTTGCGTTTAATTCAATTAATTCCAAAGTTTTTTCCTCCGTATCTGCACATGTCCATGCAGAAGGCTAATAGATCCTATTTTATTTTATATAAACAGAGAATTTACAGAATCACCCCTGTAACTGCGCACAATTGCCTCACCCACCAGTTTGGCAATGGAAAGCGTTTTAATCTTGTCACACTGTTTTGCTTCTTCAGAAAGAGGGATCGTGTCTGTAGCAACAAGAGAATTTAAAGATGATTTGTTTATTCTGTCAATGGCCGGTCCTGAAAGTACAGGGTGCGTGCAATACGCATGAACGGCTTTTGCACCGTTCTCTGCAATAACCCCGGAAGCCTCGGCCAATGTTCCTGCGGTATCCACCATATCATCAATAATAATGGCAATTTTATCCTGAACATCTCCAATGATGGCCATGGCCTTTGCCTGGTTCGGGGCGCTTCTTCTTTTATCCACAATAGCCAGTCCGGCATTCAGGCGCTTGGCATAGGCCCTTGCCCTTTCAACACCTCCTGCATCAGGGGATACGACTACCAGGTCATCCGAGAAACGGGTCTTGATATCATCAATGATCACCGGGGCTGAATAAAGGTTATCCACCGGGCAGTTAAAAAAACCTTGAATCTGTCCGGCATGCAGATCCATCGTGATCACCCTGTGAACACCGGTACACTCCAGAAGGTCCGCCACCAGCTTGGCACTGATAGGAACCCTGGGGGATACTTTCTTATCCTGGCGCGAATACCCGAAATAAGGAATCACTGCCGTGATTCTACTGGCGGACGACCGTTTGAAAGCATCGATCAGAAGCAGCAATTCGACAAGATTGTCGTTTACAGGATAACTTGTGGATTGTATCACATAAATTTCCTGCCTCCGGACATTCTCATGAATTTCAACCTGGATTTCTCCGTCACTGAACCGGTTGACTTTCATTTTCCCCAAAGGTTTTGACAGATACTCAGAAATCTTCCCTGCAAGAAGAAGATTTGAATTTCCTGCAAAAATGGACAAGCCGTTCATAAAAAAAATCTCTTATTAAAATATAAAAATATGGCTGGGGCGAGAGGATTCGAACCTCTGGATGCAGGGATCAAAACCCTGTGTCTTACCGCTTGACGACGCCCCAGTACAATAAACTCACAATTTTCAGCCAAACGAAGAAAGAAATGGTTTCCTTTTGCTCCCGGCCCATTTTCCCAGGAGGATTTCACAGCCTTTTTCAGCATCTTTGCGAGCTTGAAAAAGTGCAAAAAGAGAGGAGCCGCTTCCTGTCATCCGCACTTTTGTGTGCAGTAACAACTCCATCTCTTCTTTTGTTTCCCTGATTTCAGGGTAAAGCCTGCACGCCGGTCCTTCAAGATCGTTGTGGGCACAATTCCCTGCATCAAATTTCCGTCCCCGTAGTAGTACATTCAAACCAGCATTCTTAGTATATTTTTGGTTTGATGTCAATTCAAAATCATATTTTTTGTATACTGCTGCTGTTGCTGCAGCAACCCCGGGATCGCACAGCACAAGGTGATACCGCATAAGATCAGGGGCTTTTTCAAGCTTTTCACCTATCCCTTGAACAATGGCCGGGCTTCCAAAAATAAAAAAAGGGACGTCGGCACCCAGACGCAATCCCATATGCATTAATTCGGATTTTGAAAACAGATGCCGGTGATGAGTGTTCAGGGCTGTTAAAACCGTGGCTGCATTGCTGCTGCCTCCGCCAAGACCTCCACCGGGCGGTATCTGCTTTATGATTTCAATTCCAATGCCCCTTTTTTCATACCCTTTTTCTTTTAATGCATCATAGAACAGGACCGCGGCTTTATGGGCAAGATTGGATTCATCTTCTGGCACATCCGGATGATTACAGGTGACCTTTATCTTATCTGTTTCAAAATCAAGATAAAGGTCATCACAAAGATCAATGGGTGTCATAAGGGAATAAAGGGTATGATACCCGTCCCCTCTTTTTGAGGTAATATACAGGAACAGATTTATCTTGGCACAGGATGAAAACTTCTCTGTCAAGACTTTGCCTCAACAAATGCAATTCTGATTTCAGTCAGGAGTGCCTTGAGAAGATTTTTTTCATCCTCTGTCAGATTTCCCTTTGTTTTTTCTTCCAGCATGGCAATCATGTTGATGGTATGTTTTGCAAGCTCAAGGTTCTTTGCTTTTTTCCCGGTTGAAGGGTCTTCAACCTTACCCAGCTGGACAAGTCCTGATGAGTATAAGGACAATATAAAGCTTGAAAAATCAACTTTCGGCAGCGGGCCTGATGCTGCAGCCTCGCTCATCACAAAACCTTTTCCCTCGGCCATTTTGTTTCTCCTTGAAATATTGGTCTTATCTGAAATTCCATTCAATACCCACATTATCTTTTGTCACAGATGCAATGTAGCCGTCAAAATAAAAATTCTCAACCTGATATTTTTGATCCAGGTAGTGGACAATCAGATGATAATTATCCACTACTGTATGGATTTTTACCTTTGACAACCCCTTAAACCCAATGCCTGCATTCTTCAGCACTGCTTCCTTTGCCGTAAATACCCTGAAAAAAACAAGCATTTTGTCCTGATTCATAAAATGGAGAAATTCAGCCGGATCGACAATCCTTTTAAAAACCGGATCAGAAATATACTTCAGCTTTTCAATATCTATTCCCACTTTCTGTCTTGAGACAACACCTGCCACATAACCCGGTTTATGGCTGAGAGACCAGAAAATACCGTTTGACGACAAAGGAACCCCGGATTCATCTTTTTCAAACCCTCTGGTATCAAGTTTTGATTTCACAGCAGATGCTTTTACGCAATCTCTTGCCAAACAGCTCAGGTCCTGCCCTCTTTCTTTACTGCCCAATCTTCGGCAGGTTTCAGGAACCTTTGATATAAAAGGATAAAGGATGATTTTCAGCTCTCCTCTTTTTCAAGCCGGATAATAATATCTGCCACTGTTGCGCCCAGGCCTTCTTCATGAACAAACAAAGGGTTGATATCCAGTTCTTTGATCATGGGATGGTTGTCTGCCATGACTTTTAAGGAAACAATATGTTT
>MGTJ01000110.1 GCA_001799395.1 Desulfobacterales bacterium RIFOXYA12_FULL_46_15 | reverse complement strand
TGGCCATGCATCGCGATGAACTGAAACCGCTTCTCAAACCTCTCCGGCTGAAAGCGACCTTTCATGATTCCTGTCACATTGCCCACAGCCAGGGCATCAGAAGTGAACCGCGCGACCTGCTCAAACTTGTGCCGGGCCTTGCATATATCGAACTGGAAAATGCCGATGCCTGCTGCGGCAGCGGCGGAATTTATAATATTGGAAAACCTCAAATGGCCGACCTGATTCTGCATCGCAAACTCGATACCATCCGGGCCACAGGAGCGGATGCAGTGGTTACCGGCAACCCTGGCTGCATGCTTCAGTTGAAAAAAGGTCTGATGGACCATTTGCCCCAGGTTAAAATCATGCATTTGACCGAATTGCTGGCAAAGAGCATGGATGCCTGAACACCGGTTTTACGTTGCTTCACAGCAAAAAACAATATAAAAGGATGGGTTTGATAATAACCCTTTTTATGACGGACGCTGTGCTATGAAATTTCAACCCATAAAACCCAAAAAAGTATCAACCCAGATTGCAGACCAAATCCGCGCCTCGATCTTGAGCGGAGACTTTTCCCCTGGTGACAAACTGCCTCCTGAGCGTGAACTGGCAGAATCCTTCGGCGTGTCGCGCCCCTCTGTGCGCGAGGCATTGAATGCGCTGGCATCTTCCGGGCTGATCATGACCAACCAGGGGGGAGGCACAACTGTCCTGTCGCTGGTGGAAACCACTTCCGACAATCCGCTCAGCGGGCTTATCCGCATGCAGCAGGACCGGGCCCTGGATGTGATCGAGGTCAGGAAATGCATGGAGTCGTGGACCGCTTTTTATGCGGCCCAGCGGGCGCTGCCGGAAGATATCCGCCGCATGGGAACGGTTATTGCCGGTATGGAGCAGAACCTGGAAGGCCTTTCGCCATCCGAAGACCTGGATGCCAATTTCCACATCCTTGTGGCCCGTGCCACCCACAATATTGTCTGGCTCCACCTGATGCAGAATATTTTTGATGCCATGAAGGAATTCCAGCAATCGGTCTGGCGGGCGGTTTATATCACCGGCGATGACCACCACATACTCTACTCGCACCACCGGAACGTCTTTGAGGCCATTGAGGCCAGGGATGCAGAGGCAGCCAGGGATGCCATGATGCTGCATCTGAATTTTGCCGAACAGCGCAGCATTGCGTTTATCAAACAAAGCCTCTCCCAGGAAAATTGATATCCGGAAGGTTGATATTGGGAAGGCGGGTGTCATAAAAAACCGGAATGGAGATCCTATGGAACAAAATGAGTTGATTGACCGCATGAAAGAAAAAGCCGGGCTGGTTCAGGCTGTGGTTTCAACCGTCACCGGCATGGAAGAGGTTCTGCGTTATTCCATCGATATCACCCTGCGGCAGAACGGCAAAACCATTGCCGCTCCCGGTCTGGACCCGGAGAACCTGCAAAAGCTTGAAGACTTATGCAGTGTTTCCGGACTGACCGTTCTGCACCCCCCGTTCAGATCTCATTTATCCGGCATCCATACAGCCCTTACCGGTTCGGATTGGGCCATTGCTGAAACCGGCACCCTGGTCCTGGATTCCGGTTCCGAAGACTTAAGGATTGCCACCATGCTCAGCGAAACCCATATCGCCTGGATTCCGGCTTCCCGGATTGTTCCTGATGCCGCTGCCCTTTCCAACTGCCTGGTCGAAAAAATGAAATCCCCTCCAGGTTATCTGTCCTTTATCACCGGCCCCAGCCGGACCGCTGATATCGAGCGGGTGCTGGCCATCGGGGTTCACGGCCCCCAGGAACTTCACATTCTGATTATGGAGGAAACATGATTAAGACTGCCAGGGATATGAAGACGTATAAAAAAAGGGTCAAGGCCGCTCTGAAAAACCGGTTCCTGAGAAAAGCCCTGGACAATTTTGCCTCAGCCTACAAGGTATCCCGGGCCAAAGCCTTTGAGGGAATCGATCTAAATGCCCTGAAAGATCAGATCGTTCAAGGCAAGGACCAGGCACTGGCGCAGCTTTTAACCCTTTTTGACCGGTTCAGGGCAGGAGCAGAGGCTGCGGGCGCCATTGTTCATCTGGCTGCAACCGCTCAGGAGGCCAACGAGATCATCGCAAAAATCGGCAAGGACAATGGGGTCAAAACCATTGTCAAATCCAAATCCATGACTGCGGAAGAAACCCATTTAAACGACCACCTGGAAGCTGAAGGATTCAAAGTCACGGAAACCGATCTTGGGGAATGGATCATCCAACTGCGGCATGAAGGACCTTCCCACATGGTCATGCCAGCCATTCACCTGTCCCGGCAGCAGGTGGGAACCCTTTTTGGCGATGTCACAAAAACGCCTGTTGACCTGGAAGACATCGACCGCATGGTCAAGGTGGCCAGAAAAGAGCTCCGCCCGGCATTCCTGTCCGCAGACATGGGCATCAGCGGCGCCAATCTGGCCATTGCCGAAACCGGCACCTTAGGGCTCATCAGCAATGAAGGAAACGCCAGGCTGACCACCACGCTTCCAAGGGTCCACGTGGCCCTGGTAGGTCTGGAAAAACTGGTTCCCGATCTTTCCGCTGCACTCCGCATCATCAAGGTTCTGCCCAAGAATGCCACAGGCCAGGCCCTGACCTCCTATGTCACCTGGATCACCGGGGCCGTGGAATGTGCTGCCTCCCCCACGGGGAAAAAAATCCATCACATCGTGTTCCTGGATAACGGCCGTCTCACGCTGGCCCGGGACCCGGTCTTTTCCGAGGCCCTGCGCTGCATCCGCTGCGGCGCCTGCTCCAATGTCTGCCCGGTGTACGGCAAGGTCGGCGGCCATACCCTGGGGCATGTCTATATCGGGGCCATCGGCCTGATCCTGACCTATTTTTACCATGGAAAGGACAATGCAAGGGCCATTGTCCGGAACTGCCTGAACTGCCAGGCCTGCAAATCCGTTTGCCCGGTCAACATCGACCTGCCCTTTCTCATCAAAAAGGTATACGGCAATATCCTTAAGGACGAAGGTCCCAAACCTGCCAAAAATACCATCTTATCCATGGCCATGAAAAACCGCAAACTGTTCCATGCCATGCTCAGGATGGCCGCGGCCCTTCAAAAACCCCTGGTGAAAAAAGATGCAGGGGTTCTGAGGCATTTGCCCTTTATTTTTGGAAAGGCCCATGATTTTCGAACCCTTCCGGCCCTTGCCAAAAAGCCGTTCCGGGATCTTTGGCCGGAAATCAGGCCCAGTATCCAAAACCCCAGATACCGGGTGGCGCTTTTCGGGGGATGCGTCGTGGATTTTGTTTCTCCGGAACAGGCGGTTTCCCTGGCCCGGCTTCTTGCCGGCCACAAGGTTCGGATGGAATATCCCATGGGCCAGAGTTGCTGCGGCCTTCCAGCCATGATGATGGCTGAAGAGGAAACCGCAACGGAAACTGCCGTTCAAAACCTGGAAGCCCTGGAACCCTGGCGCTATGATTATATCCTAGTGCTGTGCGCCTCCTGCGGGTCCCATATGAAGGAAGGATATGCCCGTCTCCTGGCCAAAAAGCCGGGGCAGGCTGAAAAACTGCGTATGCTTTATGATAAATTAATGGATTTCAGTTCATTCATGGTCAATGTGCTGAAGGTAAGTCCAAAAGATTTTATTCAGAATCAAACAAAGGTTGCCTATCATTCCCCCTGCCATTTATGCCGGGGTCTCAATGTGACCCAAGAGCCCCGCGAGCTTTTGAAAACGGCAGGGCTCAAGTATGCGCCCGCTAAGGACGAAGATGTCTGTTGCGGTTTCGGAGGGTCTTATTCGCTGGAATTTCCCGAAATCTCATCCGAAATCCTGCGCCAGAAACTGGATCATGTTGAAGCCACAGGGGCCGATGTCCTGGTCACCGACTGCCCGGGCTGCGTGCTCCAGCTTCGCGGGGGAATGGATAAAAGAAACATCCGGATCAAGGTCAGGCATATTGCCGAAATTGTGGCCGACAACCTGAAGAACGGGTGAACCAAAAACCATTCTTAACAGCCTGCATCTGAAGTTTCACATTTAATCCAATAGCGATGGTTGCGGCTTGCCTATCAGGTATCCCTGAGCCTAATCAACGACGCTGATCACCGGTCTTCCTCCAGGGCCGCGATAATCACCTGTTTTTCCTTATTGACTTCCAGAAAAAAAAATACTATGGGATAAAAAAATCAAATCTCCGGAACAATCAAAATTTTACTATGGACTTCCCTGATAAGGGCATTTTAAGTCTCTTTCCAGCGTACCGGTTACGCTGTTGCAAGGAAGACTGTTTAACAATAAAAAGGAGGGGACCATGAAGTACGAAAATATCCGTAGTCAATTGAAAACCGGTGACATTCTTTTGTTTTCAGGAAAAGGAAGAATTTCGGAAGGAATCAAATTTTTTACCCTCAGCAAGTGGTCACATGTCGGGATGATTTATCGATTCGACGATTCACGTGATCCTAAGGGCTCCATATTCTGTTGGGAGTCGACAACACTCAGTAATCTTGAAGACGCTGATACAGGAAAGCTTACTCAGGGTGTTCAGCGTGTGGAATTGTCTGAGCGCCTCGAACGGTGTTTTGCAAGTGGCTATGAGATTAGCGTCCGATCTCTATCCAAGAACCTCACAGACGATATGATTCGAACACTTAATGATTTCCGTCATGTGGTAAGCGGACGTCCATATGAGAAGGACAAGATCGAACTACTGAAGGCGGCTTATGATGGAATTTTTGGTGCCAACAGAGAAGATTTGAGTTCGTTATTTTGCAGCGAGCTTGTTGCAGAGGCCTATCAACGGATGGGGTTATTGCCGGAAAACACCCCTTCTAACGAATATACACCAAAAGACTTCTCCTCTGAGAAAGGGCTTTCTCTTTCACAGGGCTATACCCTCTTGAACGAAATTGCTATCAGCGCATTATAGCCGATTAATGAGGCACATGAAAATCATGAAGGGATTGGAACCTAAACCTTCATGTCCTTCATGTGCTTCTTCATGTTTAAAAAAAAACAAAACGATCCGGTGTTTCCTTTTTTTGTTCGACACTCATACTGATGCGCAAGGCCGTCCCTACCGCCAAACGAATTCTTTGCAGTTGACAAAAAAGCTGCTCCTGTTTTATAAGACCCATCAAACACAGGATAAAAGCGTAATCCCTATGCCGAAACTTTACCTTGAAGAATACAGAAAGCAGCTTTCCGGGAAAAGGATCTTTGTGGCCTGCCGGGAAGGTCTTCTGCGGGATCATTTTGAAGAGATTGTGGCAGATCTCAAATTCCTTGAGAAGCAGGGCGTCCGGCCGGTCCTGTTCCATAATATGTCTAATAGGTTTGCCAATCACAGGCATTTCAAAGAGCTGGCTTTGAAACTGCCAGGCTCTGAAATTGTCCGGATTCCCAGTGACCATGATTTTTACGATGATGTCCTGAATCATGAAACAGGGATTGAAAAGATACTTTTCCTGGAAAGAAAATTCCTGGTGGATGCCAATGGAAACCGGATCAATGCCATCTCAACGGTAAAGGCTAGGGAAAAGGACATCACATTTGAAACCCTGACCGCCAATATCAATTTTAAACGGAACCTGGATCAGATCTGCAAAAAAATCGAACAGGGAAAAATCGGGCGTGTTCATATCCTGTCAGCCGCAAAACAGGCTATCAAGAATGAACTTTTTACCATCGAAGGGTCAGGCACCCTTATTGCCAATAATTTTTTTGAGACATTCAGTTGCGTTTCTTCGGACGATGATGTTGAGATCATTGACGGAATCCTCAAGATTTATAAGAAACAAGGGTATTTAAAAACAAGATCCCGGGAATACATCCAAAGCCGGCGGAATAATTTTTACATTGTCAGGATTGACGGCATTGTGGTGGGGTGTGCGGAAAAGATCCGGCTTAATCCTGAAACTGCAGAACTCGGCGCCCTTGCCATTTCAAGCCGGTTCCGAAATCAGCAGATCGGTCTTCTGCTCATCCGGTCCTTTCTGAACCAAATGAAGGCCGATGGGTATTCCCGGGTGATTTCTCTCACCAACAACCAGAAATTGAGCTGGATGTACCTTGACCTGGGGTTCAGGCATGAAAGCCCGGCTGACTTAAAATTCCGCCAGGACCAATCGCCTATGGTGTACATGTACATCATTGATCTTAAGAGATAACCCGGCCTGCCCGGAACCCGGACCCAGGATTCAGATCAGGCAATTTGGATAATTTATATTGCTGTCTTCCCGTCATAGAGAATCACACCGGGCGGTATCTTATCCAGCGAAAACCCCTTGGGCTTTGTCATCATCGGGTCATTGTAAATCGTTTTCATCAAAGCCTCCCTGTATCTGGGGTGTGAAATGCCAGCCAGCGCAAGCCCCTTGAACCCGGTAGGCAGATCCCTTAAATCCGCAATGCCGTATTCAGTGACAACGACAACCCCGTCATAGGCGGAAGCCGTCAGGGTAATGCCGGATGGATGAGCCGGGACAATTTTCGATTTTCCGTTTCCTGCAAGGCTTTTCATGGCAATTATCGGGGTGCCGTATTTTTTATGACTCAGGGCCCTCACAAAATCCGGCTGGCCGCCCACACCGCTGTAATAGGTTGTGGGATTGACAAAATCCGCCCAGACATTACCGGACAGATCAACACCGATGGCTGTGTTGACGGAAAGAAAGGGTGCGCAATCCCTCACTTTTTCGGCTGAATTGGTATACACAGAAGGCCTCATCTGGACCTGGGACCGCATGTGGACATAGTCATAGAGCTTTTTCGAGCCCATGATGAGGCTGGTGGTGCTGTATCCTGTATTGATTTTTTTCATCTTGTTGGTGATGATGCCCTTTTCCTGGAGAAACATCAGGCCGTCGCTGTACAATTCGGTCTGGACCCCCAGATCTTTGAATCCGGCAGAACCGATGACACCGACAACGGCATCGGGAATTTTACCAATGCCCACCTGCAAGGTCATGCCGTCTTTCAGAAAATGCCCGGCGATCAACTCGCCGATTCTTTTTTCTTCAGGAGATAGATTTTCAAAATCCGGGGGATTAAAAGTATAAACCGGTTGAACACCGGCTTCAATGATATAGTCGATGTCTTCCCCGGCAATGACGCTCTGCCCCTGGGTAAAGGGCATGGTGGGGTCCAGCTCGGCAATGACAACGCCAGCCGTCTCAAGGGCCGAGTGGATGGCATCCACGGAAAGGCCGAGGCTGTATTCTCCTGTCATTTCATTTTGCCTGACTTTCATGATGACCACGTCCATCTCATAGGCACATCCTTTTCCGATAAGACGGTCCATGGTGCCGAGAGTGCAGGGAAGATAGTAGGCGCGCCCTTCATTGGCAGCCTTGCGGACCGCTTCCCCGGAAAAGATGGAATAGGCTTTGACCCTGTCCTGAAGCCCTTCTTCAAGATAGGGGATATTGCCGTGCAACAGGATATGAAACATTTTCATAAACGGCAGCTTGGCACTTTCCTCCTTTATGGCGTCTGTCAGGGCTTCGATGCTTGCTGTGGGGGTTGCGGCATTTGAGCCGATGTAGCAGTTGATGTTTTCCCTGTGTTTGAAATGATCAACTAGAATATGGCCGATATCGTCAAGTTTTATGGCAGTTGGTTTTGTCTTCATAGTCCTTTCCGGAATCCGGTATTGTTTATCAGCATGAACAGCTTTGAAGGCAATCATCTATTGAGACTGGCAATCTCTGCTGGTTACGTCGTGTTGGCCGTTTTTGCCTCGGCCAGTACCTTAATGACATGGGCGGTTTCTTCAGGAAAATTATCAATCTCGTCTACAAAGGCTCTGCCGCTCTGTCGGCAGAGAAGCTTTCAGCAAACCTTTTACCGATTTCGATAAGGCCTTTGCTGTTATAATGGCCTGCGTTCAAACGCGGACAGTCATCCGTATCAAACCATGTAACATGGTCCATTGACTCAGCCAATGTGGCTTGGGCATCCCTGACAATAGCTGCCTGGCCTGTGTTCCCCCCATAATGGGCAAGCACCCTTGCAATCACGAACTTCATCTCAGGCGTTTTGAACTCATTACGGATATGGGCAATGAATGCTGCAAGGTTCTTCTCATAGGTGTCCGCCTGATTCTCATCTGCATCACTTTCCCCCTGCAACCAAAGCATCCCGGCTATCTCGTAATCCGTTCCCGAAGCAATAATATCAGCCAGTGCGGTTTTGGCTGTTTTCATAAAACCAAGGTATTGCGGACCCACAGCAGGTGCCCAGTCATTATACAAAGCCGTTCCATTAACCGCATATTTGACTAAACGGATATCACCAGCAGGCAATATCCCGGCAATCGTATATCCAAATGAAATCTCAGGGCCAAAGGTACTTTTGCTTTCAGTTAAGCATCCGGGATAGAGCACCTCCCATTTTCCGGTTTCCATGTTCCATATTTTGATCTTATCCAAAGGTTTGAGATAGCGTTGTTCCAAATCTGCAATTTGGCCAAGACCGACCATATTCGATTGACCTCCAAGGAGAAAGACTTTTATCGTTTCAGGGTTATCGATGGAAACACTTGTAGCAAAAAAAATACAAATGGCAATAATCGAAATGAAAACAGTAATTTTTTTTTTCTCATACCCTGCCATTTGCCGCTGTTTGATCAGGACAGCCTTCAAGCTTGCCTCTGATCTCTCTTTCTTTACGGAGTTTGTCATGGGGGTGGCACATCACTGAGCGTTTTTTTCATCATCCATGACCGGATTTTAGCCATATTACCAGGGACCGTCAAGGGATAAAAAAATTATAAACGGGTTATCCCTTCCGGTGAACTGCCGGCATGTCCAGCATGGTGCCGACATTCAAAAGGATCTTTGCTTTATTTTAGCGTTGTTCAATATCACGATAGAGAAAGAGGGGCAACATCTGCCTGCGCCCGCGGCACAGGCTGGTAACAGAAGCGGCCATTCAGCAGACGGATGATAGGTTCGACAAATTGCGCTTCCATACCCGGTGGAGCATACACACTGATCCAGCCTGTATCATAAGCTGACAAAACGTCTTTTACAAACAGACCCACTGTGTGCCGGCAGAAATCAGCAGGAAGATAACCGATGCGTAAAGGACGATTGACAAAAAGAACCTGTTTTTGTTTATTTCCTGCTGGAGCACAAGAGTCAAAAGGGAAGCCATGTTCACATGCGGCACAATGACGGCAGAGTGCCGGTCAGGATATCGGCAAAGGGCTTCTGAAAAAAATACTTCGAGATACTGAACTTACGATGGAAGAACTATTGTTGAACAACAGCTGATGAATCATAATGGCTGTCCCAGGCAAAGACAAACACAGCCCTCTGTCACTTCTCCAGCTTCTTTTTCAAAAACCTGTCAGCTTTTCTCGGTCATGGGCCAGTTCTGATGCGATCCTAATATAATCTTCGGCCTCCTTGGCTGACAGTTCCGGAAGGCCGATAATGATCAAGCAATTCCAGGGAATAAATCTGTCCCCCATTTATCTTGCATTATAGTGGAAATATAATTAAAATACAGGCATGGAAACAAAGGCCAAACTAAGCTTTTTTGGGATGCCTATGACAGACCCGGTAACAGAGTCGGGCTATAAGAAGGAGAAGAGGCATGATTAGAGAAATTATCAAACCGCAAACCCAAAGCCACACCATAGAGATTCCCAAAGAATATTTAAACATGGAGGTTGAAATACTTATTTTTCCGATAGGTTCTACAAAGCCACACTCAGATCAAAGTGATCATCTGATAAGGAAAACATCTGGTATTTTATCCGGAAGAAAAGTTGATCCAATAATCTGGCAAAGAGAAATCAGGAGCGAGTGGGATAACAGGAAATGAAATATCTACTTGACTCAAACATCATCATTTACCATTTGAATGGAGATAAGACTGCCACTGAGTTTATCCGGAAAAAATATAAACAGTTGCGCCATATCACAGATTACCTGTGTTGAAGTGTTGTCTTTTGACTTCGAGAATGAAGATGAACGTGCTGAGGTTAAGGCATTTTTAGAATGTTTAGATATTTTTGACACAAATAAAGCCATCGCCATTCAATGCCTGAAAAACAGAAAGAAACGAAAGAGTAAAATTCCGGATAACCTTATTGCATCCACAGCCCAAGTAAATAATTTAACGCTTGTCACTCGAAATACCGATGATTTCAAAAATTTAGATATGAATATTATAAATATTTTTGAAAATTGTGAAATCAGATAACGACCTGAACCGGCAAAACTTTTCCTGCCAGAGTTCTCAATTCTGCATCCGCCATCGCTCCCTTTGTTGCCACCACCCACAGATCAAACGCTGCCGGTTTTCTCATGCCGGCAACCGCCTGGAATCCGTTTGCTTTCAACGTGCCAAGCAAAACCTTCAGGGTCTTGAATGGTCTTTCCCTCTTTTTGCATTCTCTGGCCCTGGCCCTCTAAAACACCCCATACATAGTCATCGGCTTTCAGGTTTTGCCGGATGGCATTCAACAGCAACTGGATGAACCAGGGCACTAAGACGCCTGTTCTGAGCAGGGGCGACACCATGAACCCAATCTCGTTCGCATAGGGGGACCGTTCCAGGATAGCCTGATTCATCCGGGCTGCAGATTTTTTGTTGACAGCCTTGCTTGCCGAAGGGCACACCTGGCCTGATGCCGCCAGCATGGTCAAGGCCTGGATAATATTTTCAACAGGCTCTTTGGCCAGAAGCGGCCGGGGCGACAGCCAGCTGGTGCCCCGCATGAACAGGTCTTTTCTGAACATCCGGTTCAAAAAATAATCCTTCAGGGTTTCCTTCATAATCCCGTCCTTTGCGCTGATGATCATCTACCGGCCGGTTTCATTGGTGTAAAGGCCCAGATAGTTGTCAAATAATTCAGCAGACCCGATAAAAGAAACCTTTGCATTGGAAAATTCATGATATCTGAAAAATAAAAGGGCTGCCAGTCCCGGTTGAAATATTCGTGGGCCAGATAATGCCTGTCTATTGTTTTACTTCGATTGAACTGAGATTCCGCAGCCGTATTGCTGTTAAAAAAACCGGATTTCACGGCAAATGCTTTTTCCACGGAACCGAGGGCTGTAGTATTAACCTTATCCAGGGTGGAACCATAGGTATCATCGGCAAACCGTTTCATCAATTCCCGGACCGGCAGGACAGCACCCCATCCGGATAAAACCCCTCCTGTCTGAGCAACAGCGCGGCCCTGAATAAAGCCTCTCCCCGGATCACCTTGGTCTCAAATTCAATAACCCAAGGGTGCATGCCCGGCGTGCTGCGTCGTTCCGCTGAATAGGGCACAAAGCGAATGCCCTGCCAACCGGCATTTTCCTTTTTCATGGTCATGACCGTGACGCTATGGCCCTTTCCAACCAGAGCCGGGGCCAGGTGCTTGAACTGCCCGGGGAAATTCTGATGGATAAACAGGATGCGCATGATCAGTGGATTTCGTTATTTAAGCGTTACGAGCAACAGGATTTCCGAAACATCTTTTGCCGTTTTAATGGCGTCCTTGATTTTTATCAGCGTATCAAGGTCATTGATTTTCCTTACCTCTGCCATAACAGGATCAACCTGATCCGGAAATTTAAGGGTCATGCCCAGCTCGATGGCATCATTCAATCCTCTGATTTCCCCTCTGATTTCCCCTTTGATTTCCCCTTCGATTCTTCCTTCATTACGAAGTCTTTCGGCAAGTGTCATTATATATTCTCCTTCTTTTCCGGAAAGCGCCTGTTCGGCAACTTCCCTGATTTCTTCAGTAGATATGTCATCCATGGTATTAAACAGATACCGCAGCACGGTTTCAAGATATTGCAGCCCCGTCTCCTTTTCCATCAATGTCATCGTCCGCGAAACGGGTCAGGTCATACAAATCAAAGCCAAAATCCGGGATATAACCGGTCAGTTCCTTTACAGGACCGGACAGAAGAGAAGACAACCTCACCCCATCCTCCGGCCAGGGCTCCCTCCCATGGCAGATCAGCAGCGGGATCACAATAGGCAGTGCTTCCTTTTTTTTCCTCTTCTGCTGTTTGATATGCAACCGCCATATCTTCACCATATATTCCAGGATCTGGAGATGGACATATTTATCATAATAGCTCTTGTGCTCAAACAGAACATACACAAACCCAGGCGTGCCCGACAGCATCACCTTGTAAAGCATGTCGGAATAATAATCCGACAGATCCTTTTCCACAAAGCTGTCCTTGCTGATTTCAAGACTTTCAAGGTCTATCAGCCGCAATACATGGCCCGGCAGGTAGTGCTGCAGAAAACTCCTGGCATTTTCCAGATTGCTCCATGTCTCCCGAAAGAGTTTGTCATGGGGATTGGTCACATCGCTGATCGGATTTTCGTTATTCATGCAGAAATTTTAACCGTATTGACAGGGACAGTCAAGGGATAAACAGAGTATTTCCAGGCAAAGGACCGTCAGTTTGGAAAATGCTCCCCGGCCAATTGCGGCAAGGTATTCTCGTCTATGGGATGCTTTGAGGCACCTTAACCTGTGTTCGACAGTGGTAGGTTTACAAAAACCAGAAAGCATTACCAGTCAAGGGA
>MGTJ01000109.1:43275-43554 GCA_001799395.1 Desulfobacterales bacterium RIFOXYA12_FULL_46_15 | reverse complement strand
TGCCATAAGCAGTGTAAGCCATAAAAAACATGCTATCTATCTCGGTCACGCGCGGGTCTTCCAACCCACGTGAGTCATTGGCAGCGTGTGGTTCCAACACCGGGCGGCGCAGCCGGTTCCAGCGAATGCCATCTTCGCTGACTGCATATCCAATCCGGCTGATCCAATCTAACCCCTGGGCACGGTAATGCATGTGAAATAAGCCATTGTGGTAAATGACCGAAGGGTTGAAAACGTTGTTTATCTCCCAATCTGAAGTTGGATCGGGAAGAAGAATTG
>MGTJ01000109.1:0-43216 GCA_001799395.1 Desulfobacterales bacterium RIFOXYA12_FULL_46_15 | reverse complement strand
GTTTTGTGACGGTGGTAATTTGAGCCTGACCTGATTTTTCCCAGAAGTTTCTTTTTCCCAGTTTTTTATCAGCAGGCTGAAGCTCTTGTCTTCATCAAATAAAAGAGCGGATGGTTCATCTATCTTGACTTCTGTCGGCAAAGCGATCCCCTTACAACCTGGCCCGTTACAATCCGGTAAGAACGTCCATTGTTCTGAATAATTGGCCGGAGCATCGGCTTTATAAGCCTCCTTGATGCTGTCCAATGCAAAGGTTGGTATGCCGTCCTCATGGCTGGTATATCGGGAGACAAAGCTCTCAATACTTGAATGCGGACACATTGCATGATCGTTTGATTCCGGAGCTTCACCGGGGCAAATGAGAGTAAAGATAACGGCATATTTCAGCGGACTAGTACCTGCCTCGTCATCCCTTAAATTTAGGCCCAAAAATGCTGCCATTGGAATGCTGGCACGGTATTGGTAGAGTGTTATTCTCTCAATGCCAATGCCTAAATCCCCACGAACATCTTTGATCCAGTGACGGGCACTGTCTCTTAACCGGTCTATGTCGAGTTCTGGAAATGGATTCATGATCGCCCCTTCATGCTTGCCCCTTGAGTTTAAGATCCCGGCCAGAGCCATCGTGGGGCATGTGGTGGCTGTTCGGCCCAACTGATCAGGTCATGCCTATGGCCGGGAAGATATGCTATTCGCCTACTACTTTCAATCCAGTCTGGCCAGGCTCTGGTTGTGCAATGCCTGCCTGGTCCAGGATAAATTTCTCAATTTTTGTGTGCCACATCCGCAGCAGGTCCAGAGGTCGCCGGCGGTAATGCTTTTCTGCAATAGCTGAAGGTTTGTGACCCATTATCTGTGCGACAACGCCAACCGGGCATTCAACCCATTCTGAAAGGGTCCCAAAAGACCGTCTTAACCCATGGATGGTAAGATGATCGATTCCTGCAACATTGATTGCTCTGTTGTGTGCGTGTCGGGGTTCTGATATTTTATGATCTGCTGCCGTCTGTGAATAAAAAACATATTCATTTTTCCGTGGTAGTGCTGCAAGAAGGAAGGATACATATGGTGTCAAGGGAATTGTCCTTTCCCCTTCTACTTTGTCGTGGATTGTCATGGAATGCCATTGAAAATTAAGATCTTCCCATTTAAGTCCCGCCAATTCTTCACGCCTGGCCCCGGTTAATAGTAAGCTCTGAAGGTATGCTGATATGATCTTGTTGTTTAGCCCCTGAACCGCCTGGAACCATACCTGCAATTGTTCTTTTTGCAGACAGTCATCTTTGGTTTTCATTTTCGGAATATACTCTTTTTTTAATTTGCTGCTGCATACGTTTGGATGTATTGACCCTCTGTATTCCTTTTCAGATTCACACCATTTTAAGAAAGCTCGCAACAAAGAGAAAGCGAGTCTGGCCCTGGCCCCTCTGTTTTTGCCTTCTGTCTTTAACCAATCCTCAATTACCTCCTGGGTGATATCAGAAAGCTTCAACGGCATTAATGCCGCCAATGGTCCCGCCTTTGTCAGTCTTTTACCTTTAAGAACAGGGGTTCCTCCTGGCTGTGAAATCTTAATGTGGTCCAGGTAATGCCTTGCGCCCCATCCGTTTTTTTCTGCATTGCGCCGTTTTTCAATATAAATATCCCAGACCTCTTTCACTGTTATGCCCTGGCAGCTTTCGGCCTGCTGACGATCTTCTGTTTTTTGTAACTGATCTTGTTTGTCTTGTCGGGGGTCTATGCCTTTATCTATAAGAGACTGTATTCTCCGAGCCTCTTTTCTAACGGCATCCAGTAGCCATGTCCGCGAATCCCCGATCTTGAACCGGAAGCTTTTTCCGTTTAATCGTCCTTGAAAGATAAAGACTTTTGCTCCGGGTGTCGCTCGCAGTCCAAGACCTTTTACGTCGGAATCCCATAAGAAAATTTGTTTTTTATTCGGTGGACATTTAAAATTGTTTATCCTGCCTTCTGTGAAGTTTACCCCCATAGTCACCCCCCTTGCTTTTTTGTGTAAGCACTATGTAAGCAAATTCATACAATTGTTTTGCATTGAAAGCAAGTGATATAATTATGATGTTTTTTTAAATATCCTGATTTTATATATATTTTATTATATTTCGGAATAGGTTTCAACTCCTTTCAATGTTATATTTTGCGGACTTCGAATCCGTAGGCCGGGGGTTCGAATCCCTCCGGGCGCGCCATAAATACTAATCCTAAAAACCGGACAGTACTGGAAATCAACGCGTTAATTGAACAGAAAACTGTCTTGATTGTCTACTATATTCTTACCCCAGTTTTATCCATCCACGAAATTCGATAGCGTAAAAAATTTAACCGTCTCCTTGGTCAGGCAGATATATTCTTCCCGTGTGATTCCCAGCATGGGCAGAAAAAAGGCTTCTCCTGATACATAATTGTGGATGGCGTTCATGATGCTCAGCACCTTCATCTTTGCAAAAGGTGAGGCGTTTCCCCGTTTTGTGGAAAGATCCATGGAATAGGCAATATCGGATATGAATTCCGGGATACGTTCATCAACGCTGCTGTTGTGGCGGTTTTTGGTAAAATAACTGAAAATGGCGAGGTTTGATAATTCAGAATGTTCGAAAAGGTAGTCAACCAGTTCATCCACGGCAATTTCAATGCGCTCTGCCAGGGGGCGGCCCTTGATAATCTGTTCCACCTGTGTGAGTTTTGCCCGGATGCCGTCGTTCATGTCAACGATCACGGCTTCATACAGATCTCCTTTTTCACCCCAGTGGTAATAGAGGGTGGATATGTCAATCCCCACATCTGAGGCGATCATCCGGGTGGTTGTTCCGTGGAATCCGTATTCTCCGAAAAGTTTTCTGGCAGATGTAAGGATTTTTGCCTTCATCGATTCGGGTTGCTGTCTTGCCTTTTCAAGGGGGGTTGCCATCTACCTTGTTCCTATATTTTTGATGATAAATTTTGTTTGTACTGCAACGGCTCAGATCAAGTTCGGTTATTCCTGATAATGCACCATTGTTTTTCATAATGTTTTCATCTTACCTTCCTGAGTGCTTTTTTGTCAACCTTTCCCACTGAAGTAAGAGGGATTTCATCGACAATCTCTACGATTCTCGGTGCTTTGAAGGATGCCATATTTTCCTTGCAAAAAGATATGATTTCCTGTTCCAGTTTTTTGGCATCTTTTTTTGTGGAATCTGCCGCCATTTGAATCACGGCCTTTACAATTTCACTTCCCGGCCTGTCAGGATCAGGGACCCCGACAATGGCGCAGAATTCTACATCAGGGTGCTGGCCGAGTTTTTCCTCGACCTCTCTTGAAAAAACCTTGTATCCGCCGACAATGACCATATCCTTAAGGCGGTCGACAATATAGAGATAGCCGTCTTTGTCCATTTTTCCGATATCACCTGAATACAACCAGGTTGATCCTTTAAAACGTCTCAGGGCATTGGCGGTCTCTTCGGGCCTGTTGTGATATCCCCCCGTGATCTGGGGACCTGATGCAATGATTTCGCCCTCTTCATCAAAATCGACCTCCCTGGTTCCGGTCTCTATGTCAACCAGCTTAATCCTGGTATTGTGAACCGGAAGCCCGACCGACCCGGGCTTTTTTTCCCCCTGAAAAGGGTTCATGGTCAGGATGGGGCTGGCTTCGGTCATTCCGTAGACTTCCATGACCTTGCCTTTACCCACCACAGCTTCCAGGGCGTGGATACTCTCTATGGAAAAAGGGGCTGCCCCGGATATGAGAATCCGGGTTGATGAAAAATCCAGGGTTTTAAAGACAGGCTCTTCAAGAAGCATCTGGTAGAGGGTCGGGACATTTGCCATGACAGTGGGGCTGTATTTTGCGATTTGCCTGCAGATATGTCCGGTATTTCTCGGGTCCGGTATCAGGCACTGGGGATTTTGGCTGGCCATGGCTGCCATGCTAAACATAAGTCCTGCCAGGTGAAAGAGCGGAAAGGCAGAGCACAGGACGTCACAGCCGGCGTTAAAATTGACCCATGCAGATATCTGGGTGAAGTTTGCCGTCATATTGGCGTGGGTGAGAATCGTCCCTTTCGGTATCCCGGTTGTTCCGCCGGTATACTGGATCAGACAGGTCTCCTCAGGGCTTATTTTAATTTTAGGGGGCAGGGCCCGGGTTTCTTTTAACACATGATGAAACCGCAAAACATCTTTTCCAGGGATAGGCATGCATTTCCCCTTTGGAATCTTTCCCAGCAGACTGCCCAGTATTCGCCTGGCAGGCCCAAGATAATCTCCAACACCTGTTGTGATAACTGTTTCCAGTCCGGGAACCTCGTCTTTGATTTTCAATAAATTCTTCTCGAACAGCACATCCAGGGTCACCAGGGCCTGTACATTGGCGTTATTTATTTGATACGCCATTTCATGGGGAGACAACAGGGGGGATATGCCGGTTACGGTCGCCCCTGCGCGAAACGCACCTGAAAGGGCAATCAGATATTGGGGGATGTTTGGAAGGTTTATGCCCACCACCTTGCCAGGTCCGATTCCCTTTTTGTACAGATAAGAAGCAAATCTTGCAGACAGATCATCCAGATCCCTGAAGCGAAAAATCTTGTCCATATAGTAAATTACGGGCCTGTCCGGATTTTCCTTCATACTTTCTTCCAGAAGGTCAACACAGGTCTTGTCAGGAATCTCAATATCCGGAGCCAATCCTTTATCATAGGATTTTATCCACGGCCTTATGTCATCGTTTTGGATCATCGAAAGTCTCCTTTTTAAAGCTTACATCCCCATAAATTTTGCTGCGATCCCTTTCATAATCTCGTTGGTGCCGGCAAATATGGACATCACCCTGGCATCCCGTTTTATCCGGGCCATGATGTTGGATTCGAGCACGGCAGACTCGCCGAACAAATCCATGCACCGCTCTGCAACCCGGTTGACCATATCCGTGGTCCAGTATTTGGCCATGGAGGTTTCAATCACGATATTTTCTCCTTCCATGTGGTCAGCGCAGAGTTTTTCCACAAATGTCCTGCCCAGCTTGACATCTGTCGTCATCTCGACAATGGCGAACTGAACCGCCTGGAACCGGTTCAGGGGCTTTTCTTTCACCATAGTCTTTTTGCAGTATTCATTTGCAAATTCCATGATGCGCTCTGCAGCAAAGACAGCGCCCATGGCACAGACCAGTCGTTCCTGCTGCAGTTTCATCACGAGCTGTATAAATCCTGATCCAGCCTCTCCCAGCCGGTTGGCTTTGGGGATATGGCAGTCGGAAAAAAAGAGTTCCGCCGTGTCCTGACTGTTCCATCCCATTTTATCCAGATGCCGGCCCCGTTTAAACCCAGGGGTTTTGTCTTCCACCAGATAAAGGGATACTGCCTGATGCTTGTCTGTAATTGCCGGATCAATGGCTGCAAGCACCACTAGGTCGCAGTTGATACCGTTGGATATGAATGTCTTGGACCCGTTGATCACCACCTGGTCGCCCTGCCCGACAGCCGTTGTTTTCATGCCGGCAAGATCACTGCCGGCATCCGGTTCTGTCATGGCAATGGCTGTGATGATATCTCCTGAGACACACCCGGGAAGGTATTTTTTTTTCTGTTCTTCAGACCCGAAAGACTCAATATAGGGGACAACAACATCACTGTGAAGGCTTGCGGCAAGACCGCTGTGCACGATTCGTGAAAATTCTTCAGAAACAATGACCGAATAGAGGAAGTCCCCTCCCAGCCCGCCATATTCCTTTGAGACGGACGGGCAGAGAAAACCGGCCCTTCCGGCCTTTTTCCAGATGCTCTTGGGAACAATCCGGTCCTTTTCCCACTGGTCCATAAAAGGGGTGACCTCTTTGGCAAGAAACCCTGCCAGGCGTTCACGGAATTTTTCATGTTCTTTGGAGAATTTGAGGATATCCATTTTATATGTGTCCTTTTTCTAATATGCGATTTGGCTTTGGGTTATCATATCTTTCCGATGACTGCTTCACCGATCATATCCTTCATGGCTGTCAGGCCGCCAAAGCAAAGTTCGGCAACCTTTGCATCCCTGAAAAAGCGCTCAACTTGTGACTCTTTCATGTACCCGTATCCTCCGAAAAGCTGGATAGCCTCATCTGCCACCTCCACAGCGGTTCGCGCAGAAACCATTTTTGCCATTGAGATATAGGTGCTATCTGCCATGCCCTTGTCAAACATATCAGCCGCCTGAAAGGTGATCAGCCGTGCAAGTTCCACTTTTGTTGCCATTAGTGCGATTTTGTGCCTGGTAATCTGGAACCTTCCAAGTTTCCGGTTAAACTGCTCCCTTTGTTTGACATGTCCCAGCGCACGGTCAAGGGCTCCCTGGGCTGTGCCAAGGGCCTGGGCTGCGGTCAGGATTTTGAGTTCATCAAGCAATTTTCCGGCCTGGGACCACCCTTTTCCATTTTTTCCCACTAGATTTGATCCTGGCACGGTAACGTTGTCAAAGGTTATGGTGGCGCTTGCTGTCATGTTTGCCCCGAATTTCCTTCCGGAATCCTCAATGCTCATTCCTCTTTGGTCCCCTTTGACAAGGACCATGCTCAGGCTTTCTTCAGGGGGGGCCTGGTTAAGCTCTGTTTTGCAGAGCACAAGATAGATCCCGTTGGTTCCCAGGTTGGCCACATGGGTTTTTTTCCCGTTGATAAGAATGGTATCGCCGGCCGGCTTGGCAATGGTATTAATGGATGACAGATCAAGTCCATAGTCGGTTTCTGAAAAGGCAATGCCTGAAAGCAGCTCACCTTCACAGATTTTTGGAAGAATGGTCTGTTTCAACCCGGCATCGGCAAAACGGGCTACCGCTTCCGACCCTGCGCCAGCTAGGGTGAGTGCCATTCCAAAGGTGGAATCAACCCTGCAGAAATTTTCGGCAATCAGGCATGCTTCCACAAGACCAAGGCCGCCGCCTGAATATTCTTCAGGTAACTGAATCCCGACAAAGCCCAGTCCTGCCGCTTTTTGCCATATCTTTTTCGGAAATTCCCGGCTTTCTTCAAGCTCAAGTGCCAGGTGGCTGTCAAATTCGCCTTTGGCAAACTGCCTGGCGGCATTTTGTATCTCTTTTTGAGATCTGTTCAGTTCAAACATGATGGTTCCTCCGGATCATTACGCATCTTTTTTGCCGATAATGGAAATACTGCAGATATTCTGGAAAGGAAATCCCCCAAGATTATGCGTAAGACCATATTTAGGGTTTTCTATCTGGCGATTGCCAGCCCTGCCGTGCAACTGTAAGTACATCTCATAGAGCATCCTGATGCCTGACGCACCGATTGGATGGCCGAAACATTTCAACCCGCCGTCAACCTGACAGGGCAGGCCGCCGCCTCTATCGTAAAAACCGTCCAGGATATCCTTGATGGCATTTCCCCTTTCGGAAATATGCAAGTCTTCCATAGTCACCAGTTCTGTGATTGAAAAGCAGTCATGAACCTCCATCATGGAGATCTCCTTTCTGGGATCCTCGATGCCGGCTTCTTTGTAGGCCCTGATGCTGCATTTGCTCGTGGTCATGAAGTGGTCTGCGTCCCAGTCATTGAACCCGACCTCTTCTCCGTTTGAAAGGGCAAGCTGTAATGCCTTAACCGTAACAGCATCTTTTTTTCCCAGTTTTTTTGCTATTTCAGGAGTGGTGACAATGGCGCAGGCAGCACCGTCACTGACACCGCAGCAGTCAAAAAGGCCCAGGGGATGGGCGATAATAGGTGCTGCCATGACCTGTTCCACGGTAATTTTCTTTTGAAGATGGGCCTTGGGGTTGAGCAGGCCATTATCATGGCTTTTAGCTGAAATATGGGCCATGGCCTGTTTCAGGTCCTGGCCGGACACATTGTATTTGGCGGTATAGGCACTGGCAAGCTGAGCAAAGGCACCAGGGGCCGAAAGATTGGGCCACCATTGCCAGATCAGGGTCCCGGCACTCGAACCCGGGTTGGGAAGCCCACCGTAACCAGTATCCTTAAGCTTTTCAACACCCATGGCCAGACAGATGTCATAAGCCCCGGACGCCACTGCATAACAGGCACCCCGAAAGGCTTCCGTTCCGGTGGCGCAGTAGTTTTCAACGCGGGTCACCGGGATCATGGGCAGTCTCAGTGCAGTGGCAAGGGGCATGGCTGTCTTTCCCACGTTGACCTCTTCCATGCAGGTGCCCAGCCAGGCTGCTTCTATCTGGTTTTTTTCCAGCCCGGCATCGTTGATGCATTCTTCAAAGGCTTCCACCATGAGTTCCTCCGCCCCCACATCCCAGCGTTCACCAAACCTGGTGCATCCCATACCAATAATTGCGATTTTATCTTTAATTCCTGTTGCCATGGATATATCCTCCTTTATCTATTCAGATCCAATATTTTTCATCCCCGTCCGCCGGTTGTCAGGCATCGGCAGACGGATTAATAAGGGCAAACACGGCAGTGGCGGCGTCTGTCATCTCTTTGGCATTTTCAAGATTGTTGATCCTTTCAAAATTTTTGTGGATCATCTCCAATGTCGGGGGATTGCCCTCGTCTCCGATTTTTACACCAACGCCCGTAACCATGGCAGCCCGGTTATAAAAGCCAAGCCCGGCATTAAAAATCTGGCCGGTCTCGTGGCATTTGTCACTGCAAAGATAGAGAACCATGGGGGAAACAAATTCAGGCTTGCTCTTTTCAAAAATTTCGGGCGGCATGATCTCTTGGGTCAGTCTTGATGCGGCAATGGGAGCGATGGTATTGACCTTGATGTCATATTGGGCGCCTTCGATCTTCAGGGTGTTCATTAGCCCCACAATCCCCAGTTTGGCAGCGGAATAGTTGGCCTGGCCGAAATTGCCGTAAAGCCCGGCAGCAGACGTGGTCATCACGACCCTGCCGAATCCTTGCTCCTTCATGACCTTGAATGCCGGCCGGGTCACGTAATAGGCACCGTTAAGGTGGACATCAAGAACGGAATTCCAGGTCTTGTCATCCTGTTTAACAAAACTTTTATCCCTTAAAATACCGGCATTGTTTACCAGAATATCCACCCGTCCAAAGGCGTCCATAGCCGTTTTAACGATATTTTCACCTCCTTTGAGGGTTGCCACGTTATCAAAATTGGCTACCGCCTGGCCACCGGCCGCTTTTATTTCATCCACAACAATCTGGGCAGGAGAAGAAGACCCTTTGCCAGAACCGTCCGGGGCAGATCCGAAGTCGTTGACAACAACGCTTGCTCCCCGCCTGGCAAGCTCAAGGGCGTAAACCCGCCCCAGTCCGCCCCCGGCTCCGGTGACAATGGCGACCTTGTCCTGAAAGGATATCCTGTCCATCTGCCGGGCAGCACCCGGAACCGGGGTTGCCTTCCAGAAGTAATTGACAAATCCGCGTTCCCTGTCCCGGCTCCTTATTCTAAAGGTCATCTGCATGGGCAGCCCCACCTTGAGATCTGCTTCACAGCAGTCTGTAAAATCGGCCATCATGCGCCCCCCGCCTTCAAACTGGATCATACCGTAGTTATGGGGGGGATCCACGGATACGGCCAGAAGATCTGAGGTAAATGTCTTGATTTTGGCAGGGGTGTCAGCGAATTCATGATCTGCCTGGGTCTTTACGGAATTGCAGCCCGGGTTTACGCAGACATCGGTTTTGGGAAACTGGGCTGTACCGCAGGAAGCGCACTTTCCGCCCACAAGCCCGAGAAGCATTTTCCGTTTGCGCCAGAGCGTGGTCATGGCGGTCTGGGTGGGTGCTTCGGCCCGGATTCCCATTTCGGTCTTGATCAGATCCCTGAATATAAGAAACCGAAGATAATTATCCGTGGTCAGCTTGTTATCAAGACTTGTTTTGACCCCCTGTCGCGGGACAAGTTTTTTAATGTTTTCCGTGACCTTGAAAAACAGGGCGTTGCACCCCTGGCCAAAGCCTGCCATGAGAATGCCGTCCCCGGGTTCTGCCTGTTCAAGGGCAGATACAAACATGAGGATGCAGTGAGCCGCTCCGGTCTCTCCGCAGACTTCATGCAGGTTATCCACCACTTTTTCAGGTGCGGCGCCCAGTTTTTTGGCAATCTCACCATGGTCCCGCTTGAAAAAGCAGGGATAGACCAGCTTGTCCACGTCATCCATGGTAATGTTGAGTTTTTTCATGAGACCGTTTACTGCTCTGGGGATAATCTTTGCATACCCTTCATCCCTCACCCAGCGCTCCTCCCAGACATAGTCAAAGGCATTGCCGCTTCCCCGGTAATGATCGATAAAATCACATGAAACAGAATAGGATCCTTTATATTCTGCAATAACATCCGTATCTCCCACCATGAGGGAGGCAGCACCGTCGCCGAACCACATTTCATAAAAGTAGGCGCTCTTGGTCTCGCGCTTGTCTGCCGCAGCCACAAGTATCTGGTTCCGCTCCTTGCTTTTGACCGATTCAAGAGCCGCAATCAGGGCGGTGCTGCCGGCCTTCTGGGAAGCGGTAAAATCAGAGGTGATGATATCTTCGGGCAGGTTGAGGGCGGATGCTACAATACCCGCGTTCTGCCGATCTGCAAAGGGCATGGTGGTAGAAGCCATATACATCGCGTCAATGCGCTTTTTATCTTTGCCCTTGATGCAGTCCCGGGAAGCTGCCACTGCCATGGTAACCGAATCTTCATCCCAGTAGCACATGGATCGTTCGCCCTGTGCAACGGCTATCACAGCAGGGGCGAACCAGCCCACGTTCCGGTAGATGGCTGACCGGTCCAGCCTCAGCCTTGGGATATATGCGCCATAAGAACTAATGCCGATCATTGTATCATTCTCCTTATCATTACAGTTTAAACAGCTTCTCTATGAGCTGGGATTTCATGATATCCCCTTCAATTATCAGCTTGCCTGACGAATAAGCCTGCATCGGGGTCAGTTGCTTGTTCATCATGGCAATGAAATTTTGTGAATCCATTTTCAGGGTGCAGGTGGGGCAATCATGCCTTCCCTGCCTGACCGTGCAGGTCTCCTCCTTTATGGTGCAGGACCAGTCCCCGTCGTTGTTCCCCGTGATAATGAACTGGAACACCACATCGATCCCTGCTGCAGCATCGGGCTTGAACAGATCTGACATGGCATTAAAAACAGAATCTGTCGTTTTGAATCCGGAACCTGTGTCATCCTCATCGTCCCGGCCTATAGCCTCAGGCGGTGAGTCAAGACAGGTTAAAAGATCCATGACCTGGTCGTTGAGATTAAAATATTCTTTTGCATTTTTAAGACTGGATATCTGTTTTATTTTTGCCTGGACAGCATCGGCATCCGGCATTTTCTCCTGGTCACCCACCACGGCCCCGGGACCTGTGAAAATGGCGGCCCGGCTAAAAAATCCCATACCGGCATTATAAATATTGCCGGTAACAGGGCATCGCCTGGAACATAGATAAAGGGTCATGGGAGAGACATATTCAGGTTTGCATTTTTCAAATACTTCAGGGGGGATGATCCCCTCGGTCAGGCGTGACGCAGCAAAAGGGGCCACAGTATTTACCTTGATATCGTATTTTTCTCCCTCAAGCTTTAATGTGTTCATCAACCCCACCAGGGAAAGCTTGGCAGAAGAGTAGTTGGCCTGGCCGAAATTGCCGAACAGCCCGGCTGCCGAGGTGGTCATGACAATCCGGCCGTATTTTTTCTCCTTCATGACCTTGAATGCCGGCCGGGTGACATTGTAAGTGCCGTAGAGATGGACGTTAAGGACGGATTCCCAGTACTCGGGCGCCATTTTCACAAAGCTCTTGTCTCTCAGGATGCCGGCGTTACTGATCAGGATATCAATCGTGCCGAATGCTTCCAGGGCTGTGGCTACGATATTTTCTCCCCCCTGGGGGGTTGCCACGTTATCAAAATTGGCCACTGCCCGGCCTCCGGCCTTTGTTATCTCGTCCACCACAACCTGTGCCGGGGTTGAAGAACCGTGGCCTGAACCATCAGGGCTAAGGCCATAATCATTGACCACCACCTTTGCCCCGCGCCTTGCAAGCTCCAACGCATAGGCCCGTCCCAGGCCCGAGCCGGCACCGGTTACGACGGCCACCTGGTCGTCAAACCGGATTTCATCCTTGGGGATATCACCATATTCAAAAATGCCGTTAGTGATGATGACCTCATTTGTATGGGCATTTACGGTTTTCCATACCGCACTGCCCTGTCCGGTTTTCCAGATCAGGGTTTTAATGGGAAAACCAGGATAGAGGGGACTGGAAAAACGGCATTTCATCCGCCTTGCCTTTTCAGGCTGCCCCGGGATCAGTTGGCTGATCAAAGCCCTGCAGGCAAACCCGTGGGTGCAAAGGCCGTGCATGATCGGTTTTTCAAACCCTGAGTCCCTGGCAAACTTGGGATCGGCATGCAGGGGGAAGATATCTCCTGAAAGCCGGTAGATCAGGGGCTGGTCTGGCAGGGGGGTTTCAGTAACCAGAAAATCGGGATCTCTTTGGGGAAAGCTGAATTCGGTTCTTGGACAATTTTCGCCGCCAAACCCGCCGTCAAGGCGGCAGAAAAGGGAGAATATACTGGTAAAAAGACTGTCCCCGTTGGCATGACATGTTTCACTCTTTCCGACGAGGAGAGCCCCTTTGTCCTTGCCTTTGTCGTATATCTTCTCAATCCTGCCGTTTGTTGTGAGCATTCCTTCGGGCGGGGTGGGATTGTGAAAGATCAGATCCTGCTCTCCATGCAGGATGCCGGCCAGGTTTACTTGAGCTTTAAGGGCAAAGTCTGCAAGGGTGTCGAAAATTGAGGCAATGGAAAAACTTGGAATTACTTTGAGATCCTTTTCATAGCAGTATTCCAGATCGGAAAAACCAGCACCCACCCCAAGGGCATACAGGATGGCATCCTTGTGGGAATACTTCCTGGTAAGGGGGCCGATCTTTTCTCCGATTGATTTGAGATTCAAAGCCATGGGTTTCCTCCTGAACACGTTAGAATAATTAAAAAAAAACGCAATAAAAAAAACCTGTCAAATGCTTCCAGCGTTTGATGGAAATATTTTTAATTGATATTATTCTATAAGTCAAGAACAATTAATTATCGGAAAATAACCGGTGGGATTTATTCTTTGTTTGGATCTATGTGCTCTCGCTCTCAAGAGCTTTTTGGATCGCTTTGGAGAGATCTTCGACAACCAGGGGTTTAAACAGCATTTCCTTTAATCCTGCCTTCCTGATCTTTTCTTTTGTAAGATTCTGGCTGTAGCCGGTACACAAAATAATGGGGAAACCAGGCCTGATTTCCAACATTTTCAGGGCCAGATCCATTCCGGTCATACCCGGCATGATCTGGTCGGTTACAGCAAGGTCAAACTGTTCCGGGTTTTTTTGAAACAATTTTAAGGCATCAAAGCTGTTTTGTATTACAATCACCTCATATCCCAGGGTTTTCATCATATCCTGGGCCATTTCAAGAAAATCGGGTTCATCATCAATCAGACATATTTTTCCAAGTCCCTTTGGAATGATTGTTGGGGAGGAGACCTCAACAGAGGTTTTTTCTTTGATAATGGGAAAATGGATATGAAACACAGACCCTTCACCGGCTATACTTTCAACAAGGATGAACCCCTTATGCCGTTTTACAATGCCATGCACAATGGAAAGGCCCATGCCCGTCCCTTTTCCGATTTCCTTGGTTGTAAAATAGGGATCAAAAATTTTTTCCAGGATATCCTTGTCCATCCCGGTTCCGGTATCCCTGACCGAAAGCCTGGCATATTGACCGGGCAGAAGGTCTTTGTTTTTTGAAAGTTCCGATTCATCGACCCTGGTCTCGTACAGGGATATATCTATCCTCCCGCCGGTGTATTCCATGGCATGATAGGCATTGGTGCAAAGATTCAGAAGGATTTGATGAAACTGGGTAGGGTCTGCAGAGATCCAGCCGCATTTAGGATCGATATCAGCCTGGATTTGAATGGTTGCGGGGATGGAGGCCCTCAACAGCTTGATGGTTTCTTTAACAAGAAGTGACGGCTGGAAAGGGACCTTTGCAATTTCTGTCTGCCGGGTAAAACCAAGGATTTGTTTGACCAGATCCCTGGCTCTTTCTGCTGCTGAGAAAATTTTGGAAAGGTGTGTATGCACAGGAGAATTGTCAGAGAGTCTTCTGCGCGCCATATCGGTATATCCGAAAATTACACTGAGAATATTGTTAAAATCGTGGGCAATACCGCCTGCAAGGGTTCCCAGGGCTTCCATTTTTTGAGCCTGGCGAAGTTGTGTTTCAAGCATCAGTTTTTCTTCTTCAGCTCTTTTTCTTTCTGTAATATCCTGGCATTGAACCGATATATGAATCACTCTTCCAAACTCATCTTTAACCGGTGAGATGGTACGAAGGATGGCAAGCTTTGCCCCTTTTTCATTGTAGAATACGGTTTCGTCATTTGTAGACTCATCTTTTGCAGCTTTTTCAATATGGTGCTTTAACGCTGTTTTTTCTTCTTGATCTTTAAACTGCCAGGTATCCCACAAATACCGGCCGATCATTTTCTTCTCAGTGCTGCCGCAGGCTTTACAGGATAGATCATTAAGCTCCAGGACTTTTCCCTTGACATCAAGGATGGCCATAAACTGAAAAGACTGGTCAAATGCGGTCCTGAAACGGATTTCACTCTTCTTCAAGGCTTTTTGCTGTTCAAGTATCTGTAAATTGGCCTGCTCCAGCTCCAGGGCTTTCTTTTTCAATTTTTCCTTTTGTCTGAACAGCTCAATAAATACTTTTACCTTGCTTCTGAGGATATTCGGATCTATGGGCTTGAAAAGATAGTCCACCGCGCTGACGTCATAGCCTTTAAAGACGTGTTTTTTTTCAAAACTGATGGCAGTTACAAAGATAATGGGGATATGTTCGGACCGTTTGTTGCTTCTGATGAGGGAGGCTGTTTCAAACCCATCCATTTCAGGCATCTGCACATCTAGAAGAATCAGGGCAAATTCCTGCCTGAAAACATATTCAAGGGCTTCCTGACCGGAATGTGCCTTGACAAAGCAGATATCAAGCTCTTCAAGAACAGCCTCAAGTGCCAGTAAATTCTTAGGCCTGTCATCAACACCAAGAATTTTGATAGGTTCATCCATTATTCATTCAACACCTGATTTTATTGACTGAAAATTACTAACATATTATTCATAATTCATTTCATAAATTGAAGCAATATCAACAAGACTTTATTTTTTCATAAAAATTTTTTCTTTTTTCATAAAATTTTCAAAATATTCCGAATAACTTGAAAAGGCAATTGTCTCCTTAGCTCCTAAACAGAGAAATCCTCCTTTTTTCAAGCTGGTCAGGAAAAGAGAAATTACTTTGTTTTGAAGCTCCATTGAAAAATAGATCATGACATTCCGGCACATGATCAGGTCCATTTCTCCAAATGAAAAATCCGTTACCAGATTATGGTCTGAAAAGATAATATTTTTTTTTAAATTATTATTCATAATTGCCATATCATAGGATGCCGTATAGTAATCAGCAAAAGAGCCTTTCCCGCCTGCTCTCTGGTATCCGGCAGTATATTCCTTGATCCGGTCAAGAGAATAAATTCCTTTTTTTGCCTTATGGATGACATCTATATTGGAATCCGTGGCATAAATCCGGGAATTTTCATACAGGTCTTTTTCCTTTAGTAAAATAGCCATGGAATAGACCTCTTCTCCGGTTGAGCATCCTGCATGCCAGATTTTAATAAAAGGCTTTTCCTTTAAAACCGGCAGGACGCTTTTTCTTAATGCCTTATAAAAAGAGGCATCTCTGAACATTTGAGTGACATTAATGGAAAAATCCTGCAATAGAAGTTCTAAAAAATGGTTATCATTCAAAACTCTGTGCTGCATGGCCGAAATATTCTCAAACCCGGAAAAAGCAAGCCGCCTCAATATTCTGCGTTTAACCGACTCAGGTGCATATTCCCTGAAGTCATACCCGGACTTAAGATAGATAGCCTCCAGGAAAAGTTTTATCTCAATATCAATAGCTGCAGATTTTTCTTCCACTTTTTTTTTAATACAACCATACCCGGATCATGGAAAACAGCTTTTCCTTCTCGATGGGTTTTGAGAGATAATCATTGGCTCCGGCTTCAATGCATTTTGCCCTGTCGCCTTTCATGGCCTTGGCTGTAAGGGCTATAATGGGAAGCCTTTCAAACTTCTTTTGTTTTCTTATCTCTTGCATGGCCTGATACCCATCCATCTCCGGCATCATCATATCCATGAGGACAAGATCGATTCTTGAGTCTGTTTTCATGTGGTTAACGGCTTCCATGCCGTTTTTGCAGACAATGATTTTCAGCCCTTTTTCCTCAAGAATGTTGTTAATGGCAAAAACATTGCGCATATCATCGTCCACAAGGAGTATCCTCTTGCCTTTCAGCCGCGATTCCTTTTCATATATCTGTCTGAGAACCTTCCGGTTAGGCTCGGAAAGATTGGCTTCGACCCGGTGGAGGAAAAGCGTTGTCTCATCCAGAAGTCTTTCCGGCGAATCAACTCCTTTTACGGTAATGCTCCGGGCATAGTCGTGCAGGATTGCCACTTCCTCATTGGTCAGGGGTTTGCCGGTATATACGATGATCGGGATGGCATTTAAATTCTGATCCTGTTTGATAAAGGACAATAATTCAACCCCGGATTGATCCGGAAGATTGAGATCCAGGATAAGACAGTCAAATTCTTTTTTACTCAACAGATCTTCGGCTTCCCTGATCGAATGGGTGCAAAATACTTTTACATCACCGTTTCCGATAATTTTTTGAATGGATTTGCATTGTTCTTCATCGTCTTCGACTACCAGGGCTTTTCGCACCGGCCTGGACAGTATATAGGTAAATTTCTTGAATACGGTTTCAAGTTTCTCCAGGCTCACAGGTTTGGTAAGAAAACCGACTGCACCCATGTTCAGAGCCTTTCGCCGTATCTCTTCCGCAGAAATAATATGTATCGGAATATGTCTTGTTTTTAGATTTTTCTTAAGCCTTTCCATTACTGCCCAGCCATCAATCCCGGGAAGGCCCAGATCAAGGATGATGGCGGACGGTCTGTAAAAATCGGCAAAATGGAGCCCGGCTTCACCGTCTGAAGCGACAATTACCTTAAAATCCTGCTCCCGTGCCAGGTCGCACAGAATCCTGGCGAATCCCGGGTCATCTTCAATAATCAGAACGCTTCTGTCTTCACAGGCAAGGGTATCTCTGTCATCTTTGATCACCCCTGTGTCAATGTCGATAATAGCCGGTATGGATACCTTTCCCGGTAATATCCCTTTTATGCCGGCAGTTTTTATCCCCGGGCTCTTTTTTGATTTTGACAAAACCGGTTCTTCCAGTACATAAGGAAGATAGAACGTGAAGACAGATCCTTTACCCGGCTCACTGCTCAAGGTGATGGCACCGCCGAGATATTGGGCAATCTCCCTGGAGATGGAAAGTCCTAATCCTGTGCCGCCGTATTTCCTGCTGGTGGTCCCGTCGACTTGCTTAAATGCCTCAAAAACAATAGCGAATTTTTCTTTTGGAATTCCGATACCTGTATCCGATACCTGGAAAGCAATGGTTTTTTCAGGATCAAAGTTTTTTGGAAAGTCTTTTTCACCCGGTTTGGGCCGGGCTATGGCAAGGGTGACACCGCCCTGGGAAGTGAACTTGAAAGCATTGGAAATCAGATTTTTCAATACCTGTTCGGCTTTCTGCTTATCTGTCATGATTTCTTTGGGAAGGGTTTTATCAATATGAATGGTAAAGGACAGGTTCTTTTTTTTGGCAAGCGGTTCAAACACCCTTTGTGCTATTGATTCAAATTCAGAAACAGGGGTATCTTCCAAAACAAGCTCCATCTGTCCGGATTCGATTTTGGAAAGATCCAGGATATCATTGATCAATACCAGGAGATCGGACCCGGATTCATGAATATTCCGGATAAATTCTATCTGTTTCTCTGACAGATTGCCGTTCTTGTTTTCCGTCAGCACATCTGACAAAAGAAGAATACTGTTCAAAGGTGTCCTGAGTTCATGGGACATATTGGCCATGAATTCGGATTTGTACCGGCTTGTGATTTCAAGATCCCTTGCCTTTTGTTCCACAAGCAGACCGGTTTTTTCAAGTTCAAGGTTCTTTTTCCGGATATCGGCTTGCTGCTCCTCAAGGATCTGGGCCTGTTCCTCCAGTTCCTCATTGGTCTGTTGAAGCTCTTCCTGCTGAGACTGCAATTCTTCTGTCTGTGTCAGCAGCTTTTCGGATTGCATCTGGGTTTTTTCAAGAAGCATATGGAGCTTTTCATTGGCTTGTGACGTATTAATGGCAATCCCCACAGTTTCGTTCAATCTATCCAGAAGCTCAAAATTCATTTGGCGGAATGCATTAAATGATCCGATTTCCAGAACTCCTTTTACATCACCATTATAAATAAAGGGAACAGCCAATAGATACCGGGGTGATGACTGGCCTGACCCTGAGCTGATTCTGAAATAGTCCCGGGGGATATCAGAGATATGGAGAGTCTTTTTTTCCATTGCTGCCTGGCCCACAAGACTTTGGCCCAGCTCAAACTCATCGATAAACTCTCCGGTTTCTAAGAGTGCATAACCGCCTTTTAAACTCAAAACGCCGGCTTCATCCAGGATATAAACCGCCCCTACCTGGAAATCAATAAATTCAGAGAGCCCGGTTAACAGACCTGTTGCAAGGCCGGTAATTTTCTGGACTCCCCTGAGACGGTCTGAAATGGCTTGCAAAGCTGTCTTAAGAAGGTTTTCCCTTTCCATTTCCCGGGTGGTCTTTCTCAGTTCGGTGATATCGGAAACCGTAATGACAAAACTATCGGCCCGTCCTTTCTCATCAAGAATGGTATCGGCTGAGATAATTGCATTAAAAAGCGATCCATCCTTCTGCCGGGCATTGATTTCCCGGGTCCAGGCCCTTTGCCGTGAAAGGGATGTCAACATGAATTCAAAAGCTTCTTCGTTTTCAAGAAACACGGAAAAAGGCCTGCCCACCACATTTGTGATCTCAATATATCCGAACAATTTCATAAATGCAGGATTGCTGTAAGTCACCACCCCTTCAAAATCGGCTGTAGCGACCGCACCTGTGCTTGATTCAATAACCTGTTCTTTAAAAAGGAGGTTTTTTTCAGCCATATCCCTTTCTTTCTCACGGGCCTTGATAGTCCCCAGCATCCCGTTAAAGGAGTCATACAGAATCCCGACTTCTCCTTTGTTCTTGTTTTCAAGACGGATGGAATAATCAGCTTCGTCAGAGACCTTTTCAGCGGTTTCGGCCAGCAGCAGGATCGGGTCGGAAACAATTTTCTGAGCAAAATTTGCCAGGAGATAGGCCACAAACAGGAGAATGGCTGCCAATAATGTGGCAATCGTGATTCTTGAATATATTTCCTGTTTGATTTCAGGACTGATTTTCAGGTAAATCACTCCATAGGACTTGTTCTCATACAAAATAGGCGCCCCTATATAAAGATACTCGCCCTTGTAATGGAATGGTTCTTCAGGGGATTCTGAAAAAACAGGATCTATAGCTTCTTTCTTGCCATAGGTGGCGAACAGGCTGCCCTTGGCATCAAAAATCCAGGCATTGATCATGCCCGGAAAAGACTGAAGCATTTTCAGGTTTTTTTCTGCCGTATCCGGGTAATTAAAGGTCAGGGCACTGACACAGCTTTGACCCACTAATCCGGCGGCAATGGATGCCTGGTCAGCTATGTTTTTTTTTATCCTGCTGATATCCATGATGGTGACAATGGTAATTGCCGTGCCGATAGTCATTACACAGATAAGGAGAATAATGGCAATGATCCGGTTTTTTATGGATTGAATGTTTGACAGAATCATAGATACCCCTTCAATTTCCCAAAACTTTTGCAATCTCAAGAAGCACAAGCTGTATTGACAGGCCTGATTTTTTGACTGCACCGACATTGATTTCAAAATGAAGCGTATTTTTTTTAGTCGTATAAAGATTAATATGGGTCCCTTTTTCTGCAAACCCTTCAGTATCACTTACAATCAACACAGGGTAATTCTGGGCT
Organism: Desulfobacterales bacterium RIFOXYA12_FULL_46_15; assembly: GCA_001799395.1. Lineage (GTDB taxonomy): Bacteria > Desulfobacterota > Desulfobacteria > Desulfobacterales > Desulfobacteraceae > Desulfobacula. The sequence goes on along the minus strand of MGTJ01000109.1, from coordinate 23,180 downwards.
GTTTGAAGAATGTCTTCCAGTTTGTTTTTTTCAGATTCACAGATAAAAAGAAGATGGGTGCCGGGGATTTGATTTTTGGAATTAATGTATCGGATGATTACAGGTTTGTTTTTGATTACGGCTTTTTTATAAATTTCTTCAAGGCTTCCCTTGAACGGACTGGCACCAATGATAGAAATGACAAAAGGGCTATCAGGGTTTTTCATATCGCCGGTATCCGGCCAGTCTGTAAATCTTGCGAACTTTTCAAGAAACCCGGCTTTTAAAAGATATTCCGTCGGCTGGGCCCATGAAAGAGCCGGAACCATTGTCAGGATAATAAAAAAGGCAACCGTTTTAAAAAAGGAAGAACCTTTATATCCTGTTGCCTTATTTCTGGGGTTATATTTAATAATGCCCTGCAACTTTAACCATTATAATCGTTAAAATAAAAACGAACTCCTAAGTATCTGATCAAAACCATACTGTCAAGACCAAAAACAACCTCTTTTGTTTTGACAGGTATTACAGGTATTTTTCAAACAAAATAAGGAACTTGACTATATGGGCAAATTTTAATATGAGTTGGCCGTATTTTGCATTTCGCCTGATGAGAAGGAGGAAAGTAATAAAGGATAAAAAAATATGAGTGCCTGTAAAATTTGTAAAAAAGATATCATCTATCCCCTGTCTTTGGGTCAAAAAGCATTATGGTTTGTTAAAAATATTTCCCCTGACCAATGCGCCTTCAATATCAGCCTGGCCTGGCATATCCCGTGCTTCCCCGATATTATGGTTTTAAAAGATGCATTAAAGACGATTTGTGCTGTTCACCCTATATTGAGAACAACCTATCATGTAAATGATGACGGAGACCTTTATCAAAAAGTCCATCCGGATATCCTGCTGAAATTTGAAGAGACGGATTGTACAGGCTTCAGCAAAGCCTTTCTGAATTCTGTTTTAAAAGAAGAAACATACCGGCCCATTGACCTGGAAAACGGCCCTGTATCCCGGTGGAAACTTTTTCATAAAAGCCGGAACAATGATATCCTTTTTTTTAGCATTCATCATATTGCCGCAGACTATGGTTCCATTATCATGATGATGGAAGATCTCTCGTCCATATTTGAAACCGGCCGTCTTCATGAACAGGAAGAGAAGGATACAGACTTCAGATACGGGGAATTTATAAAATACCAATCTGCCGGGTTTCATGGAATCAAAAAAGAAAAGCTGTCCCGATATTGGAAAAAACAGCTCAGTAAACAGCCGTCCGTTCTCAATCTTCCCCTGGACAAGCCAAGGCCGCCTGTTTCAAATTACAGGGGGGATCAGTATACATTAATGATTCCTAAGGGGTTATCTTCCCGGATTATAAATTTGTCGAAAAAAACGGGGATCAGCCCCTACACTTTTTTTCTGTCTGCTTTCAGTATTCTGCTGCACCGGTATTCATATCAGGATACGATTTTTGTGGTCTCTCCTATGTCCGGCAGGACATTGCCATACAAGGATGTGGCAGGCTATTTTGTCAACCCGGTCGTTTTAAAGTCGGATTTTTCAGAAGATCCGGCATTAATGCCGTTTTTAAAACAAATGCATAAAACTGTTTTTTCTGCCATGCTCCATAAGGATTTCCCGTTTTCAGAACTTCCGGAAATATTACAAATGACCCGTGATGCATCTCATAGGCCTTTTGCCCAGGCAACATTCAACTGGGTCGATTATGAAGCATTTCAAAAAAGGAAAAAACCATTTGTAACTGTGAAAGATTCAGGGAAAATCGAATGGCAGATCAATGGAATGATTTGGGAACAAATTGATCTAAGGGGCCAGACAGACGATTCCGATCTGGTTCTTGAAATATTAAAGGCTGATGGAAATTTTCTGATTCACTGGCAATATAATGAAACGGTTTTTAACCGGCCGGGCATGATGGGAATGGCCAATGCTTTTATATCCCTTTTACACGGGATGGTGAATTTTCCTAGTCAGTCTGTAAACCGTTTACCCTTACTCGGCAATACTGAAATAAAACAGATACTGAAGGGATGGAAATATAAACCCAGCCGGTTTAAAAAGAATGCCTGTGTTCATCACTGGTTTGAAGCCCAGGCCGGTTTGAGACCCGATGAAATCGCCTTGATTGACGGCCATGAAGAACTGACCTATCTTGAATTGAATTGCAGGGCCAACCAGGTGGCACACTATCTGACGGATCTGGGTATAGGCCCTGAAATTTTGGTGGGAATCTGTATGGACCGTACCGCCTTTACCATTGTCTGTCTGATGGGTGTATTAAAAGCAGGGGCTGCCTATGTTCCGCTGGACCCCCAATATCCCAGGGACCGGCTGGATTTCATTATAAAGGATGCCGATATTGCCTTCGTCCTCACACAAAAAAGACATCGAAACTGTCTGCCGGCAGATTCAAAAAATATTATTACCGTTGAAGATGCCAGGGATGTTATAAAATCCAAACAGACCACAAATCCTTCCGTGGCTGTAAAATTATCAAACATGGCCTATGTGATTTATACCTCAGGCACAACAGGCCGGCCCAAAGGAGTGGTTATAGAGCATAATAGCGTATCTGCCCTGTTTAACTCCTATTCCGGGGTATTTTCCCAAAAAGAAATGTCAGGTGTGCTGGCTGCCACTTCTTTAAATTTTGATCCGTCCGTCGTAGATATTTTCGGCACCCTGGGGCTTGGCGGGACCCTTATACTCATTGAGAACCCGCTGATGTTGTCTGCTTTGCCGGCAAAAGACAGAATAACACTGATCAGTGCCGCCCCTTCACTGATCAAGGCATTATTTGAATTAAAGGCCATCCCTGCATCTGTGACATCCGTTGGAATGGGAGGAGAACCACTCAGGCAGGAATTGGTCAATGACCTGTATTCTCTTAACCATATCAAAAAAGTATTTAATTTTTATGGACCTACCGAGGAAACCGTCTGTGCCGCCTATGCCCTGGTTGAGCCCCATTTAGACCATGCCCCGCCCCTTGGCCGGCCCATGTCAAAAACCCGGATTCATATTCTCGACCCCTATATGCAGCCTGTTCCTGAGGGTATGCCCGGCGAGCTGTATTTAGGAGGGCCAGGGCTGGCCAGGGGATATTTAAACCGGCCGGAGCTGACCCGGAACCGGTTTATTCCCAATCCCTTTGCTAAAGACAAAGATTGCCGGTTATTTAAAACCGGTGATCTTGTGCGGCTTTTGCCCGGCGGTGATATCGCTTTTATAGGCCGCATGGATTGCCAGGTTAAAATAAGGGGGTTCAGGATCGAACTTGGAGAAATTGAGACCATTATCAATTTATGTCCAAATGTGAAAGAATCTGTTGCAACAGTGTCTGAAGATTCCTCCGGGGATAATATCCTCCTGGCATATGTGGTGCCTGAATCCGGAAGCCAGGTAACGGATAAAGACATCAGGGAATTTATCAGAAAAAAGCTACCCCTTTATATGATGCCGGCCCATATCACCCTGATCGGGATGCTGCCGTTAACTCCCAATGGTAAAATCGACCGGAATGGCCTGCCGAAACCAAAGGTTCAAAAAGCGCATCCCTGTTTAAAGACAATAGAAGCGAGTCAGGCCAATTCTATAAAAATTGTTTCAGATATATGGGAAGATGTTTTAAAGCTTTCCGGAATTAACATACAGGACAATTTTTTTGATCTTGGCGGCCATTCCCTTTTAATGGTGTCTGTGTTTTCAAAACTAAAACAGCATTTTGATAAAGAGATATCTTTGATAGATCTTTATCAATATCCCACTGTGTACTCCCTGGCAAATTTCCTGGATCGCTCCGAAGCGGATAAAAGGTATATCAAAAAATCGAAAAACGGTTCTGTTGCAGTCATTAAAAGATATAAAACACCACATACTTCCAAAATTGCCATCATTGGAATGGCCTGCCGCTATCCTGGAGCAGCCGGCAAAGATGAATTCTGGCAGAATATTAAAAACGGGGTTGAATCCATTTCCGATTTTTCAAAACAGGAATTACTCGAAAACGGTATTTCGGAAAGGTTAATCCGCCATAGGCATTTTATTCCGAGATCCGGCTGGCTGGCCGGCATTGACCAATTTGATGCCGATTTTTTTAATATCACCCCCATGGAGGCCAGGATCATTGATCCTCAGCACCGCATTTTTATGGAATGTGCCTGGGAAGCCCTTGAGGATGCCGGGATCGATCCGCACCGGACCGATGACATTACAGGCATTTACGCGGGTTGCGGTCAGAATGCCTATTATACAGATCATTTGAGCCGGCACCGGAAAATCCGGGACCAGATGGGGGATTTTAACCTCATGATCGGCAACAGCATTGATTTTTTGAGCAGCCGCATCGGATACAAACTGAATCTCAAAGGCCCCATGACAACCATTCAAACTGCCTGCTCCACATCCATGACCGGGATTCACATGGCCTGCAGCGGGCTGTTCAACGGGGATTGCGATATTGCACTGGCAGGCGGCATTTCTTTAGGGAACCTTAAAAAAGGTTATCTATACCGGGAAGGCATGATCCTGTCATCCAGCGGCCAGTGCCGGCCCTTTGACAGGGATGCTTCCGGTACCATCCCAAGCCAGGGTGTGGGCATTGTTGTATTAAAGCGGCTTTCCGACGCCATCAATGAAAGACGACATATTTATGCGATTATCGCAGGTTCGGCCATCAATAACGACGGGATCGGAAAGGCAGGATTCACTGCCCCTTCAGTTACGGGACAGGCAGAAGTGATCAGGTCCGCCCAGATCAATGCAGGCGTGGTCCCGGGACAGATATCCTTTATTGAAGCCCACGGAACTGCCACAAATGTGGGTGATCCCATTGAAACCGCAGCATTGGAAACCGTGTTCAGCGGATATCATTTGAAAAAAGGGTCCTGTGCCGTTGGAGCGGTCAAGGCAAATATCGGGCACACCGATACTGCTTCGGGTGTGGCCGGTGTTATTAAAACCGCCCTGGCCATCAAGCATAAAATGCTGCCGCCCAGTATCCATTATGAACAGCCCAACAGCCATATCAAATTTTCAGATCCCCCGTTTTATATCAATACCAAACTTAAACCGTGGACAACCGATAAACTGCCCAGAAGAGCCGGGGTCAGCTCCTTTGGGCTTGGCGGCTGCAACGCCCATACTATTTTAGAGGAATATGAGGATGTTACACCGTCAGATGCCGGCGAACCCGGATGGCATATTTTCCCGATTTCCGCAAAGACCCGGACAGCCCTTATCACGGCAGCCCGTAATCTGAAAGGCCATCTGGAGCAAAAACAATATAAAAACCTTGCCGATATTGCCTACACTCTCCAGAAAGGCAGAAGAAATTTTGATTTCAGGACATTTTTTGTTGCCGATTCCAATGCACGTGCCATTGAACAGCTCACCTACGTCATTGAAACACAAGATCACGAATATCTTTTAAAAAATACAAGGCCTCCAGTGGTCTTTATGTTTACAGGGCAGGGCTCCCAATACATGAATATGGGAAAGGATCTCTATTCCCGGGAGCCTTTCTTTAAAAAACAGGTAGACGAATGTCTTGACATCATTTCCCGGATCAATGCTGAAATGTTTAACCTTTTTAATAAAGGTAAAAACATCTGGGATACCAATGCCTTATCTGAAACCGCCATTACCCAGCCGGCCTTGTTTATTTTCGAATATGCCCTGGCAAGGCTTTTAATGCACTGGGAGATTGACCCGGATGTGATGATCGGTCACAGCCTGGGGGAATATGTGGCTGCGTGTATCGCCAAGGTGTTTTCCCTGGAAGAGGCGTTGGATGCCGTTGTTCAAAGGGGACTGTTGATCCGGGAACTTCCTGCAGGCAAGATGATGTCCGTGGGGTGTGCAAAAGAAAAGGTAAAAGAATTGATTTTCGGAAGCATTTGTATTGCCGCTGTCAACACTCCTTTAAGAACCGTGGTATCAGGAGCCGGACAGGATATGGAAAAATTCAAGGGTATCTGTAAGAATTTTAATATCCCTGTGGTCCCGCTTAAAATATCCCATGCGTTTCATTCCGGGATGCTGGACCCGATCCTGGAAAAATACCGGACCGTTCTCAGCAGTTTTCATTTGAATCCGCCTCAAATCCCTATTGTTTCAAGTTTAACAGGCACCTGGTTGACAAAAGCCCAGGCCACAGACCCATCCTACTGGGTTTTGCAGATGAGGAATCCGGTACATTTCTCAGATGGCCTTGCAACCTTGTTTGATCATTATCCCAAAATGGCCATGATTGAAACAGGACCAGGCAGAACGCTTTCAAGCCTGGCCTTGCAGAATCCCGGCAGGCAGCGCGATCATCTGGTTTTACCAACGGTCCGGGCACCCGGGGAGATTGCAGATGATAAAGCCTTTCTGCTGAATGCCGTGGGTGTATTATGGAACAACGGGCTTTGTCCTAAATGGGAAAAACTCCACCAGGGCAACCCTGGTTTTATTTCATTGCCTTCATATCCTTTTGAACGAAAACGATATTGGGTTGAAGAGACGGCAAATCTTCCGGCTTTAAATACCGGTTCCGATAATGAGCCGGAAAGCAAACCGGTTATAAAATTTAACGACACTGTTGAAAAGACCGTCGCCCATATCTGGGAAGAGTTTCTCGGGTTACACAATTTAAGTGTTCAAGATGATTTTTTTAAACTAGGGGGTGATTCCCTGCTCGCTGTCATGATGCTGGAGCAATTGCGCGATAGATTTGATATCGACCTGTCCGCCAATATATTGATCAGTTGTTCAACCATTGGCAGCCTGGCACGGTATATCCGTGACCGGTCAGTCTCAAAATCCCTTAAAACAGACCCAAGGGCTGCATCGGAATATATTGTCGAGCTTAAAAAAGGTTGTTTGTCTCCAGCCCTTTTTTTATGCCATCCCGGGGCAGGGCATTTGTATTTTTATCTTGATCTGGTTCATGCCCTTAATATTCCCAATGCCATATACGGCATTGAGGCAAAAGGACTTCACGGGAACGACAGGCCCCTGGAATCCATAGAAGAAATAGCAGCGCATCATGTAGATCAGATAATGAAAATCCAGAAAAAAGGCCCCTATTGGCTTGGAGGGTCTTCATTTGGCGGAATGGTAGCCTATGAGGCGGCTCAACAGCTCATCAAAAGAGGCCACAAGATTGAATTCATCTATATGGCAGACACTCCCGGCCCAGGCCATATGGTGCCGCCTGTAAAGAGCAATGCCCAGATCCTGTGCCGGCTCTTTCCCAATATCCTTGATTCTGCAGGAAACCTGGAAAAAGAATTGTATGGATTCGAAGATGATCCAAACCGCCAGATCGACTGTATTATTCAAAAAGCGCAGGCTCAAAATAAAGGGGACATGATTCCGGACCGGTTCTCAAGCGATTTTATCAATATGATCAAAATCCATGTGGAAGCCATGCGCAGATATACTCCCGGCCCGATCATGAGTTTTCTGATGTTTTTCAGGGCAAATGAACCGCTTGAAGACTATGATGCTCACGCTGAAATGGCCTGGCTGCCCCTGGCTGAAACAGGTGCGAACGTCTACACGGTTCCGGGCAATCATATCACCATGAACAGTGCACCCAATGTAAATGTGATGGCCAGACAGATGAAACGGCATATTAGGGATTTATTAAATATCAACCGGTAAAAATTAAAGGCTGTGATGATTAAAAGAGAAACAATAAGTCATATGATTCTTGAGATTCTGGAAAGAATCAACCAGGAAGAGGGGCTGGGTCTTGAAGTATCTGAGGAGACCGTTATTATCGGCGAGTCATCGCAATTGGATTCAATGGCTTTTCTGGATCTGATCAATGCGATTGAAGAATGGATGGATAATACCCTCGGCATGTTCATCAGTATTTCGTCGGATGAAGAAAATTTTGAGCCTGACGGACCTTTCGGTAACGCCGGCCGGCTTGCGGAATATTTAACGGAGATGATAAAAAAAGAAGGGCTGAACCCCTGATGGAGATATTACCTTGCTCGTTTCAGATGAGAATGAAAATCAATGATATTGCCTGTTACCTGCCTCAAAACAGACTTACCAGTGCTGATTTGTCAGCCCTGAACCAGGGCTGGGACATGGAAAAAATAGAAGATAAAACCGGCGTTTTAACCCGCAGGGTTTCAGATGCCAAGGAAACGTCATTGGATATGGGCGTTCTGGCCTGCAACAAATTGTTTGACCAGAATCCTGGGCTATATGAAAAAATAGACAGTATCCTTTTTTGTACCACTACACCGGATTATCTGTTTCCCCAAAACAGCTATATCCTGCATAAAGAATTGAATTTCCCCCATACTGTTTTCTGTCTGGATATCGGTTTGGCCTGTTCCGGCTTTGTATATTCCCTGGCTGTGGCAAAGGGGCTTATCGCCACAGGCGTAGCAAAAAACATTCTGATTGTAACGGCCGAGTCTTTGACCAAATTTATTCATGACCAGGACAGGGCCTGTAAACCCTTGTTCAGTGATGGTGCTTCTGCAACCTGGGTGAGTGCCTCTCAATCTTCCAGAGGGATTATTGACATGGATTTCGGAGCCATGGGAAAAGCTTATGATGCCGTTTATATCCCTGCCGGTCTTTGCAGGATGCCGGTTTCCGAAGAAACAAAAAGACAGACCATTGATGAGAGCGGTAATATCAGGACCCCGGAGAATCTGTCCCTGGATGGAAAAAGATTGATGGCCCAGGTCGGATCTCATATCCCAAGACAGGTCAGAATGCTTTTAAACCGTAATCATTTATCCATGGATGATATTGACCTGTTTGTCTTTCACCAGGGCAGCAAACTCATTTTAGATTCATTACAAAGGCTTCTTAGGATTCCGCCTGAGAAGAATTTTAGGAATTACCAGTATATCGGTAATACATCCTCATCCTCGATCCCCATGGCTCTCAGGGAAGCCCTGGATCAGGAAATCATCAAGTCAGAAGACAGGGTCCTGATCTCCGGATTTGGTTCCGGGTTTTCATGGGGAACCGCAATTCTTGAAATATAACCCCCAAAGCTTGGTTTCTTACGCATATGGATAAAAAACAGTTGACCAAGGGATATTTTATTTGATAGCGTCCTCAAAATTAGAGGATTTTTACTATTCTGCTATGAATGTTTTGACGACTGGAAGGACCTCATCAAAATGAAGTACTTAAAGATTGTATTGATTTTGTTTATTCTTGTGGGCTTTGAGGATTATCCGCTTTTTGCCAGGGATAAAAAATCCATTGCTCCGGAAGATATCTTAAACATGTCAATTGAGGAAATGCTGAATGTAAAGATCATCACAGCCGGAAAAAAAGAGGAACGAATTGCAGATATCCCGGCCAGTGCCGTTATCATCACCAGAAAGGACATTGAAAAATACGGCTATATGAGCCTGGAGGAAATTCTTGAAAATGTTCCTGGCATGTATGTCATTGATGACCTGGGCGCATACCGGAAAACTTATGGGGTTCGCGGTTTTTATTCCGGAACGCCCCGGAATATCATTTTTCTTGTAAATGGTGTTTCCCAGGCTGAAGGTGTGTTTGATTTCAATGTTATGGCTAATTTCAATATTCCCGTAGAAGCCATTGACAGAATTGAAGTGGTCAGGGGTCCGATGTCTGTCATGTATGGCCAGGGCGCTTTTTTTGGTGCCATTAATATCATTACCAACGATTCCTATGATGGAACATCCCTGGCCTCTGTTTCCTACGGAAATATGGCAGAAAGAGCTGTTGCAAAGATTTCAGAAACTGAAGGAGAATTCAAATATTCTTTAAGCGCCGGGTATTCAGCAACTGACGGGCCGGATCAGGATTGGGATAAAATGGTGACCGACATGTCTGCGTTAACCTTCTGGGGTATTAATTCTTCAAATAATACCACCAAGGAAAGGCTTGAACGGGATTCAAAAAATTTCATATTCTCAGGAAAATATAAACATTTTTATACAGATATGATGTTTAATCAAAGTACGGATGAGGCAGCCATTTTCAGACCTGCCGTTTCAGAAGGAAGTGCCTACAACCGTGATTCAGCCAAAATTGCGGTCGGATATGAGAATCAGATCAGTGAAGCGGTCAGGATTGATACAAAAATGATCTATCACCATTTTTCATTTGATTTGGATTGGGATATCACTTCAGCCGTATTTACAGGCAGTGATGCCGGAGAAACGAGCGGTGAAGCCGATATGTATGAGTTTGAGGCCAATTCTTTTATTAATGTTACAGATGATTTCCTGGTTACCACAGGTTTATATTATAAAATGACCAAAGATCCGGAATTTCATGCCGATGTCAATATTTTCAATCTCATTTATGATGATACCACAACAGATGATATTGAGCTTTTAGCTGCCTTTACACAGATGAATTATTTGCTGAATGAAAAATTCAGGCTGGTTGGCGGACTCAGGGCTGAGAAATTGCTTGGTTATACCATGATTCATGACAATAAGCCGGGGCAGCCGGCTAATACGCTTACGCAACGTGAATATGATGAAGATGATATCGATCTCATTCCCAGCCTTGCCGCCATCTATTCATATAATGATCAGAATGTATTCAAATTTCTTTACAGTCAGGCCATTGCAAGACCTTCCTTTTTTCAGAACAGGGACCAGTTTGTAAGCGGCCGGCCAAACCTTGAGCCGGAAGAAATAGAAACCTTTGAACTTAATTACATGACGGTTCCTTCATCAAAAATAACCGCCAATTTATCCGTGTTTCACAATACCTTGGACCGGCTGATCGTCAGGAACAATTCCCTGGTTGGAAATCAGCTTGTGCAATATTCTTCCAATGGCGGAAAACTTGTCACCAATGGCGCCGAATTGTCCATTCTTACAAATCCCTGTGAAAAATTCCATGCAGATTTCAGCCTGACATATCAGGACACTGAAGATCAACGGGACGGGTATGGACACATAGAGGTTGCCTATTCCCCGCATCTTCTTGGATATGCAAAATTATCCTACGATTTTACAGGTACCATAAGTTTTGCACTAACCGGAACCTATGTAGATGAAATGGAAACTGAATGGAATGCTGCTTTAAACGGCGGGGCCGGGGGAAGGATCGGCCAATCAGTGGACGGTCATTTTCTCCTTGGTGCAAACCTGAGATTCAACGACCTGTTCGATAAAGGGGTATACCTGAACATCCGGGGTTCCAATATCCTGAACAATGAATATCTCTATCCCACTTATGTAAACAATACCTGGGCAGATAAAGGCACTCTTGGCGACCCCTTTGAAATTCTCGTCACAATGGGTGTAAAATTTTAAGGCACACAATATAAGAGATCTGACAAAAAGGCCGGTAATCATGTTGGGATGCCATGACTACCGGCCTTTGTATAGACTTGGTAGCGACGCAGGGACTTGAACCCCGGACCCTGCGGATATGAGCCGCATGCTCTGACCAGCTGAGCTACGTCGCCATGAACCAAAAACCCGGCAAAAGTATCACAAGAAAGCTTCCATTGTCAATATGTATTTTTATTTACCGGCTGTTTTATCAAACCCTACCACCTTGACATTAAAATTCTGTAGTTTTTCAGGGAGATCGGAAAATACGATCATAAAAGGGACACCCGCACCAGGTTTAATATCCACATTGGAGTTATGGGCACCTTCCCTGATTTCAAGAAGTTTCATCATTTCTTCTAAATTGCCTGATTTCAACATTTCTTCTGTTATGATATTCCCGCAGAACACATTTTTTGTCTTGGCAACCGGTATCTCTTTTGTGGATAAGGTCCCTTGAACTTCGATATGGCTTAACGCAATACCGGATGGGTTGTCCACACGCCCGGTAATGACGAACAGAGGTCCGCTGCCGGTGTTGGAAACAAATCTTCCGTTTACGCTGTTTTCACTGGGGAACGGTTTTGGCTCCGTTGCAGCAGGAGCGGTTTTTTTCAGATATTTTTCAAAGAAAGGGATGTTAACGTCGGAAAGATGAGGGATTTTGTATCCGGTCAGGATGCTGGTAATATAGGCCCCGGCCGTTAGAAAAAAGATCAGGAGAAGCATCAGAAGAGGAAGGCTGATCAGAGGCTTTTTCTCCTTTCTTAAAGATCTTTCCGGTAAATCCATCAAGGGCGTCACTTTTTCAATCAAAGATCTTGCTTCTATTGTTTCTTGTCCCTGAATATCTTTTTCGAATTTTTCTTCTGCATCTTCTGCATCTTCTGCATCTTCTGCATCTTCTGAAGCCTCTGAAGCCTCTGAAGCCTCATGGGGGTCGGTTTCCTGTGCCAACACTTCATCATAGTCTGAAAAATCATCTTCCAGCACTATTTCATCAAGCTCATTAAAACCTTTATCTTCTGTGTCTTCAAGGGCCAGCACATCTTCCTGATCTTCGGGTTCCTGTACGATTTTAAGGGGAAATTGATCAGCGTTACCGGCTGGATCATCGTCCATATCAAATTCAAGCTCAAACTCTGCTTTTTCTTCTTCTACTGCATTTATTCCTTCTTCCTTTGTAAGAGTTTCTTCTTGCCCATGCGAATCCGTATCATTAAAATTATCTGCAAGAATATCCGTCCCCTTTTCAATATGGAGGTCTGGTTCGCTTTCCTCCATGCTGAGCGTTAATTCTTCAGGCTCAGCTTTCATGGGTTCAAATTCAATTCCATCAACATCAGCGTCTTTTTGTTCATCAACATCAATTAAAATATCTTCTGTTTCAAACTCAAATTCTTTTTCGTCCGGTATTTTTTCCCCATTACCGGCATTCAGATCAAAATCATTTTCTTCAAAAGAAAAATCATTGTCTTCCATTTCAAAACCGGAAATGTCGTCAGGAGCCGGGGCTGATTCAGGAATGCCATCCGGCTGTGTTTCACCGGCCTGTTCCGGTTTCCGGGGCAATGGATAGGCTGTAAAAATATTTTTGCAGACACTGCAACGAACTTTTGAACCGTTTGTCTTGACAAGAGCAGCGTCAAGATTGAAACTTGTTGAGCACTGATTACAGGTAATAATCATTGGGTTCCTCTTATTCTGAAGTTTTAAGGTTTCCTAAAGTTTCAGGTCATAGATGGCAGGAAGGTTTCTATATTTTTCATTATAGTCCAGTCCATACCCGACAATAAACCCTTTTTCAAGCGAAAAACATGAATAATCCACATCAATTTTTACATTACGCCGTTCATGTTTGTCAATCAGCGCACAGATTTTTATGGAACGAGGGTTTAACGAAATAATGGATTCAATTATCTTGATCAGGGTCTGGCCTGTATCGACGATATCTTCCACCAGGAGGACATCCCGGTTTTCGAGATTCAGATCCGGCTTTTTGGTAAATACCAGATTGCCGGTCGAAGTTGTCCCATGATAGGATGAAGCGCCGATCAGATCGATCTCATGGTCTATGGTTATCCTTCGGGAAAGATCGGCAAGGAAAATAAATGATCCTTTCAGGATACCTACAAGAACAAGGTCTTTTGTTTTATAGTCAATAGAAATCCGTTGTCCGGTTTTTTGAATCTGTTCATGTATTTCCTGTTCAGATATCAAGGGGATGAATTCAGGCATGTTATGGATTATAGTCCTGTTTTTTTAAGTTGTTGGATAATTTCTTTTTGTTTGGCCGTCAATTCCTTTGGCATGATAATATTAATCACAATAAAGAGATCTCCGCAATCATTTCCTTTCATCTCAGGAATTCCCCGGCCCGGGATCCGCATTTTTGCCTTATGGTTTGTGCCGGCCGGGATTTTCAGGTTGAGGGTCATCCCGTCCGGTGTGACAATTTCAAGGGTGTCTCCGAGCAGGGTATGGGTTAGTGGAACCTGTTTTGAAACCAGCACGTCATTGCCTTCAATGGTACATCCGTCTGTCGGGATAAATTGGGAGCGGATGTAGAGATTACCTGCCGGACCACCGTTGGGACTTGTTTCACCTTTTCCGGCCAGCCGGATTTTTTTGCCTTCGGTCAGTCCTTTGGGAATATTGACTTCAATGGCCCGGGTGCTGCCGCCCTGGCTGATGGTGATGGTTTTTTTTGTGCCATTGATGAGTTCATGAAGTGTCAGAGGAATTTCGTATTCAATGTCTTTCCCTTTGGCCGGGGGCCTTTGCCTCTGCCCGAAACCGCCCTGACCGGCATTCTGAAAAAACGGGTTACCACCGGAAAAGCCGCCTTGCCTGCCGCCCCTGCCGGCATTTGAGAATCCCCCCCCCATGGGTCCGCCAAACCCGAATTCCTTTAAAATATCACCTAAATCAAAATTTCTGAAAATATCTTCCTGGGAGAATCGCTGCTGAAAACCGGCAGATCCATATGTATCGTATTGATTTCTTTTTTCAGGGTCACTTAAGACCGCATAGGCCTCGCTGATCTTTTTGAATTTTTCTTCCAGAGATTTATCTCCCTTGGTTTTGTCGGGATGATATTTCATGGCTAGTTTTCGATAGGCTTTTTTTATTTCAGAAGGGCCGGCATTTTTTTCAATACCTAAAATTTTATAATAGTCATCAGCCATACAGGGTTCCTTTTACTCATAAATCCAATTAATTTAATTATTTGTGCTTCTTATAGTAAGTTTGAATTGTTTTAAGTCAAGTTCTTGTTTCTATTTTGGAAAGCCAAAATTGCGACCATCAGGACGGAAATGCCGGCCGGTGTCATCCCGTCAATCCTGGACGCCTGTCCCAGGGATGCGGGAAGTATCCGGTATAGTTTTTCCTTTAATTCATTTGAAAGTCCCGGGGCAGCGGAATAATCAAATCCGTCCGGTATCCGGATCCGTTCAAGATCCTTGTATTTTTTGATCTCATTGAGCTGGCGCAGGATATATCCTTCATATGTGATTTCGATCTCAGCCTGTTCCTCGGCCCTTTTTAAAACAGGTTCCGGCGGAGGGAATAAATTTTTAAGGGAAGCATAATCCAGTTCCGCACGTTTCAGCAGTTGTTCAAGCTTTACCCCGTTAGTGATGGGGGCTGTTCCTTTGGTCAGGAGAAAGTCGTTGACGGCAGGGGTGGGTTTTACCACAAAGGTTTTAATCCGTTTGATTTCTTTTTTTGACTGCTTTTTTATCTCTTCACAGAATTTCACTACATCGCTATCCACAAGGCCCAGCTCATTGCCGGCCCTGGAGAGTCTCAGATCTGCGTTGTCTTCCCTGAGCAGAAGCCTGTATTCCGCTCTGGAAGTAAACATGCGGTAGGGCTCATTGGTGCCCCGTGTCACAAGGTCATCCACCATGACCCCCATATAGGCATCGGATCGATCCAGAACAAAGGGCGGCCGTTTCTGAGCCATACAGGCAGCGTTAATCCCTGCCCATAATCCTTGGGCTCCGGCTTCTTCGTACCCGGATGTACCATTGATCTGCCCTGCAAGAAACAGCCCTTTGATTTTTTTGGTTTCAAGGGTCGGTTTCAGCTCAAGGGGATTGATATAATCATATTCAATGGCATATGCAGGCCTCATGATCCTGGCCGACTCCAGCCCTTTTACGGATCGGACGATTCTGTACTGGATCTCCAGGGGAAGGCTGTTGCCGAGACCGGACGCATAAATCTCCTTTGTGTGAAGCCCCTCATATTCCAGGATGACATGGTGGCTTTCCCGTTCGGGAAACTTGACGATTTTATCCTCAAAGGAAGGGCAGTAGCGTGCAGACCGGCCCTTGATATGACCTCCGTAAAGTGCTGAATATTGCAGGTTCTGCCGGACAATGTCATGGGTGTCCTGGTTGGTGCGGCCCATATAGCTCGGCAGCATGGGGTTGGTGATGGTTTTTGTTGAAAAGGAAAACGGCTTTGGGGCGCTGTCCGACGGGTGAGCGGTAAATTGTGAAAAATCGATGGTATCTGCATGGAGCCGCGGCGGGGTTCCGGTTTTCATCCGGCCGACCGTAAAACCGAGATCGGCAAGATTCTGTGCAAGCCCGATGGATGAAAATTCTCCGGCCCGCCCTGCCTGGATTTTTGATGCCCCAATATGAACCGTCCCTTTGAGGAAAGTTCCTGTGGCAATAACAACGGCTTTTGCCGAATATTCAAACCCGGTCTGGTCCACGATTCCGGTTATAGTCTGATTCTCAACCCCGAGTTCATGGGCCATGGCTTGTTTTAAATCCAGGTTTTTTATTTTTTCGATCACAGCCTTCATATTTCTTGAATACAGGCCTTTGTCGTTCTGGGTCCGGGTCGAATGAACCGCAGGACCTTTGCTGGTATTCAGGGTTTTGTACTGAATGGCCGAAGAGTCGGTGATTTTGGCCATCTGACCGCCCAGGGCGTCAATTTCCTTGACCAGTTGCCCCTTGGCCATTCCGCCGATGGAGGGGCTGCAGGGCATGGAGGCAATCTTATCCATGTCAATGGTTAAAAGAAGGGTCGCACAGCCCATGCGTGCCGATGCAAGGGCAGCCTCGCACCCGGCATGACCGGCACCGATAACAATAACATCATAATTTTTATAATCTTTATAGTCTGAATTCATGGCGGCAAAGTATATCCTTGCCTGAAGATTTGGTCAACCTCGGGTTTGAAAAATGACTTTATAACAATTCCATTAAATGATATTTTTTAAAAAAACGGCTGATTTGGCCGGCCAGAGATATTTACTTTCAGGGAGAAGGGCAAGGGCAGATGGGGAAAAAAAAACGGTATTCGGATTATAATGCCTATTTAAGAGGCTTATTCGGTGAGAGGGTACAGAAGATTTCCATTGATGCCGGTCTGTCCTGCCCCAACCGGGACGGTCGGCTCTCCCGGTCAGGGTGCATTTATTGCAATGAGAAAGGTTCAGGCTCAGGCCTGTCTGAAAAAGGATTGTCTATAAGAGAGCAGATCGAGACCGGGAAAATCGGGAGTATTAAGAAATATAAGGCAAAAAAATTTCTGGCTTATTTTCAATCCTATTCCAATACCTATGCCACGGTTGACCATATGAAAGCCATGTATGATGAAGCCTTTTCCTGTGACGGCATGGTGGGTATGGCCATTGGTACGAGGCCCGATTGCATCGACGTAGAAAAGCTCAATCTGATCGAAACCTATACAAAAGAGCATCTTGTCTGGATCGAATACGGGCTTCAGTCTGTTCATGATGACACATTACGCCTCATCAACAGGGGACATACCTTTCAGGATTTTGTCCATGCTGTGAACCTGACCCTGAACCGGGGGATTCAGATCTGCACCCATGTCATCCTGGGGCTTCCGGGTGAAAACAGAAAAATGATGCTCGATACGGCGAAGATACTGGCCGGCAGCGGGATTAATGGGATTAAGATCCATCTGCTTTATGTCATCCAGGGAACTTTTCTTGAAAAAATGTGGCAGCAGGGGGAGTATTCCCCCCTCACGCAGGCGGAATATGTCGATATCGTTTGTGATTTCCTGGAATTGTTGCCGGAACATATCATTATCCAGAGGATCACAGGAGACCCCCACCCGGATGAATTAAGAGCGCCCCTGTGGGCGGCCGGGTACCGGGAAACTTTTAATATGATCCAGGATGAGCTTGAAAGAAGGGATACATTTCAGGGCAGAAAGTATGAAAGTTTAATCCGATAAAAAACGCTGAAAATTTTTAGACATCCGGCTTTCCAAAACGTCTCCGTTTTTTTCTATGATCATGCATTCGGTACCCTCAAGGCTGTTGACGAGCCTGAGGCTTTCTTTTACATCCATGACCATGAGGGCAGTGGCAAGTCCGTCTGCAAAGGTGCAGTCTTCTGAGATGACCGAGGCGCTTACAATACGACCATCTGCCGGGAATCCGGTTTTCGGGTCAATAATATGGTGATAGGATTTTCCGTTCATTTCAAAGAAATTTCTGTAATTGCCGCTGGTGGCAATGGCCTGGTTGCTCAGCCGGACAATTTTATACAGATCCTGTTTTGAATTGTCTTTATCCGGTCTGCTGATGCCTACGGACCAGGGTTCCCCTTTTCTGTTTTTACCGGCTGCATAAAGCTCGCCGCCGATTTCAACCAGAACATTACTGATGCCTGAAGACATAAACAGAGCGGCAACGGCATCTACGCCGTATCCTTTTGCAATGGAGCTCAAATCAAGCGTCAGATCAGTATCTTTAGATATTGTATGATTTTCCATGAGCCGGATATGATGAAATCCGGTTTTTGATAAAGCAAGGGTGATTTCTGAAGGTTCCGGGATTTTATCTTCTTTTTTCCGAGTCCCGAATCCCCAGAGGTCCACAAGGGGTTTAACCGTTCCATCCCATGCGCCATGGGTCATCTGATATAGCTTTTGCGCAGTTAAAAGCACGGAATAAAAATCCGGAGGGGCTTTCATGTTTTTTTTGATTTCCAGCCGGTTAAACACTGAGAGCCGGCTTTCAGGGTCAAACATTGAAAATGTTTTATTGATATCCTTGAGGCAGATATCCACCCGGGTCTGCCATGAATCAAGGTCTTCATTCTTGTCTGCCAGAAATTTAATGTTGTAAAAAGTCCCCATGGTTTTTCCTGACAGAGCATATTCGGTCTTTGAATGAAAGGAAAATCCCTGCGATTGAAAAATCAGAAAAAAGAAAAACATATAAACAAGGATCAATTTATAAAATTTCATATGATAAAAATATCCTTAATGGTTTATTTTTCCATTCAATATATGTATCCTCGTGTTATTGCAAGACGCATTACAATCCGGGGCAGGAATATTTTAAGATGTTCCGGGCCGGTGCATCGTTTAATTTGGGAGAATATGGAAACAAGAATTGTAAGGCTGACAAAAATACCCACTGAAATGCATAAGGTCTTGAAGTTTGAAAACCTTGCGGCAAGCGGCGGGGAAGCAAAGTACATGATTGCGGAAGGGTTGGTGAAATTAAATGGCAGGGTTGAAACGCAGAAGCAAAAGAAAATTCATCCCGGTGATGTCATCGAGATAGAGGGCTGCCGGCTTGAAATCGAAAGGGATGTTACCACTTGAAAACAAATAACACTCGCGGCTGTCGCAATATTAATGGAGTTTTTTTTGCCCCTGGATGATCCTTTCCCAGTGTGTTGCCAAGAATGACGGATTTAAACCCTGCAGCGTCACAGATCCTTAAAATGGAGCCTGTATTATAAAGGCTCCGTATCCCGTCAAGGGCGATATGACAGTTGATATCCGTCAGAATGGGGGAGGCTTCTGCATCTGTGGTCCGAACGGCTTCAAGCAGGTCATAATCCCGGAGAATCTGTCCTGTGACTGAACGGTGAAAGCAGATCCGGTCGGAAATACATTCAAGCCATAACCGCGGGTCAAAGGAGCCAGGTTTAATAAAATGTTCCATGCCGCCCCAGGTCAGGATTTCATTGTATTGCCGGGTAAAAAGATCGAGAGATGCGGGATTTACCCGGTTGGTGGTCAGTTTCTGATAAAACCCGGATCACCATTTAACAAGCTGTTTGTTCCGGTTCTCAATGGAAAGGGATAGAAATTTTTGTCTTGTAAATGAAAAACAATCCATATGAATTTTTATATCAATAAAAAATCCTTCAATAAATAATTTATTTTAATTAATTGTGACAGCCGGCCGATAAACATTCTACCGTAAATAGTTAACAATTCCCTGTTTTTTAAAGGAGAAACAATATGAGCAGCATACAAAGCCAGCCTTTTTCGGCAGAACCATCATCCAGGTATAATAACCCCTTGTCTGACTCTCAATTCTCAAACTATGTAAAAAAACAATCCTATAGCGCCTATGAGAGCCTTGATGCCGGATTAACCATCAAGACCAGGGAAGGGGATCTGGTCACTCTTTCATCCGGCACTTACTCAAAACTTGATGCTTCTTTGTATAACAGCAGGGGTGTCCTGCAAACCAATGCCGGAAAAACGGCCGTGACTCAGAATCAAAGGGAAATCACCCTTGCTTCAGGGGAAAACTTTATATTTTCCGTTGAAGGGGATTTAAATGAACAGGAACTCCTGGATATTGAGTCTATTGTCAAAGGTATTGATGAGGTCATTTCAAAAATGACCGGCGGCAGTATGGATGATGCCGTTGCAGCTGCGCTTTCCATGGGGGGCTATGATTCAATCGATGCTTATACTGCTGAGATTATGTATCAAAAATCCTATGTGGCCACATCTGAAATTGAAGCAGATACAATAGGCGCCATTCCTGAGCCTGTCTTGGAAAATCCGGATACATTTTTTGAAAAAATGGCTGAAATGATTGACCAGCTTGAAGAAAAGCTGATGGATAAGGCTCAAAAACCCATTGAAAAGCTCTTCAGGCATCATCTGGGGAATATGAAGGAAAACAACAGCGGAGAAGATCAATTTCTCTATAATGCAGTTGAAAATGCAGGACAAAAAATCGATAAAATGATTGAGAAAATAACAGGAGAAATATTTAAAGATCAGTTGTCGTCATTCTTCGGATAATTTTTTTTAAGAGAACCAAAAACAAAGAGGCTGATATCCGTTGAAAGGGTATCAGCCTCTTTATATTCAAAAAAGAGAGTTGTTATTTTACCGGCGGCGGTGTGAACACC
Source organism: Desulfobacterales bacterium RIFOXYA12_FULL_46_15 (assembly GCA_001799395.1). Lineage (GTDB taxonomy): Bacteria > Desulfobacterota > Desulfobacteria > Desulfobacterales > Desulfobacteraceae > Desulfobacula. The sequence continues at coordinate 2,698 of MGTJ01000109.1, read as the reverse complement.
CGCTGGGCCAGTTCATTGTCCAGCATAAGAAGACCGTGGCCTTCACCGCCGATGAGTTTTAATTTATTCACAATGGTTTCCATTGTGGATTCTTCTTCCACCTGCTCTTCAACAAACCAGTTAAGATGGCTTTTTGCAGCATGATCATTTTCCCTGATGGCCAGATCCATCAGGTCGTTGATCAGCCTTGAAACCAGTTTCTCATGACCATAGGCCTTTTCGAATGTTTCAAGGGCATTTTTAAATTCTGTTTCAGGGGCTTCAAGGGCTTTTAAATAAACCCTACCCCCCCGGTCATTGACAAATTGATACATTTTCATGGCATGCAGTCTTTCTTCCCGGACCTGGATCAGGAAAAAGTTTTCAAACCCTTTTAACCCGGCAGAGTTAAAATATGCAGCCATGGAAAGGTAAAGGTATTCTGAAAATAATTCACGGTTGATCTGTTGGTTATATGCATCCTGAAGTTTCTGTGAAATCATGGTGCCTCCTGATATAATAGGTTCATGATCATAGACATTAATCATCCTTCCCTTTTTTGAAAAGGGCTTCAATCAGACAAACGGTATTATTCTTAAAATTGGCAGCCATATTTTGCCCGAAAAAAATGGCATTTTCCCCAAAAACAATACCGGGGCCGAGGGAGTCTGGCCTCTGGGTGTGAGTTTCAGATGCCTTTTTCACCTTTTCCCACCATAAAGATGCTTTCCGGCTTTCATCAGAAACAAAGGCTTTTTCAAATCCTGCCTGTTGAATGATGCAGGCCAGGTCTTCCCATGGTTCAAGAAAGGACAGGGATGCTTTAGATGCCCAGGGGACCGGATAGCATATGCCCTGGCCCAGGCCTTGGGAAATTTCATGGAGCACCAGTTTTCCGCCCGGTTTCAGCACCCGGTAAAATTCTTTAACCGCAGCAGCCTTATCCTCGATATTCATGAGAATATGCTGACACAGGATCGCATCAAAGGAGTGATCCTCAAATGGCAGGTCAATGACGGAGCCTTCCTGAAACCTGACCTTTTCTTCAAGCCCGGTGCAGTTTGTCAAAAAGACGGCACATTCGATAAAAAGGTCTGAAAGATCAAGACCAGTCACCCGGCAATTGAATTCTTTGGCCAGAAGCCTTGATGATCCGCCAATGCCGCAGCCTGCATCCAGCACCTGTTCATCGGGTAAAAACCCGGCTTTTCTGAAAAGTTCAATGCTGGACAGGGCACCGCCAGTATGAAGCTGATCCACAGGGGCAAGATCTTTTAATTCAAGCCGGGTAAGGTCTTTCCCGGCTTTTTGCAATGCATCCTTTATCTTTTGCAGCAGATTGTCTGAATGATAATGTTCTTTTATCTTTGATTCTTCTAAACGTGTCACATTACCCCTTCGTTTTTATTGTCATAGATGCAGGCCAGTGCCTGTATCTGTTTAGTTATGCTGTTTATCTTTCGGCAAGATTGATTTTAAAGATCGATATTGCCTTTTCTATTTCTTCTTCAGTTACCACCAGCGGCGGCATCAGCCGGATGGATGTTTCTTTTGGAGAATTGATCAGAAGCCTGTCTTTCAAGCATTTGGCAACAAAATCAGCACCTTTTGTTTTAGTGAGGTCAAATGCAATCAACAATCCCTTGCCTCGGATATTCTCGATTTCATAATGCTCTGATAGTTCGGCCAGCCTTTTCATCATCAGATCACCCATTTTCCGGGTGTGTGTAACCAGGTCCTTGTTCAAAAGTTCTTTGAGAACCGCCAACCCGACAGACATAGCCAATGGCTGTGCCGTATAAGTGCCGCCCTGGTCGCCTGGGTCAAAAATATTCAATCGTTCTTTTGCCAGCAGTGCTGAAAGCGGAAATCCTCCTCCGATTCCCTTGCCAAGGGTCATGAGGTCCGGCTCAATACCGTAATGTTCATAACAGAACAGCTTTCCGGTTCTTCCCATGCCGGTCTGAATTTCATCAAAAATAAGAAGAATATTTTCTTCACTGCATAACTGTCTCAACTTTTTGACATAGTCCTGATCGGCAACATTGACCCCGCCTTCACCCTGGACCGGTTCTATCATAATGGCGCAGGTATCTTTTGTGACAGCTTTTTGAACCGATTCAACATCATTGAATATGGTTTTGATAAACCCTTGGGTTTTGGGTTCAAACAGTTTTTCCCATTCTTTTTTACCGGTTGCGGACATGGTGGTGAGGGTCCTTCCATGAAATCCGCGAAGGGTTGTGATAATATCGGATGCGCCGTTCTTGAATTTGCTGCCGTATTTTCTGGCCAGCTTTATGGCTCCCTCATTGGCTTCTGCTCCGGTTGAGGTGAAGAACACCCGGTCAAAACAGCAATGGCAGGTTAGCAGCTCTGCATATTCCAGCATGGGTACATTGTAAAAAGAAGGACTGGCATTGATCAGTGTCCGGGATTGCTCTGTAAGAACATCGGAAATCACTTTGGGTGAATGTCCCAGGCAGTTCACGGCCCATCCGCCGATAAAGTCCAGATAAACATTTCCTTCCGTATCAATGAGATTGAGACCCTGTCCGCTTTGCATAATTATGTCAGGCCGGTTCGTGACCTTGAGCAGTTTAGTATCTGCTATTTTTAATAATTCTTTTGTTTCCATTTCTCTTCCTTTTTAGCATGACGATCCAATAAACTATTTTATCAGGTATATTTATCTTCATGATTCATCCCGGTTCCGGGA
>MGTJ01000108.1 GCA_001799395.1 Desulfobacterales bacterium RIFOXYA12_FULL_46_15 | reverse complement strand
GATTCCGTTGGCTCCCCGGAAATTTTTAGAGTACTGCTGGCAGGCAAGACCTACCGTGGGGGTATAGATGATGGGTAAAAATTCCGTGACATTGCTGGCAACAACGGCATTGAAAAGGACCACATTCCGGTCGTAAAGATTCCTAAGATAGATATATCGGTCAATGTCGGTCGTTTTTCCCCTGACAGTAGCAAGACAACCTCTGATTTGATCATCCAGGGTTTTCACTCTGGGTGGAAGAAAACCGCTGAGTTTGAGTTTCTGCCGTTCTTCAATGGTGAAGGCAGGGCCTTTGCTGATGTTGTTAAAGCGCAGAACATCAAATCCTTTAATATTAATCTGAACACCCAGGGTTTCCCCAAACTCGCCGTATTTAAACTCGTAATGATTGATTTCCATACCCTGATCTTTCCTCTAAATTACATTTTAATAAAATTCCTGTAAAAAAACAGTGGAGAGCACTATATCACATATTTAAAAAACAGGGTAAAAGAAAAAATCAAATAGACGGGTTCAACTTGAAATTGTTATTTCATATCATATTTTTTCAGGATCTTGGCTATTTCCCCATTCTGCTGAAGTTCTATCAATTTATCATAGAATTTTCCAGTCAGTGCCCTGTCGGTTTTTTCCTTTGAAAACCCTATATAATACCGAATTTTTTTATGGGTGAGCGAATGCCTTATATTTTCAAGTTTCAGATTTTTGATCATCAGGTTTCCAACATCAATGTTTGAGTAGACAGCCCCTATCCTCCCGGCATCCAGTTTCTTAAAGGCAGCTATATCATCCGGGGTCATTTCCACTTTGACATCAGGAACTCCCTTTATGGCTTCAAGCAACGCGGTTGCAGTATTTGAAGGTCCGTAAACGCCTATCGTATAATTTGCAAAATCATTACTCGTCTTATGGATAGTTTTATTTTCCCTATGTGTGAAAAAACCATATTCCGTATTTATTATTGGCGGTCCGAAATCCAGCCATTTTTCCCGCTCCTTGTTTTTACCGATCAGAAAAAGTGCATTTGCCTGCCCGCATTTTATTTCATCCTGTGCCCTTGCCCAGGGTAAAAGCCTTAATTCATAATCCACATTAATATTTCTGCACACAAGATCAATAATATCTGCACCAGGCCCTGAAATTTTTTTGTTTTCCATATAACTGAAAGGTGCAAAATCCTGAGTGTCAAATACAAGCTTTTCATTTCCGGCAAAGCCTGTCAGACATATTCCAGGCATGAATAAAACAATACAAAAAATCATTGCTGTTTTTTTCATATTCCCCCCTGCTGTCAGTCTGTTGTTTTTATTAAATTTCTGTAAGATAAGAACAGAACAGAACAGAACGGAATAAATATATCACAGATTGTAAAAAAAAGAAGTCAGTATTTAATCATCTGACGCAGCACATAGGGAAGGATGCCGCCGTTTCTGATATAATCAACCTCAATATCCGTGTTCAGCCTGGTCATGACCCTGAAGCTTGTTTTTGTATTGTTTTTTACGACAGCGACTGTCAGGATTCCATTGGGCCTGATCTGATCCAGGCCCGGGATTTCAAATATTTCATCACCTTTGAGATTTAAGGATTCAAAAGATTCATTCTCCAGAAAGGTTAAGGGAAGAACACCCATCCCAACCAGGTTGGATCTGTGAATCCTTTCAAAAGACACAGCAATTACCGCTTTGACGCCAAGAAGGCTTGGGCCTTTTGCAGCCCAGTCCCTTGAAGATCCGGAACCATATTCTTTTCCGCCAAAAACCAGGAGGTCGGTTTTCTGATTCTGGTATTTTTGGGAAGCATCAAAAACATAGTCTTTTTCCATTTCCGGGAATTTCAGGGTCCATCCTCCCGGCTCCGAAACCAGGCGGTTTTTGATTCTGATATTGGCAAAGGTTCCTCTCATCATGATTTCATGATTGCCTCTCCGGGAGCCGTAAGAATTGAATTCCCAGGGTTTGACCCCATGCCCGGCAAGATAGGTTCCGGCCGGGTAATTTACCGGTATGGCCCCTGCCGGCGAGATATGATCCGTTGTCACGGAGTCCCCCAGGACAAGAAGAGCCCGGGCGTCTTTAATCTCCAAGGCCCTGGGCATGTCCAATGAAAAATGACTGAAAAAAGGGGGGTTCCGGATATAGGTGGATGCTTCATCAAATTTAAATGTTGTGTTTTCATCGACCTGAAGTTCCTGCCAGAGCCGGTCACCCGAAAATATGTGATCATACTGGTCTTTGAAAAATTTTTCATGGACATATGTTTCAACAAAATGATTGATTTCTTCCGGCTCGGGCCAGATATCCCTCATCCATACGGGTTTTCCTTTTTTTGAAATACCAAGCGGTTCTGTTTCAGGATCAATGTCAATCCTTCCTGCAATGGCATAGATCACAACAAGAATGGGTGACATCAAAAAATTACCTTTGACATCCTGATGAATCCGGGCTTCAAAATTCCGGTTTCCGGAAAGAACGGACATGACATCCAGATGGTGGGTTTTTATGGATTCATCAATGAGAGGGTCAAGGGGGCCGCTGTTTCCGATACAGGTCATGCATCCAAACCCTGTATTGTTAAATCCAAGCGCTTCAAAATATTTCATCAGCCCTGAATTTTTCAGATAATCCAGGACAACCCTGGAACCGGGAGACAGGGATGTTTTGACAAACCAGGGGATGGACAGACCGTTTTCAACAGCTTTTTTTGCAGCAAGCCCGGCACCTATCATGGTATAGGGATTGGAAGTGTTGGTGCAGGAGGTGATGGCGGCAATCACAATGCTTCCGTGGGTAAGGGCCTGGGGCTTTTTATCAGGATTGATCTGAATTGTTTTCCTGTTCCCGAGGTCAAATATTTTTGTTGTTGTCTCTTTGACTTTGGATAACGAAATCCTGTCCTGGGGCCGGGAGGGGCCTGCAATCGAGGTTTCGATCAGGGAAAGATCCACGTCTATTTTTTTTGAGAAGCGGATATTGTGGTCATGGGTGTTGAAGAATCCGCAGGTTCTGCAATAGGCCTCTACAAGGGATGCTGTTTTAGCCCGGTTTGTTTTTTTAAGATATGAAAGGGTCTGCTCATCAACCGGGAAAAATCCGGCGGTTGCCCCATATTCCGGAGACATATTGGCAATGGTCGCCCTGTCGGTCAGGGTCAGGTGTTTTAACCCATCTCCTGTGTATTCGACGATTTTTTCAACAACGTTCTCTTTACGAAGGGTCTGGGTAATATAGAGTGCAATATCCGTGGATGTGATCCGTTTTTGAGGTTTGCCGATAAGATTGACTCCGATGATCCGGGGAAGATTCATGTAATAAGGCTGCCCCAGCATGACGGCTTCCGCCTCAATGCCGCCGACACCCCAGCCAAGGACACCCAGGGAATTGATCATGGTTGTATGGGAGTCTGTACCCACAAGGGTATCAGGGAAAGCAAGGATGCCGTCGCTTGTCTTTCTTGTGGAAACAACCGTGGCCAGATATTCAAGGTTGACCTGGTGGCAGATCCCGGATTCGGGCGGTACAACCCTGAAATTATCAAAATTTTTCTGGGCCCATTTTAAGAGCTGGTACCGCTCTTTGTTGCGTTCATATTCTTTTTGAGCATTCAGGAAAAATGAGTTTTTTTCCCTGAAATGATCCACCTGGATGGAGTGGTCAATGACAAGGTCCACCGGCACAAGGGGATTTATTTTCCGGGGATCTGCCCCTTTAGCGGAAACAGCATCCCTCATGGCGGCAAAGTCAACCACGGCAGGAACACCTGTAAAATCCTGCATCAGAACCCGTGACGGGTAAAAGGCGATGAGCTTGGAATCATCCGGATCGGTTTCATAGAATTTTATTGTATCGACAATATCCGGCCATTGAATGAGACCTGAATCCATATGCCGTGCAAGGTTTTCTATCAGTATCCGGGCTGAAAAGGGCAGGGTTTCGATTTTTGTGAGCCCCATGTTTTCCAGCAGACGGATGTTGTGAACAATATATTCCCGGTCTTCCAGGTTGAGACGGTATTTTAAATCGTGATGTGTCACTTGCTTACTCCCTGCAGCCTATTTCTCGAGTTCCTGTTTTCTTAAGTCTTTTCTCAGAATTTTTCCAACATTGGATTTGGGAAGTTCTTTCCTGAATTCCACCTTTACCGGCAGTTTATATTTGGCAAGTTTGGTGTCACAGTAGTCAATGACCTCTTTTTCCGTCATTTCCCGTCCTTCTTTTAAGACAACAAAGGCTTTGACCGCTTCCCCGCGTTTTTCATGGGGGATGCCGATGCAGCAGGCTTCAAGTATCTTGGGATGTTCAAACAGAATTTCATCAATATCCCGCGGATAAACATTATAACCGCCTGAAATAATCATATCCTTAATACGGTCCACAATATAGAAATATCCGTCTTCATCCATTTTTGCCACATCACCGGTACACAGGAACCCGTCCTCAGTCAATGTCTTTTTTGTTTCATCGGGTTTCTTCAGATACCCTTTCATGACTTGAGGACCGCGGATCAGGAGTTCGCCCGGTTCTCCCAGGGGGACCTCCTTGGTTTTATCGTTCAGATCCACTATTTTGCATTCCGTATCCGGGATCGGAACTCCGATGCTGCCCTGTTTTCTTAAACCGTTAAAGGGATTGATATGGGTAACCGGTGTGGACTCGGTAAGACCAAACCCTTCGACAATAATGGCGCCGGTCTTTTCCTGGAATTTGTTGATCACTTCCAGGGGCAGGGGGGCACTGCCGGAAAAACACCCTTTGATGCTGGTTAAATCCGTATGTTCCATATCCGGATGATCCAGTATCCCGATATACATGGTGGGCACCAGGGGCGCAAAGGACACCTTGAATTTGCTGATGGCTTCCAGCAGCGGTTCCGGCTGTGGCTTGGGGACAAGAACATTGGCCCACCCCATCCGGATGGCAAAATTCATGGACACTGACATGCCGAACACATGGAATATGGGAAGGGCGCCGAGCATGACTTCAGCCCCTTTTTTAAATGCAGGAAACCAGGCTTCCACCTGCTGGATCTGGTAGCTGATATTTTTATGGGTGAGTATTACGCCCTTTGATACACCCGTTGTCCCGCCCGTATACTGGAACATGGCCGTATCATCCATGGATACGGGCGTCTGGCTGTAGTCAGGGGAATATTTTGCAATGACATCTTTAAATTTAAAGAGATTTTTGGCCGGCGCCACATCGGCTGCAAGACCTTTCTTTTTGGCTACAAGGGGGAACAAGAGACGTTTGGCAAAAGGAAGATAATCCCCTATGGAGGTGTATATAATGGTTTTGATATTGGTTTTTTCCCGAAGGCTGACCATCCTTTTGGCCAGAAGATCCAGGGTGATTAAAATGGTTGAATTTGAATCTGTAAACTGATGCTCCAGCTCCCGGTCGGAATACAAGGGATTATTGAGCACGACAACGGCACCGATTTTAAGGGTGGCATAATAGGCCACAACACAGGGAATGACGTTGGGCAGAAGGATGGCCACGCTGTCCCCTTTTTTAACGCCAAAATCTTTCAAAGCTGCTGAAAACCTTGCCGTCATCTCATTAAGTTCTTTGAATGAAAGTGTAAACCCCTGAAAAATCAAGGCCGGATGATCCGGGAAATTTTTTGCAGATTCTTCTAAATACTGGGTAACCGGCATGTCTTTGTATTCTATAACGCTTTTTACCCCCTGCTCATAGGATTTGACCCAAATTTTTTTTGAATACTCACTCTGGTTGGACACTTTCCTCTCCCTTCGGTTTTAGCTGTTAAATAATATCGTTTGTATTATCTGATAGATAGAAATCATGGTTTGTGTCAAGTAAATAATGAAAAAAAATAAACATCGTTTCTTTGCCCGACTTAAATTCTATAGATAATTTAAAATATTTTTTAACAGCCGGCTCGCTTTAGATTGTCCGCGAAGATAAGCTTGATATCGCCGTCAAAGCCCTTCACGATATTTTTTTTAATTAACTGAGCAGGGATGAGCCGCCTCTTCGCTTATTGATGGAGACGCTGTGTCCAAAAAGCCATCCAAGCAAGAGAACACCGACTCCGAAAAGTGCCCATTTGATCATATCACCGTTCAAAAAGCCCGATTCCTTTGCTTTTAAACCAGCCAGCTCTGCCGAGAGGAACTCGGTTTTTTCCAGGAGCTGTTTGTTTTCACCAACAATCTGCTGAATGTTTTTGGATTGTTCTATCAGGGTATCATATTTCCCTTGGGTATCAGAGAGCATGAGGTTTGCTTTTGCCGTTTCATCCATAGCTGTTTTCAAAGAAATTTCCAATTCTTTTATCTTTTGAACGGATTCATTTTCCACGCCTGATATCTGGTTCCTGGAAGATTGAATCTGGGTCTGAAATTCAAGGATTTTCTGTTCCAGGGTCTTGATTTCCAGTTTCAAGGTTTCGATGATAATGCTTTTTGGAGTTTCAAAGCTGATGAATCGTTTGTCGACCCATCCGACATCTTTGGAATCCAGTTCTACCTTGTAGTATTCAGCCTGCTCCCCAATAATTGAAACAGGCGTATCGCTTTTTAACCGCTGGATGACATTAGAGGACTCTTTCGGAGCATCTCTGAAGGTCAGGAACAACACATCGGATACATATCCGGTCTGTGCCGCCAGAGGGTTTGGAAACCCGAAGAACAGCATCAAAGGAATCAGTAATTGAAAAACCGTTTTTTTCATATAATATCCGCCTCCATTTCTTTTTTAATCTCTCAATAGCAATCCTTTGCCCATTTTACAATAAAAAAACGCTTGCCAAGGATGCTTAACAAAGGTATCACCTATATGCGCGGCCATGGAAATGATTAATTCGGTTAAAGAGCAAATGAACCCGGCCTTTTATCACAAACTGTGTATCACAAATATTCTGAAAGGGGTTGAAGAAGGGCTTTCAAAATATTCAAACATCAGCAGGGTAGCCCTTATCTTCATGCCTGCCGAAAATGATTTTATTCGTATTTTTGATCCCCAGCATTTGTTAAGAGGACATGAATCAAAACTCAAAGAGATTTTTTATGATAACCACGACACCTGGCGCCGGGAAATAAAAGAAAAAATCCAGGGTCAGCCAAAAGGGTATATGGTGCCTGAAAATGACCTGGGACTGTCAGGTCTGATTTCCTATGGCTGTTCTTCCAATGATTTTTTTTACCAGATGTGGTTTACGGATCATCATCCGGACATGTGCTCGATCCATCCGACGGAAAGGTGGCTGGAACAGGCTGCATGCCTTCTGGTGCATGATTATAATTCAAGAATTGCAGCCATTAATTCATCAGACTATGTACTGAAGAATTATTCCCTCCAGGCCATTGCAGACTATATTGTTGATGAAAGGGAAAAAGGCTTGGGCTTTGACAGCAAGATTCTTATCCCGCCGATTTTAAATGATATTCTCAATATTTCCAAGACCCGGGAAGAAGGGGCCTGGGCAAGGGGGATTCTATTTTTTGTCGATCCCGAGTGGCTTCAGCGTATTCCTTTTATCACTAAAATTCAAAAGCATGAACGACCCGTGACCAGCAACGTGAAGCATATCCGGAAGCTCCTTGTGGCGGTTGAAAATTCAGATAGAAAACTTGTGTCAGACGGTTTAACGGTTATCGGGATTACAGACAGTGAGATTCCTTCCTATGCCGTTTCAGCGGAATTCAGAGGGGATCACGGGTTTTTAATGCTGGGCAATGAAAAAATTGCTTCTTTTTTTGACGGCAGCTTTCATTCAACCACGCGGGATGCAAAAATGGTCGAATTGGAAGAACTTCTTCTTGATTCAGATCAGGGTACGGAAAGGACTACGCCCTTGTTCCGGCTTATTTCCCACCTCGTGCACAGCGCCTCAAACAGGCGGCACGGATGTACGCTGGTGATTGATATGAATGAAACACCGACGACTCTCTCCGGTCATGTTCTGGAGCCTCCCTTGAGCCTTCTGGAGCCAAAAAACCTGAGGCTTGCCTGCTCTCTGCTCAAAATTGACGGGGCGGTTCATATTACACCGGATCTTTTTCTTCATGGGTTTGGTTGTCTTCTGGACGGGAAATCCATTACCTGGGAAAATATGGCAAGGGGGGCAAGATATAATTCAGCTTTAAGATTTTCTGCCGATCATAACCGCATTATTGTTGTGGTTGTATCGTCAGACAGGCCTGTATCCATTATCTATAATGGGATTGAAATTAACGCTTTCAGCCATTGGCGGCCTGTGTATCAATATACACCGGAGCCTGTGGACCTGAAAAAATATTTAAACGGAGTAATTCTATGACACATTCTCATGATGGGGATCATTCGCATAGCCATGATCATTCACACGACCACAGCCATCCGCATACACACGACCATTCGCATGATCACGGGCATGGCCATAGCCATGGAAATGCCCATGATCAAGGCCACACACATGAATTAACCTTTGAACAGAAACTGGAAAAACTGTTTGCCCACTGGATCGATCACAATGACAGTCATAAGGAAACCTTTTTGACCTGGGCACAAAGGGCAAAAGAAGCAAACCTGGATAGCGTTGCCCAAAATATTGAAAAAGCCGGGCAGGCTGCAGAAGAGATTACCCGGCTGTTGAAGGAAGGGATGAAAGCACTTAAGTGATAAAAACCTGCCTTTTTGCCATTCCATGAAATCATTTAAAGCGCTGGTTTTTTGTCGGATATAACTGTGATATCAGCATTCCGGTAAGCATCAGGACGCATCCGAAAATTGCCCTGGGTGAGAGGATCTCATTCAGGATGACCCATCCGCCCAGGGCTGCTACAACCGATTCAAGACATAAGAGGATAGCGGCATGGGAGGTCGGGCTGTTTTTCTGTCCATAAATCTGGAGAGAATAGGCAACCCCCACTGACAAAACCCCTCCATAAAAAAGAGGCAGGGCAGCATCAAAAATGTCCGTAAGAACAAGGGTTTCTGAAAAAAAAGCCGTCATAAGGCTCAGGGCGGCACAGACACAGCACTGGATGAGGGACAGCCTTACCGTATCAAAGCGCTGGGACAGCCTGCCGATAATGATCAGGTGAAAAGCAAAGCAGATAGCTGAGAAGAATACCAGAAGGTCACCAAAATCCACGTTCAGGTCCTTGGTCACGCTTAAAAGGTACATGCCGATACCGGCAAGGACGGCACCGGCCCAGGTTCCAGGAGAGGTATGGCTGCTTTTTATAAATAAACCGATCAGGGGAACCATCACCACATAAAGTCCTGTAATAAACCCGGCTTTTCCGGCAGTGGTGTAGACAAGCCCCACCTGCTGGAGTGAAATACCGCCGAAAAGAATCACTCCTGAGACAATCCCCGATGGGATGAGACCGCTGCTGTTTTGTTCTTTTATCCGGTTCCGCGGAAAGAGCATGAAGGGGAGCAGGGAAAGACATCCTAAGACAAAACGCAGCCCGTTAAAGGTAAACGGGCCCACATGGTCCATGCCGATTCTTTGTGCCACAAAGGCAAGCCCCCAGATGGTTGCCACCAGCAATAAGATAAAATCTGATTTTAAAGCACTTGATTTCATGATATCCAAGCCATATGATCATCCTAAATTGAATGGATTAATGTGAACTCTCGATAAAAAAAAGCATGATCTAATATTAAAACTATGGGTTCGTCAAGGAAATTTAATGGATAAGGACTATACAACACATATGGAAATGGCGGGACAGAGGCTGATGCTGGGGTTTGACGGGATTGAACTCAATAATGATGTAAAGCATATTATAAAAGATATCAGGGCAGGGGGGCTTATCCTTTTTAAAAGAAATATTGAAACCCCGGATCAGGTGAAAGCGCTTTGTGAATCCTGCCAGGCCTATGCAAAATCCTGCGGCTGTCCGCCCCTGTTTATTTCCATAGACCAGGAAGGCGGGACCGTGGCAAGGCTGAGAGAACCTTTCACGCTTTTTAAAGGAAATCCGTTTATTGAAACAATTGATGATGCCGTTGATTTTGCGTCCATCACAGCCCAAGAGCTGAAGACTATCGGCGTCAATATGAATCTTGCCCCTGTCCTGGATGTGGCGGCGGATAATGGGGAGAGCATCATGAAAGACCGTGCCTTCAAAGGAAATGCAGAAATGGTTGCCGTTCTCGGCACCCAGATGATCCGCACATTTCAGGAGAACGGGATCATGGCTGTGGCAAAACATTTTCCCGGGATCGGCCGAACCATCAAAGACTCCCACTTTTTTCTCCCTGAACTGGATATTGAGTTATCCGCCCTGGAACAGTCCGATCTGATTCCGTTTATGGCTGCAAAACATGAAAGGGTCACTGGCATCATGCTCTCCCATATCCTTTACCCAAGGCTGGATGAAGAATGGCCGGCAAGCCTTTCTCCGGCTATTGCGCAGGATCTGCTGCGAACCAGGCTCAGGTATGACGGTCTTGTGATGACCGATGACCTGGATATGAAAGCCATCAAACACGACATAGAAACCTGTATTCACCAGATCCTTGTGTCCGGAATCGACATGGCCCTGATCTGTCATAAGGGCCCCCATATCGACAAAGCCTATCATGAAATCATAAGGCTTCAAAATAAAGATAAGAACCTG
>MGTJ01000107.1 GCA_001799395.1 Desulfobacterales bacterium RIFOXYA12_FULL_46_15 | reverse complement strand
AAGAAATTCCTGGAAAGGCATCTGGAAGCTTGGTAAATCCTATAAAAGCCCGAAACAATGGCGCAGGGAAAATCCAAGAAAATAAAATCCGGCTTGCAAAATTCTTATCCAGTGTTTATCCTTTTTTATCACAGGCACATACGATTAAATAAAATTTAATCATATGACCCGACAAAATTTTAAACTGTTATAAAGGAGCCGATACGATGAAAGATAGAGCACTGAGAAGGCACCAGGAGTTTAAAGTCAAGAAGAGAAATATTGAGACATATCAAAACTGCATAGGAGATGATTTACCGGAAACGGAATTACAGGAGCTGGAAAATAATGTTGAAAAATTAAGAAAGGTCTGTGTTGCAAGCCGGCCGGATGAGGACTCTAAAAAGGCAGGTAAAAAACCCCTCAGGGAATTAAAGCATGATATTTCCATGAAAGAGCAGCTATTTTAAGTTAACGCTATCGAATTCGTCATAAATATTACGCCTCATTGGCCTCACGATTAGTAAGACAATGAGGCGTATTTTGTTTTTTTATAAGGAATCGCTAAAACGGAATATCATCATCGGGCATGGAGGTCTGTCCCCCTGACATACCGGGATGGGTCTGGCCCTGGTAGTGGCCGGCCGGGTCCGGATCGGATTTCTGATATCCGCTGCTACCACCGCCTTTAGTATCCTGTTTCCCTCCTAGAAACATAAAATTTGATGCGACAACCTTGGTCATATAATGGGTTTGACCGTCTTTTTCATAGGTTGAGGTCTGAAGTTTCCCTTCAACATAAATCTGGCTTCCTTTGGAAAGATATTTTTCACAGGTTTCCGCTTGTTTTCCGAATACGACGATGTTATGCCATTCTGTTTTTTCCTGTTTGTCGCCGCTTGTTTTGTCAGTCCACTGTTCACTTGTGGCAATGGAAAAATTAACAACTGCCAACCCTTGCTGGGAATAACGGATTTCAGGATCCCTGCCAAGGTTTCCGATAAGCATCACTTTATTAAGACCAGCCATTTGTTTTCTCCTGTTTGTAGGTAAATTCAAGAATATATATTGCCAAAATATTTACCTGATTCAAAACCATGTGTCAAAGGGATATTTTTTTAAAAAAATGAAAAACAATATAAGTTGACAAGATTCGGTTTTGAGTTTATGTTGCTATTAAAGTAGCAACTTTTTCGGAGATAGATATGGATACCTATTCCAATTTAAAAGAACTTGGTTTTTCACAGTATGAAGCCACCTGTTATATGGCGCTTGTCGGCGAACATCCGGTGAATGGTTCCCAGTTGAGCAAACTATCAGGCATTGCCCGGTCAAGAATTTACGATGTTCTGAGAAGCCTTATCTCCAAGGGTTATGTCATTGAAATCAATTCCGGTCAATATGCACCCCTTCCTTCTGATGAATTGATCAGAAGGCTTAAAAAAAGTTTCGAAACCAATCTCAGTGCATTTGAAACCCAGCTTTTAAATTCAACCCGGAAAGAAGATTTTGAATATGTCTGGACCATTACAGGCTATGACAATGTCATGCAAAGAGCCATTGAAATGATCAATGAGGCTGAAGAGGAGATTTATGTCAGATTGTTTCCCGAAGCAGACCGTCGCCTGAATCCATACTTGGAGGAAGCTCAACTGCGCGGGGTAAAAATCCGCTATATTGCCATGGGAAAAATTCCCATGAAATTTGAAGTCATGGTTATGCACCCGGATCATGAACATCTCCAGCAGACCATCGGCGGGCGGTCCATTGAAGTGATTACGGATAAACGGGAAGCCCTTGTCGGGGTTTTTGAAATCGGCCATGAGGATATCTCCCCCATTAACTGGACACGGAACCAATGGTTTATCGTGGCCAACCGGGACAGCCTGCGCCATGATTTTTATCACAGTTTTCTGGAGAAAATACTGGACCGGCACCAGGAACTGACAAAAGAAGAATTAAGAATTTATAAAATCATCAAAGAGGATAATTAGAGGAGGTCAACATGACTGCAATGAGAAAAATAAATTATTTCAGCGGGTTCTCAAATGAGAAGGATCAAACCATTTTCAATCTGGAAAAAGATTATGGCGCCCATCATTATGAGAGAATCGATCTTGTTGTCAGGCATGCAAAGGGATGCTGGCTGACGGATGAAAAAGGCCATAAATACCTGGATTGCCTTGCAGCTTATTCTGCGGCAAATCCCGGCCATCATCATCCGACCATTGTCAATGCCGTCATGGATGCCCTGATCGGGAATTATGCCTCTGTCCTGTCCAATGTTGTATTCACAGACCCTTTGGGGATTTTCCTGTCTGAAGCAGCCGGATTCGCTCCCCAGATGGCACCCCGCTTCGGGAATCAAGGCAACAAGGTGCTTCCCAAAAACGGTGGTGTGGAATCCGTTGAAACCGCCATCAAAACTATGCGGTATTATGGATTCAAGAAAAAAAAAATTGAAGACGGAAAACAACAAATCATAGTCTTTGACGGTAATTTTCATGGCAGAACCATTTCCGTTATCTCTTTCTCTTCCAGCAAAAAATATAAGGAAGGATTCGGCCCGTTGACTCCTGGTTTTGTATCCGTTGAATTCGGGAATATTGAGGCTGTTAAAAAAGCTATTACCCCCAATACCTGCGGAATCCTGGTGGAACCTTTCCAGGGCGAAGGCGGAATGCGGATCCCTCCAAAAGGTTTTTTAAAAGGGCTCCGAGAATTGGCGGATGAAAATGATCTCCTGTTGGTCTGTGATGAAATCCAGGTGGGTATGGGACGTACCGGGAAAAAATTCTGTTTTGAACATGAAGGTATTGTCCCGGACGGTGTCATCCTCGGAAAAGCCTTGTCAGGCGGTCTTGTCCCGCTGTCCGTATTCATCACCAGCGCCTTTATCATGGATATGGTTTTTTCCAAAGGATCAGACGGGTCCACATTCGGTGGCTATCCCCTGGCCTGTGTGGCTGGAACCGCTGCTTTGAAAGTTTTTGAGGAAGAAAAACTGGCTGAGCAATCTGCAAAAAAAGGAAAAATCCTCAAACAAAGAATTGAAGCCATTGCCAAAAGATCCACGCATGTAAAAGAAGTCAGGGGAAAAGGGCTTTTCATTGGCATAGAGGTCAAAGACGGCAATGCCATGGAGTTCTGCAGAAAACTGTTCAAGCTCGGGTTGATTGTCAACGACAGCCATGGACACACCATCCGGATTTCTCCTCCTCTGGTCATCAATGAGGAGGAGATGGATTTTCTGATGGAGCAGCTTGAAAAGGTCCTGGTGGGCTGATAATCGCCTGCTAACCCCAGGACTGGATTTCAATGATATTCCCTTCAGGATCCCTGAAATAGACAAAGGTGAGAAGGCCGACGCCTTCCACCTCTTTTTGGGTCACTTTCCCAAGAGCAGTGCCGCCTTTTTCAAGGGCTTTTTTAAAAGTCATTTCCACGTCCTCCACCTCAAAGGCAAGATGGGTGAGCCCGGCATGGTTAGCCAGGATAGGGTCCTGCATGACCATGGTCTCATAGGTGAAAATTTCCAGGGTCGGGCCTTTCTCTCCATGGCCCGGTAATATTAAATGCACGCCCTGGAGCTTTGCAGAGGTCAGTCCTGTAGCCCTGTCCAGCCAGTCTCCGGAGAGGTTTCTTTCCGGCAGCTTGATCTTGCAGTCAAAAACATCCATATAAAATTGTACAAGCACCTTATAGTCTTTTGCAGCGATATTGGTATGGGCAAATCTCATGATTTTTCTCCTTTTGGGGGTTGACTTATTATCGTTTGTCTTCTGATTTCATTAAAAGGTCAATATTTCACCGTTTTCAGGTATTAAGAGACGATGTTTCAAAATCCCGTTGATGGCGGCATGGTGGCGTAATGCCTGCCGGGATACCCTGCAATGATCCAGGGCCTCCATATGGACAGCGATAACAATAGCTCCGGGGCAGAGCTTGCACACGTCTATGGTCTGCCTTGCATCCATGACAATGGGTCCGCTGTCATCCAGTTCAGCACCACCGGAATGGGTAAGAATGATATCCGGCTTGGCCGAGGTGATGATGCTTTTGATCTCATCATACAAAACCGTGTCTCCGGCCCAATACACCACTGGTTCACCAGGAGACCGGAGAACAAACCCGGACACCCTGCCGAGGATGGTTTCCCAGGTTTCATTTCCGGCATGCCTGCCCGGGGTAGGGGTGATTTCAATATTCTGCCATGTCATTTTGGTTTCCATTGGGGTCACATTTAAAAATCCTTTCTCTTTTAAGGCTGCTTCATTGACTTTGCGGCAGAAGATGGGGATATCCTTTGGCAGCATTTTTTTTGCCCCGTCATCAAAATGATCCCGGTGGAGATGGGAAACCAGCACCATATCAATATCTTTGATCACTTCTTGTGCAGGGAAGGGAAGATCAACCGTAGGGTTTTTCTCAATCCCGGCAAAGGAGTCCATCCCGTGCCGGGGCAGAAGAACCGGATCGGTGAGAAAGGTGTTTCCGGCCATGGTGATTTTTAATGTGGCATTTCGGATGAGTTGAATTTTCATATTTTATTTTGTTCCTTATGGGTTTTGCTTCCAGTTATATTCCATCTGTCTTGCCGTATCCAGAGCAAGTTTACTATCCGCCAGCCGTGACACAAGATAGAGGCTCATGTCGATTCCTGCTGAAATACCGGCAGCCGTGACAACCCCGCCGGGAATGATCAACAGATCAATGGCCGGGTGACCGTTCACACCATATTCCGGGATGATAGATAGCCCGCCCCTGGCCCTTATCACCTCTTTTTTTTCACCAATGGTGAATACATTAAAAAAAGGCTGGGTATTTTTTGTCTGCCTTGATTTTACCCTTGAAGCAGTGGTGAAAACTTCAAAAGGGCCTGCAAAATCAAGCACCTCTACCTCATTGTAAATAAATATGCCTGTGTTGATCGTCATAAAACCTCTGATTCATAATTTGATTTCACCGGGCTTATGAAATGCACACAAACCCGTACCGGTTCTGGACATCCGCCTTGTGCTGCAGGGGATAGCAGGGCAGTCCATGGTGTTTTGCCGTTTCATACACATCGATTCCGAAAATGGCTTCACAAGGCCTTACCTTTGTGGGCTGGACACATGGCAGGTTTTCATCCACAGCGCATTTTTTACAGAGATTACAGTACCGGATGGCAAAAGCCAGGTGATTCCCGTCCAGAAAAGCCCGGCGCTCGATTTCAAGGGCTGCCCGGCTCACATCCCCACCATCATTGGAATGAATGAAAAGGATATTTTTATAGGATTTGATCATCTGAACCCGCTCTTCAAAAGAGGTTCGCCTTTCCTGGCATTTGAAGCTGTTGTTGTCATGATTTTCACACCCCCAACGGCATTTCAGAAGTGTCCGGATATCAAACACCATGTCTTCAGGTGTGATGAATAAAGCATGAATCATTTTCAGTTCTAAAGCAAGCTCGATATAGGGTTGCATTTTATTCTCCTTCCTAAGTTTTAGAATCAAGTTTTTCCTATTGAATTATCAGACAAATTTAAATATTGCTATCGGTAATAAGTGAACGCTGTGTTCGTATTTTTAGAACGCTTGAAATACATCAAGGGAAAATGGAAATTTAAAACCCGGATTCAGATACTGGAGGTCTTAAAATGATAAAAAAAAACATTCCGCTTATTATTGCCATGCTTTTTCTTTTAACCGGGTGTAGTTATTTTTCTTTTCTGGGGCTGGGCCAGTCATTAGAAACAAAAGCAGGGATTAAAATGCTTGAGAAAATGGTCCAACAAGGTGATCCAAAGGAACTGAATACGTTCGGCAGGGATATCGGTCCTGCAGCAAAAATTGTTCTGGATCTTGGCGAATCAGCAGTCCCTGCCCTGAAAAAAGCCCTTTATGACCCAAAGGAAGATATACGGAATTTTGCTTCAGAGGCTTTGTTTCTCATCGGCGGAGAAAAGGCAAGGGATGCCCTGAAGGAAGCCCATGACAAGACAAAGAATGAGTCCGTCTTGATATATCTGTGCCTCACCATGGCCTCTACCGGTACTCCTGAGGATGTCTATTTTCTTATGAAAACCCTGGAAGCTGGAAATGATAAAACAAATGACAGGGCGGCTGCATCTGCCTTTTTATCCCTGGTTGTCCTTAAGCCGGATAGAATAATCAGAGAAATTAAATTAAATTTAGGGTCCGGGGCCAGGATGGATTCAAAATGGAAAGCGCTTTTTCTTCTGTCAATGGATCTGGGTTGCCAGGAACCCCAGCAGATGACAACTGCCGGGCCTGAAGACAAAATCATTCTCACCCTGTTCAAATTCGGTATTCCCGGAACCGATCAAAGTACGGTTTTTCTTGAGGCAGGAAAAGAAAGAACCTGGAAATTTGAAAATAAGCTATGGTCTTTTTTTCAGGATGACAACCTTGAGGTTTATCATTCCAAAGAAATATCATATCGTTACAAACCACCCTATATTGAATTTGAAACCTATATCGATAAGACCGGCACCCGGGCCCTGGTCAACGTCGGGGTAATATTCGGCAAGGACGCCGGAAGCGGGTATTCCTTTACCCTGAAAATGATCAAAGGGGAATGGAAAGCCGTGGGCATGGCCTTCTCATGGATATCATAATAAGAAATGATCATGGATAATGCTTATGAAACTGATCGCCGATAATCTTAGGATTACAAAGCCGGGAATCCGGGAAGCTCTGAAAAACCGCGATGCAGGGCCGGTGCAGGATCTTGTGAGAAAATGCGCGGGGCAAGGCGTTTTTGCCATTGATGTCAACACCGGACCCCTGGGGAAAAATCCTGAAGCAGCCATGCGGTTTTTTATTGAGGCTGTGGAAAGCGTCACAGATCTGCCGCTGCTGATTGACACGGCCAATCCTGCTGCCATGCGGGCCGGGCTTGAAGCGGCAAAGAACCGGGCCATCATCAACGGGTTTTCCCTTGAACCTGTAAAGCTTGAAAAGATCCTGCCCCTGGCAAAAGAATTTAATGCCGATATTGTGGGCTTTTTATTGTACCCGGACAGCCGGGTGCCCAAAACCGAAGCAGAGCGGTTTGAGATAGCCCTGGGACTGATGGACAAGGCTGAAGCCGCCGGTGTGGCAAAGGAGCGGGTGATCATTGATCCTGTGGTGCCGCCTTTGGTATGGGAAGACGGGATTGTCCAGGCCAGGACAGTGCTGAATGTGATCCGGGCCTTGCCGGAATTGATAGGATTTCCCATCCGGACCATGGGCGGGGTATCCAATCTTGGAACCGGGGCAAAGGACAAGGCCAAAAGACGGCTCCTGGAACAAAGCTATGTGGCCATGCTGGCATCGTCCGGTCTCAGCTTTGCCCTTATGGATGTCCTGGATACGGAACTTGTCCGGGCGGCAAGGACGGCAGGCATCCTGGCCAGAGAAGAGATCTTTTCCTGGGGCATGGTTCCGGAAGATTAAAAAATGAGCCTATATATGGGTAATAAAACAAAAATGCTGGATTCAACCCGGAACATACCCCTGATTGAGATGGCCCGGATTCTGGTACGGGAAGAAGCTCTGTTTGCCGGGACATCCACAGGCGCCAATATTGTGGCGGCAATTTGGGTTGCTGCGCGTCTGGGAACCGGGCATAGTTGCTTTTGGCAATTATTTTAATTGACAAAAATTAATCTCCTGGATAATGTAAGCCATCATTTTAACTATGATCAGGAGAGTGCATCATGATGGACCAGATCCGCGATATCATTCATAGCATAAGGGCGTTTAACCGGTATTATACATGGAAGATCGGGCTTTTGAACAACCGGCTCTACGGCACGGATTTTTCCCTGACCGAGGCCCGGATGATTTTTCATGCAGAAGAAAATCAGGGGGTGACGGCAGGCGAGATCGCCTCATTCCTGAATCTTGACCCGGGATATACCAGCCGGGTGATCAAAAAACTCACGGACGCCGGAATCCTGTCAAAGGAAAAATCCGGAAAAGACACCCGAAGCTATCACCTGTCCCTCTCCCCCAAAGGGAAAAAAGTACTTGCCGATCTTGAAAAAATCTCCGGGGATTTTATAGAATCCATTCTTTCGCCCCTGACGGTTTCTGAAAAGCTGGAGGTCCTGTCTGCCATGGAGAAGATCAGTACCCTGCTTGAAAAAAATGAGACACGGGCCGATATTTACACCCTCCGGACCATGAAGCCGGGAGATCTCGGTTACGTGGCCGCCAGCCATGCGCTGCTGTACGCTGCCGAGTATCAGTTTGACCATACCTTTGAATTCTATGTCGGGGAAGCCGTCATGGCCTTTGCCAAAAAATTTGATCCTGAGAAAGAAGCTCTCTGGATCGCGGAGAACCGGTTCCGGCGCATGGGGTCCATTGCCATTGTCAACAACGGCAATGGCGTGGCCCAGCTCCGCTGGCTCCTGGTGGAAGCGGCGGCAAGGGGGTGCGGGCTGGGCGAAAAACTGGTGGAAACGGCAGTGGGCTTTGCCAGGGAAAAAAAATATGAAAAAATCATCCTCATGACCATTGATTTTCTGACACCGGCCAGGCGGATCTATGAAAAATTCGGGTTTGCCATGGTCTCTTCTGAAAAAACCGTTGAATGGGGAAGAGAGATGTCGATCGAATATCTTGAGCTGAAGCTCTGAGACAGCAGGGTTTTATTTTATGGAAGATCTTGCCACCTTTGCCTCATCAAAGGACGCCATCTCGCACATGATTTTGCAGGACGCGTCAATGACATCCATGGCCAGGGCTGCACCCGTGCCTTCCCCGAGCCTCATGTCAAAATCGATGAGGGGCACAAGATTCATATGGCCAAGGGCGGCCTTCTGGGCTTTTTCCACGGATTTATGGCCTGAGATTAGATAGCCCTGAACCGCCGGGTTGATGACGTAGGCAATGAGGCCGGCGGCCGTTGAAATGACTCCGTCCAGGACAATGGCCGTCTTTTTTGAGGCAGCGGCCAGGATGGCCCCGGTTATGCCGGCGATTTCAAATCCCCCGATTTTTTGAAGGATCTCAAACCCGTTGGCCGGGTCCAGTGTATGAAAGGCCAGGACCCGTTCAATGACCTCGATCTTGTGGAAGAGGCCTTTGTCGTCCACACCTGTTCCCCGGCCTGCAGCGGCGGCAGGGCTGATCCCGGTGATGACACAGATAAGGGCCGAGGCAGATGTGGTGTTGCCTATGCCCATTTCTCCCAGCCCCACAATATCGATGGGGCTTCTTTCATAAGCCTCCAGAAAAGTGCCTATCCCGTTTTCAAGAGCAGTTATCACCTGTTCCCGGGTCATTGCAGGTTCAAGGGCAAAATTTCTAGTTCCTTTGGCGACCTTTTTCATGATCAGATCCGGGTGAGAGGAAAAATCTTTTTTTACACCCATGTCCACAATTTTCAGGTCAATGCCGTGATGGCGGCAGAGCACATTGATGGCAGCCCCGCCGTTTAAAAAATTTTCCACCATCTGGGCCGTAACCTCGGATGGATAAGCTGACACCCCTTCTTCGGTAATGCCGTGGTCGCCTGCAAAGACAAAAAGGTTTTTCTGCCGGATGGCGGGGAAAAGGGTGTTTTGGATCAGGGCCATGCGAACGGCCAGGCCTTCAAGATGGCCCAGGGCACCCAGGGGTTTTGTTTTTTCATCCATCCTGGCTGTGGCGGCAGACAGAAGATGGTCAGACACCGGGGTGACGGCTTCAATGACGGTTCTGCAAAGACCGGCAGACGATAAGTCCTGGAGCCTGAGGCCGGGAGATAAGGGCAAGGGTTTAATGACGGCCGGGGCAGATATTTCTGAAAGGCTGAAATCCAGGATATATTTAAGATAATTGCCTGACAAAACCTTCTGCATCAGCTCTGGGGCTGTTCCTGGTGTAACCACATCTTCCATGAGAAGCTCAAGCATTTTTTCATTTTTTTCCATAAAGGGCACGGCTTTTTTCATGTGGTCCCGTGTCATGCCGTAAACGCCGGATACTACGGCTTCCCTGTAGTGGATGAGGTTTAAGAGGTTGGTTTCAATTCGTTCGTTCTTGGATATCCCGCTGAAAAAGGAGATCCGGCCGCCTTTAGACACCTTGGAAATGCCCTGGCAAAAGGCAATGAAATCGGCGCAGGCATTGATGACAATATCGAATTCGCTTTCATGGGTGTCTTTGACGCAAGGGATGCCGGCAGCACAAAGGAAGGGCGTGATCCTTTGTATTTTGGCCTCATTTTTTTCAATGATAAGGGGGATAAGACCGAGGGATGCGGCATAAAGGCCGGTGATCAGGCCCATTGTGCCGCCGCCGTAGATCAGGACCCGGTGGTTTTTTTCTGCCTGGAGCTTTTCAAAGGCATTGACGACACATCCCACAGGCTCTGCAAAACAGGCCACGCAGGAAGACAAGTGATCCGGGAGGGGAATCAGGCTGGTTCTGGGAAGCATGGCCCTTTTTGCAAAACCCCCATCTGTGTGAAATCCTGTGATTTTCATGTCTTCACACAGGTTTTCCCTGGAAGTGAGGCAGAAGGTGCAGGTTCCGCAGCTTTTACCGGGCCAGACAATAAAGCGTTGACCGGTTTCATCCTCAACCA
>MGTJ01000106.1 GCA_001799395.1 Desulfobacterales bacterium RIFOXYA12_FULL_46_15 | reverse complement strand
TTTATCCTTTGTACTTCTATTCTCTCAAAGTCTTGTTAAGACCCGCTCTTAATTTCTTCACTGACCAATTTTCAAAGATCAAATTTTATTCTTTTAATCACTGCTTGTGTGATTGACAAAACCTGGCCAATATATACGTAGATTGTGGCTTTGTCAATTAATATTTAAATTTTATCTAAAATAATTTTGTGATATTTCTTTTTTCCGGCCCTGAGTAAAATTTCATCATCTTTTATATCTTTTTCCGAGACTATTTGATCGAAATTAGATATCCTTTTACTGTTAATATAAGCCCCACCCTGCTGAACCAGCCTTCTTGCATCTGACTTTGAACCGCAAAGCTTTACAGCCATTAGCAGATCAACAATGGAAATCATTCCGACAATATCAGATCTTTTATATACTGAAGAGGGAACGGAATCATTACCGGCTGAAGCATTAACTCCCCTTGCCACAGTGCTGGAAGGGAGAATATGATCCTGAATTTCAACCGCTCCGAAAACCGATGCCGATGCTCTCAAGGCATTTAGCGCTTCCTCTTCTCCATGACATATCTTTGTGGCTTCATATGCCAGGACCACTTTGGCCTTGTTTAAATCAGCATCCTTAAGCTGTTTAACCTGATTAATTTCTTCCATGGGAAGGAATGTGAATAAAGCCAGAAATCTATGGATATCCGCATCATCGGCATTGACCCAGAACTGGTAATAGTCATAGGGAGAGAATCTTTCAGGATCAAGCCACACAGCACCTTTGTGGGTTTTCCCCATTTTTATGCCGCCGGCAGTTGTAATCAATGGGAATGTGATTCCAAAGGCTTGCTTTCCAAGGGTCCGCCTCACAAGATCCACACCAGCAACTATATTCCCCCACTGGTCTGACCCGCCCATCTGCAATAAGCAATCATAGGATTTGGCAAGCTGCATGAAATCATAAGCCTGGAGAAGCATATAATTGAATTCAATAAAGGTCAGTCCATCCTCGGAATCCATCCTGGCTTTATAGGCTTCTGCCTTTATCATCCGGTTGACACTGAAATGCCGGCCTATATCCCTTAGAAAAGGTATATATTCGAGTTTAGTGAGCCACAAGGCATTATCCAGAAGCAAGGCCTTGTCTGAAGAAAAATCAAGAAACCTGGCCAACTGATTTCTGATCCCGTTTTTATTTATATTGATTTCATCCTGAGTAATAATTTTACGCAGCTCTGTTTTTCCGGATGGATCACCAATAAGGCCGGTCCCCCCTCCTACAAGAGCAATAGGCCTGTGGCCGTTTCTCTGCATATGGGCCAAGGTCATAATACAGACAAGGCTTCCGACATGAAGGCTGGATGCAGTGGGGTCAAACCCGATGTAGCAGGTCACCTTGTTGTTGGACAGATAGGATTCAAGCTCCTCAGTGTGGGTCTGATCTTCAATAAACCCTCTTTCTTTTAATATCGATAATACACTCATTTTATTTGGCCTTTTATTTCCTTGTATATTCTACTGCCCTGGTCTCCCGGATGACAACCACCTTGACCTGTCCCGGGAACGTTAAATTTTCTTCAATCTGGCGGGCAATGTTCCTGGAAAGCAGCATGGCGTCTTCATCTGAAATCTTTTCGCTTTCGGTAATCACCCGGATTTCACGTCCTGCCTGAATGGCATAGGTATTGGTTACCCCATCAAAAGAATTGGCAATGTTCTCTAGATCTTCCAGCCTCTTGATATAATTTTCGAGGCTCTCTTTTCTGGCCCCAGGCCTTGCCCCTGACAAGGCATCAGCAGCCTGAACAATATAATCATATACTGATTCAGGCATCTGATCTTCGTGGTGTGATGCTATGGCATTGACAACACTATCGATTTCACCATATTTTTTTGCAAGTTTTGCTCCAATGATGGCATGTGCCCCATCCACTTCATAGTCCACTGCTTTTCCAATGTCATGCAGCAATCCCATGCGTTTGGCAAGTTTGAAATCCAATCCCAGCTCAGAAGCTATCGCACCGGACAGGAATGCAACTTCAACAGAATGTTGCAGGACATTCTGGGCATAACTGGTTCTAAATTTCAGTTTACCAATGACCTTAATCAATTCCGGATCAATACCATGGACGCCGAGATCAAATGCTGCCTGTTCTCCGGCTTCTTTAATCGCTACATCCACTTCTTCGGTAGCCCGTTGGACAACGTCCTCAATACGGGCAGGGTGTATCCTTCCATCAGATATCAATTTCTCAAGAGCCAGCCTTGCTATTTCTCTTCTCACAGGGTTAAAGCCTGACAGGATAACCGCTTCAGGTGTATCATCAATAATAAGATCTATCCCTGTGGCAGCTTCAAGCGCTCTAATGTTTCTTCCCTCACGGCCTATAATCCGGCCCTTCATTTCATCTCCCGGCAGATGAACAACCGAAACCGTTCTTTCAGCAACATAGTCGCCGGCATATCGTTGTATTGCGGTTGATATTATCTTTTTGGCTTCTTTGTCTGCATTTTCTTTTGCTTCACTGGTAATTCTCTTTATCAGTTTAGCCCCTTCATGTTGAACATCCTCTTCAATGGTCTTTAGCAAGAGTTCCTTTGCTTCTTCGAGTGTCAGCCCTGAAACTTTTTCAAGCTCTTTTTTGGTTTCCTCCAATAGCTCTGAATATTGATTTTCTTTATTGGTTGCTGAATCAAATTTCTTCTGGGTTTCACTTTCTTTTCTTTGAAGGGCCTGTTCCCTTTTTATTAACTGCTCTTCCTGGCTATCCAGTTTTTCGCTTTTTTTTGCTAACCGTCTTTCCTCTTTTTTCAACTCGGATCGGGTTTCTTCAGTCTCTGAATCAAAATCACTTTTCATTTCCAGAAGTCTGGATTTAGCCTCTAATTTTGCTTCTTTCAGCAAGGATGCTGCTTTATTCCTGGCTTCTTCAATCAATCGCTTTTGTTCTTCTTCAATATTCAGATTTTCCTGAACAACTCTTTTCTTAAATTTGAAAAAGGCAACGACTCCCAACCCCAAAATAACGCCAATTGATGAGAGCACGACCAAATATTCCATTAGAAAAATCTCCTAAATTGTATTTATATGAACACCTCAAGGTGTAATCTTAATTCTTATTTAATTTCATGTATTATAAAATTTAAATCAGGGGAAAGACCTGGGAAGGAAAAAATTGAAATAAACCGGAACTTGTTATGATTACCCCCACAAACTGCCGTGTTGCTATTTAAGGCTTTGAACCATGGGTTCAGAAGGTGGTCATCCAGTTATACCTTCAGGCTTTTCCTTACAAGAGGAACATAGCGCACCAGTACAAGTGTGGATTCCCTTTTGCTTATGCGTTAGGACAAAGACTGTCATACAATCACGCACATTGCAGGGGTAAAATTTATAACAATTTAGAATCTGTATCCTTTTCAAATCCTTTGTTTATTTTTTCCAATACGGACGATACTCTTTTTTCTGTTTCATTTTCCAGTTCAGAGTATTTTATCTTGAGTTCATGAAAATCCCTGGACAAGTTCATAGCTGCCAGCAATAAGATTACAATCTTATTTTTTTCTGAAGGCTTATTTTTAAATAATGCTTCAGCTTCTCTAAGATATTTTTTCAAATGCTGGGCAATCTGTTCCGGATTCTCAACCTGATCATCCGGTCTGAATTTATACTCCTCACCGAAAATTTCAATTACAACAAGCTCATCCAATGAATTCCCTTTTCTTGACCTTCTGTTGGTCACCGGTTTGATGATTCGGCTTTATTCAGGCTGTTTGAAAAATTATTCAGTTTTACTATGAGCCCCTCGGTTTTTGATTGAATAAATGCCTCTTGCTCTGAAAAACCGTCTTCTGCTTTACTTTTTCCGTTTAGATCTGCTTCAAGGTTATTTATTTTTAGCAAAAGCTCTCTGTTTTCAGCCTCAAGAGATTGACAATATTCCATTATTAAACCGATTTTACCATCAATATCATCAAACTTTTTTTTGATACGGTCATTACCCAATTTCATCACTCATAATGCTGATTGAGGTTCAGTATAATTCAAAAGATTTAACAAAGTCAAGGCAATTCATATGCCAGGCCCTGTATCAGGTATTCAGCTCTATCAAGCTCTTCAAGCGTATTCACCCCTATAACTTGTCTTGAATCCTCTATAACGACAACGGTAATTATCTGATTTTTCTTTTGTGCTATTTCAATGACATCCGTGAGATAATATTCCCCTTGACTGTTTTCAGGTGATATTTCATTCAGTGCTGAAACAAGAAGGTCTTTATCAAAACAATAGATCCCGGAATTTACCTTATTAATACGTTTTTCAGCCTCAGTAGCATCTGCCTCTTCTCTGATACAAAGTAAATGATTGCAGTGATCAAGAATAATCCGCCCATATCCTTTTGGATTATCCACCTCTGTTGCAAGAACAGTAATCTTGGCCCCACTCTTTTTATGCGCTTCCACAAGCATAAAAAGCGTTTCCTCCTTTATCAGGGGAACATCCCCGTACAATACCAGGACATCCTTGATCCGTGAAGCAAGTCCCGGAATTGCGACCTTAACTGCATCACCGGTGCCAAGCAGATGTGTTTGATAGGCATAATTTACCTGATAGTATTTATGAATTTCTTCTTTTACCTGCTCTGCCTGGTGCCCGACAACAACATGAATGCTATCTGCCGATACAATCTCAAGAGCCCGCTCAATAACGTGGATAATCATGCTTTTCTGCGCAACCTTGTGAAGCACTTTGGCTGTATCGGATTTCATCCTGGTTCCCTTGCCTGCTGCAAGAATCACAACTCCGATATCATCAAAATTCATATTCATAGCAATGCTATCTGTTATTTCCAATAATGTTATTTTATAAAATGGAAAGGGGGAGTGCTTCGCTTTGCTTGAAGCCTCCCCCTTTTTGTACCCATTCTTTGGATATTATTTGAGTGGTCTTAACCTCAAATCACACTATCTGATATCTTTAATCTTGATCCGGTGCAAGGCCCTTCTCAAGGCAGCTTCCGCTCTGACAAGATCTGTTTCAGGAGATCTTGAGGCGAGGCGTTTTTCCGCTCTCTCTTTTGCCTTCACTGCTCTTTCAACGTCAATATCTTTTCGACGCTCTGCAGACTCGGCAAGAATGGTGACCTTAGTTGGCAGAACTTCTGCAAAGCCTCCATTGATAAAAACATATCTTTCCTTTCCCGCGGAATCTTTATACCGAAGCGTTCCCAGCTTCAGGGATGTAAGGAATGTGGTATGCCCTTTCAGTGCACCAAACTCACCTTCTGAACCCGGAGCCACCACAATCTCAACTTCTTCACTGACAACTGATTTCTGCGGTGTAACGACTTCAAGAAATAATTTCTCAGCCATAATCATACCTCCGGTTGTTTATAGGGATTTTGCCCTTTCAATGGCTTCTTCAATGGAACCCACCATATAGAAAGCATTTTCCGGCAGATCATCATGTTTTCCGTCAATAATCTCTTTAAATGATCTTACAGTATCTTCAACCTTTACAAATTTACCTGCCATACCTGTAAACGTTTCAGCAACATGGAAAGGCTGAGACAGGAATTTCTGAAGTTTTCTGGCGCGTTGAACCGTAACCTTATCTTCGTCTGAGAGCTCATCCATACCCAGAATGGCAATAATATCCTGGAGTTCTTTGTATTTTTGCAGGGTCTGCTGAACAATACGGGCTACCTGGTAATGTTCCTCACCAATATATGCGGCATCCAGAATTCTGGAAGTGGAGTCAAGGGGGTCCACAGCCGGATAAATACCCAACTCTGCTATCTGACGGGAAAGAACAACGGTTCCGTCCAGATGGGCAAATGTGGTTGCCGGGGCAGGGTCGGTCAAGTCGTCGGCAGGTACATATACGCACTGAACCGCTGTAATGGAACCTTTATCCGTTGATGTGATCCTTTCCTGAAGCTCGCCCATGTCAACCGCAAGAGTGGGCTGATAACCAACGGCAGATGGCATACGGCCAAGTGTAGCAGATACTTCTGCACCGGCCTGGGTAAAACGGAAGATATTATCAACAAACAAAAGCACATCCTGGCCTTCCACATCACGGAAATACTCGGCGCAGGTCAAAGCTGAAAGTGCAACCCTGGCACGCGCTCCGGGAGGTTCCGTCATCTGGCCGTAAACCAGTGCGCATTTTGGAAGAACACCTGAATTCTTCATTTCATGATAAAGGTCATTGCCCTCACGGGTTCTTTCCCCTACACCGCCGAAAACGGATATACCACCATGCTGCATGGCGATATTATTAACCATTTCCATCATGATAACGGTTTTACCGACGCCTGCACCACCAAACATTCCCATTTTACCACCGCGTGGGAAGGGAACAAGCAGGTCAATCACCTTGACGCCGGTTTCAAGAACCCGGACAGATGTATCCTGTTCTGTGAATTGAGGGGCATGCCTGTGAATGGGAAGCATGTTTTCCTGGGAAATGGGGCCTAGACCATCAACAGGCCTTCCCACAACATTTAACACCCTGCCAAGAGAAGCCTTGCCGACCGGCATCATGATGGGTGAGCCGGTATCTTTAACAACCATTCCTCTCTGGAGGCCGTCTGTTACATCCATTCCAATACATCTGACAACATTGTCACCCAGATGCTGGGCCACTTCAATGACAAGATTGTCTTCTTCATTACCAATCGCCGGGTTTGTTATCGTCAAAGCTGTCAGAACCGGAGGAAGTTTCCCGGGTTCAAACTCAACGTCAACAACAGCACCGAGTACCTGCGCTATTTTACCTATATTTTGAGTCATTTTTATCTCCTATAAAGCTGTTTTCTTAAATTAAGCATATCGATATTAAATTTATCCCTTGAGTGCTTCAGCACCACCGACAATATCCATTAGATCGCCAGTAATCTTGGACTGTCTTGTTTTATTGAATATTGACTGGAGTTCTCCAACCATGTCTTCACATGCCTTGGTCGCATTTTCCATTGCCCGCATTCGAGCGGCATGTTCACTGGTTGAAGTCTGAAGCAATGCATCATATATCTGAATAAAAACGTTTTTCGGCAGCATTTCGCCAAGCAGTTTATCAGAGGAGGGTTCACAGATATGTTCCGGAAGAAACCCATCTGCCTGAACTTCTTCTTTTCCCCCTGTCAATTCATCCAGAGACGGGATTGGAAGAATCTTTTTTAAAGTTGCCTCCTGCCTTGCCATGTTTACAAACCTGGAATAAATCAGATATACTTCATCAACAGCTCCTTCAAGGAAACTGTCTATCATTTTCTGTCCTGAAGAAGAGGCAATTCCAAAGGCGATTTTCCCGCCCACGACGCCAATATACTGATCTTCAATGGGCTGGGGTTGTTTTTTTGCCCAGTCTCTTCCTCTTTTACCGAAACAGATGTACGAAACCTCTTTTCCTTCAAGTTCCGATTGCACAAACTTATCTGCTTTTGTTATCAAATTTGAATTAAAACCGCCACAGAGCCCTCTGTCCGAAGTACAGAGGATAAGCGCCACTTTTTTAACTTCATCCCGGGGAACCAGCAATGGACTTGCATTTTCACCGGATTTACCGGCGATGCTTCCCAGAACTTCAGCAAATTTACCCGCATAGGGTTTAAATGCTTCCATTCTGTTCTGAGCACCGCGCAATCTTGAAGTGGCGACCATTTTCATGGCAGAGGTAATCTGTCTAGTCTTTTTTATACTGACTATTTTTGATTTTACTTCTTTTAAAGTTGCCATATGATCTACCTTTCAAGCCTGTTGTTAATGAATCATTTAACGGAAAAGTCCAAGTTACTATATGGTATCCTTGAATTCTTCATCATAGGCTTCAAGGCATTGTCTGAGTTTGCTCTCAATGTCTTTTGTAATTTCCTTCTTTTCTTTCAGACCGGAAAAAATTTCAGGAAAGCGGTTTTCAACAAACGGATAAAGACCATCTTCGTATTTTGCAACAGCTTCTCTGGGATATTTATCAAGATACCCGCGGGTTCCGGCAAAAAGGACAGTCACCATTTTTTCCATTGGAAGCGGTTTAAACTGGGGTTGTTTCAACAGCTCAACCAGTCTTTCTCCACGGGTTAACTGTTTTTGAGTAGCAGCATCAAGGTCCGACCCGAATGCGGCAAATGCTTCAAGTTCACGGAACTGGGCCAGGTCCAGACGAAGGGTTCCGGCAACCTGTTTCATGGCTTTGACCTGGGCTGCACCACCTACGCGGGATACTGAAAGTCCGACGTCTATGGCAGGACGGATACCGGCAAAAAACAAGCTCTTGTCAAGGAATATCTGGCCGTCGGTAATGGAGATAACATTGGTCGGAATGAAAGCAGATACGTCACCTTCCTGGGTTTCAATGATGGGAAGGGCGGTCAGAGAGCCGGCGCCTTTTTCATCACTGAGCTTTGCAGAACGTTCAAGCAGACGGGAATGGTTATAAAAAATATCTCCGGGGAAAGCTTCACGTCCGGGCGGGCGTCTTAGGAGCAGTGATACCTGGCGGTAAGCAACGGCTTGTTTGGAAAGGTCATCATAAATAATGAGAGCATGCTCGCCTTTATCCCTGAAATATTCACCCATGGCACATCCGGCGTAGGGAGCCAGATACTGCATGGCTGCAGATTCAGAGGCTGAGGCAATAACAACGGTCGTATATTCCATGGCACCGTGTTCCTGAAGGGCTGCAACAACCTGGGCAACGGTTGATTTTTTCTGACCGCAGGCAACATAGATGCATTTCATGTCGGTTTCTTTCTGAGCTATAATTGCATCTACAGCCAATGCTGTTTTACCAATCTGCCGGTCACCGATGATAAGCTCACGCTGACCTCTTCCGACAGGGGTCATGCCGTCAACTGCCTTAGCACCTGTGTAGCAGGGCTCGTGAACTGATTTTCTGGCAATAACACCAGGGGCAACCAGCTCCATATTCATATAGGTCTTTGCAGTGATGGGGCCCTTGCCGTCAACCGGCTCACCGGTTGTGGTAACAACGCGGCCCAGAAGTTCTTCACCGACAGGAACGGAAGCAATACGGTCCGTACGTTTAACAATATCCCCTTCCTTGATTTGTTTGTCATCACCCAGAATCGCTATACCAACATTATCTGATTCCAGGTTCAAGGCAAGTCCTAAGATTCCTCCGGGGAATTCAACAAGTTCCATGGCCTTTACTTTTTCAAGGCCGTACACACGGGCGATACCATCACCTGCGGAAAGAACAACACCTGTTTCACTCAGGTCGACCTCTGCATCAAAACCTTTGATCTGGTCTTTTATAATTTGGCTTATTTCTTCTGCTTTAATTTCCATTAGACATTCTCACCTTTTTTTAATGTTTCTCTCAAATTCTTCAGCTGGGTTTTTACGCTGCCATCCAGAACAAGATCTCCGATTTTTGTAACCACACCCCCAATGAGACTTGGATCCTGCTCAACCTTCAGAACAATATTTTTTCCGGCTTTTTTTGACAATGCCTCTTTAATCTTGGCAACTGCATCTGATGACAGCACAGTGGCAGAAACGATACTGGCTTTTACTACACCTTTGAGTTCATCAGCCAGATCTTTATAATAGGAAGCAATCTCCCGCAAAAAACCAATACGGCCTTTATCAAACAGAAGGGTCAGAAACGACTTCATGATGACAGATAGATCCGTAGCTGCCAGAACTGCCTTTAGAACTCTTTTCCGGTCATTCTTGTTGTATAAGGGATTGGTTAATGCTTTTTCAAAATCTTTCTGTGAATCAAAAAGTCCGACAACCGATTCAAGCTCTGAATTATACTGCTCCGCTTTGCTGTCTTCCTGGCCGATAAGAATCAATGCTTTAGCATAACGCCTTGAAACTGTTAAATTTTTCATTATGCCACCACCTTTTTCAAGTATTCATCCACAAGTTTGTCCTGATCATCCGGTGAAATGGAGGCTTTTATGAGTTCTTCGGCTTTTGTCATTGCTTTTTCAGCAATTTCCTGTTGAAGTTTTGCTTTTGCAGACTTGAATTCCTGCTCAATATTCCGTTTAGCCATTGCTTCAAGTTTTGCTGCCTGTGCTTCAGCTTCGGCAAGAATTCTTAATTTTGCCTCTTCACCCTGTTTGATGTATTCTTCAACAATCTTTTTGGATTCCTGATCAAGGTTCTTAAAACTGGCCTGATATTCAGCAAGTTTCTTTTCAGCATCTGCCTTTTTCTGTTCAAGACCCTTGATCTCATCTTCAATGCCTTTAGCACGGGATGAGAAAAATTCAGCAACCGGTTTTCTGGCAATAAAAAATAATGCAATAATCAGAATGCCAAAATTGAGTACCTTTGCGGTATCAATACCAAGCCATGCATTGTGAACACCGCCGTGTCCTCCGTCTGAAGAAGCCAGGGCAGTCCCGTAAAGAGAGAAAACATAAGCAGCAGCATAGCTGAAAGACTTCAGTAATCCTTTTTTAATTTCTCTTTTTTTCATCAGCAGGCCCTCCCCAATATCTTTTCACCGATGGCTTTGGCATAGGCATCAACCTCTGCTTCCAGCGCTTTTCGGGCCTGCTCGGTTTCCTGAGCCACCTGCTTTTTGATTTCGGCAAAATTGGCCTGAGCTTTCTTGTTAATCCTGTCGATTATTTCCTTTTCTTCTTTTGATGCTTCCTCGATAAAGGCTTCTTTACTCTTTAAGCCTTTTGACCGGGCCTGTTTCAATCCGTTATTGTATGCATCTTCTCCGGCACATAGGTCGCTTTGAGCTTTTTCAGCTCCATTTTGCATCCCTTCGATTTTTGCCTTTCTTTCAAGAAG
>MGTJ01000105.1:3588-47165 GCA_001799395.1 Desulfobacterales bacterium RIFOXYA12_FULL_46_15 | reverse complement strand
CGGATACCGGTTTATAATGCTCCTGTCCCTTTTGCTCCTGACCACAGGGACATTTGCATTAGGTCTTATCCCTCTTTACCCGGTGCTGGTCATCTGCCTCTTTCTGGCCGGACTTGCCAAAAGCATATTTGATCCGAGCCTCCAGGCCTTTATCGGGAATTTCGTCCCTTACGGGAAGCGGGGGAAAATCATCGGGATTACGGAGCTTTCCTGGGCAGGTTCCACACTCATCGGTATTCCCGTGACCGGAATGGTGATTGAGCGCTTTTCCTGGCAAACTCCTTTTTTAATAATCAGCGGTATGAGCCTTGCCGGTTTTTTGATTATTTTAAAACTCATGCCCAAACCGGCCGGGAAAACCGCCCCATCCTCAAAATCCAGGACACCGCTGCTGTCCAACTGGAAAACCATCATCCGGAACCGGCAGGTTTCCGGGATGCTGGGCTTTTCCTTTTTCATGGCCCTGGCCAATGATAATCTTTTTGTGATCTACGGGGCCTGGCTTGAAAAAACCTATCACCTTTCCCTGGCAGCCATTGGGTTTGGAACCATTTTTATCGGACTTTCCGAAATCCTGGGAGAGGGGTTTACCGTCTTTTTCTCAGACAGGATCGGGCTGAAAAAAACCACTTTTATCGGAACAGCCCTGTGCACCCTGGCTTATTTTTTCCTTCCGGTCCTGGATATCGGCTTATATTATGTCCTTACCGGGCTTTTTTTTGTATTTTTTACTTTTGAATTTACCATAGTCACATCCATGGGTTTATCAACCGAGCTTGTTCCGGAACTTAGGGCATCCACCATGTCGGCTTTTTTCGCTGTGGCCGGTCTCGGAAGAGTGGCAGGGGCTTTTCTTGGCGGTATCATCTGGTCGAATTACGGACTTTTGCCCATCTGTATGATATCGGGAACCTGCACCCTTTTTGCTTTTATTTCCCTTCTCAGAGGGTTTTACCGTCATCCGGCCGGATGCACCGACAGTTGATCATTGACATCTGATAATTATTGACAGATTCTCCTGTTTCGATTACGCTTTTTTATTTTTATGATACGAATAACCACCTTTTATGGATGAAACCACTAATTTAATAAGAGAGATCCCCATGAGCGAACTTTTAAGAACCGTATTTTATCAGAAACACCTGGATCTGGCTGCCCAGATGGTTGGATTCGGGGGCTGGGAAATGCCCATTCAATATCCGGAAGGCATTATCAATGAACATATGGCCACACGGAAAACCGCCGGCATCTTTGATGTCTCTCACATGGGGCGGCTCTATTTCAGGGGCAAAGACGCGCTGCCGTTTCTCCAGCATGTCCTGACCAACAATGCCGCCGCAATAAATACAGGTGAAAGCCAGTATACCCTGATCCAGGATGAAACCGGCGGCGCCATTGATGATGCCTATTTATACCGGTTCAAACCGGATGAATATCTTCTGGTGGTCAACGCCTCCAACCGGGAAAAAGATGTGGCTCATTTTAAAACCCGGCTTGAAAATTTCCAGGACATTGAAATGCTGGACAAAACCTTTGAAATCGCCATGATTTCACTCCAGGGACCTCTTTCAAAATCCATCATGGAAGGGATCATTACAAAGGGAAACCTGCCGGAACCGGCCCGGAACCGCCTTTCAACCGTGGAGATCAACGGGGTAACCACCTCCCTGGCCAGAACCGGGTATACGGGTGAACCCCTGGGGTTTGAGCTTTTTATTGAAAATCAACATGCAGTTGCCATGTGGACACTTCTGATGGAAAAAGGGGCCGTGCCCGTCGGTCTGGGTGCAAGGGACACCTTAAGACTGGAAGCCTGCCTTCCCCTTTACGGCCATGAGCTGGGATTAGACCATGACAAAAAGCCCATCCCTGTGTTTGCATCCAAATTATCCAGGTTTGCCGTGAGCTTTTCTCCTTTGAAAGGTGATTTTATTGGGAAAAAAGCTCTTTTTCTTCAACACCAGGCCTTGAAAAACATCATAAACCGGGAATTTAAAGATATTTCTTCTTTGCCGAGGATGGTCATGGCCGTTGCCGTGACTGGAAAAGGCATTGCCAGGGAAGGATACCCGGTGTTTGTGAAAGACCGGCAAGTGGGCTACATCACCTCAGGCACCATGATTCCTTTTCAGGAACCCCTCGGAACCGGGCTTGATTCCGCATTCAGGGAAGAGAGCCGGAAACGGGCAATTGCCATGGCACTGATGGACAGCACCATTGGTGAAGGAGACCGCATTGACATTGAAATCAGAAAAAAACGCTGTGAAGGGGTTGTGGTTCCCTATCACATGAGTTCTGAAGCACCGCCTTTTGTCCGGTCCATCCCGGAAGACCGGTTGCGGGTTAAAAAAGCACCCGGAGATGAGACGGGTTATCCCGGTCTTGCCCGGCAGCTCCTTTCCAGGGCGGTTCATAACCATACCTGGCGCCAGAAAGAATGCATCAACCTGATCCCGTCTGAAATGAGTGAGTCTTATCTGTCACGGCTTTTGTCCATCAGTGACCCTGTCAACCGCTATGCCGAACATAAGGAAATAAAAGCTTTTTCAGGGGAAGATGTATTCTATTACCAGGGCACAGGATTTATCAACGAAGTAGAGCGTCTTTTAAACCTGGAATTTCAAACCTATTTCAATTGCCGGAACATAGAATCCAGGGTCATCTCCGGTCAGATGGCCAATACTGCCTTTTTCAGCGCCCTTGTGGATTTCCTGAACCGGACGGACCGGAAAAGCGAGCAGAGACGAATCCGGAAAATCATGAACAACCATATCATCAAAGGCGGTCATTTAAGCGCCCAGCCCATGGGAGCCCTCCGGGACTTTGTGGCCCGGGACCCGAAAACCGAAAAAGCTGCTGTTGTGAATTTCCCGGTTGAAGCAGAGAATCCTTATAAAATCGACATCAGGGCCTGCGAGGCCCTGATCAAAGAGCATCAGCCGGAACTTGTCATTCTAGGCAAAAGCATGATCATTCATAAAGAACCTGTGGCTGAAATCCGGAAACTCGTGGACGAATTTGCCCCTGATTGCCTTGTCATGTATGATATGGCACATGTTCTCGGGCTTTACGGACCCTGTTTCCAGGAACCGTTAAAAGAAGGCGCCCATATTGTCACAGGGTCCACCCATAAAACCTATTTCGGTACCCAGCGCGGGGTCATTGCATCGGATTTTCAGGAAGAGGACCCTGGATACGGTCTCTGGGAGGCTGTCCAGCGACGGACCTTTCCCGGAAGCGTGAGCAACCACCATCTCGGCACCCTGACCGGGCTTTTATTCTCTGCCTATGAAATGAATCATTTCAAGACCGGTTACCAGAAATCCGTTATTTCAAATGCCAAGGCTTTTGCAGGGGCACTTAAGGAAAACGGTCTCAATGTGGCTGGTGATCCTGCTATTTCCTATACCGATACCCATCAGGTCATTTTGAATGTAGGCTATGGGAAAGGAGCAAAAATCGCCCGCATACTTGAAAAAAACAATATCATCGTCAACTACCAGGCCACCCCGGCTGAAGAAGGGTTTACCGCCTCTGGCGCCCTTCGCATGGGTGTTTCCGAAATGACACGGTTCGGCATGGAAGAAAAGGATTTCAAGGCCCTGGCCGTTTTGATGGGGGACCTTATAAAAAAAGGCATTGCCGTCAAGGATGAAATCATAAAATTCAGGCAGGATTTCCTGGACATGCAGTTCTGCTTTAAGGAAAGCGAGTTCGAAGATGTTGCCAAATCTCTTTTAACCGCTTTGAAATAAAAGGGGGGACTGGATAACCCCATGGCAGACCTCAACCGCCAGTGCAAAAATAATATCCAGCGGCAGGTGAAGCTCGATGCTCCTGTCAAACAAAAGCTTTGTTTCACAGGGGAAATCCTCGTCTCCCTGCCAGTAAAGCACTGCCACGGGTATTGCCGGGGTGATCTGAAATGAAAATGCTGCATCCGCAAGGGTCAGGGGGACGCCTCCCAGTTTTTCGCAGGCATCCCTGAATGCTTTAATATTGTTTCCAAACCGTTTGCTGATCCATTCCGACGGCAGGGTATGCGGCCCCCTGAAAAAGGCCGCCCCGCCTTTAATATCCTTTTCAGACACCCATTTCCCTTCAGGGGGAAGAGATTTTGATTTTATCAAAAAATGCAGGATAAAAATGTACAGATAATCATGATAGGTTTTAAGACCCGTCCCGCAAGGCCTCACTTCATATTTTTCCAAATCCGCGCAATAGGGGTGCCCCCAGATATTTACCCGGTATTGGCGGGTTGCCGGATCAAATTCGCAGCCGGTCCTGGACATCACATCACAAGGATCAAGTGATTCAAGATCCAGAAAATTTATTTTATCGATTTTATCATTCATCATGTAATATTGACCATAGCCATATAATCTATCATTGACAAACACCTCTTAATAAATCAGTATGATCTTATCTTTATTATCCATTCGCAGCAATACATATAATGCCCATAATTACTGAAGAAACCATATGGGGAGATGATTTCTATGTCAAACAATAATTTACCGGTTTTCAATTCAAACCAGGTCAGGATTCTTATTGTCGATGATGAACCGCCAATCCGAAAGCTTGTGGCAAGAGCCCTGGAACCGGAAGGGTATGAGATCTGTTTTGCATCTGATGGGGAAGAGGCATTTTCAATCTTGCTGGAATCCTTTTTTGATATTGTCATCACAGACATTGTCATGCCGAAAATGGATGGAACCGAGCTGATTAAAAAAATTGCAGAATATTTACCGGCTGATGTCATTGCCATGACCGGCCGGATTGATGAATATAGCTACGACCATATTGTGGGTGCCGGTGCCTGCGATTTTGTTCAAAAGCCCTTTGGTCCGGGTGAAATCCTGTTAAGGGTGAAAAGAGTGTTAAGGGAAAGGCAGCTTAAGGAAGATTTATTGAAATCCCACAAAGAATTGGCCCAGTCACAGAAATTTGAATCCTTAGGCCAGCTTTCTGCAGGAATTGCCCATGAAATAAACACCCCCATTCAGTATATTGCTGATAATGTAGCCTTTATCAAAGATAGTTTCCAGGATTTAAACGAGATTCTCAGCCACCTGAAAAGCCTGTCCGGATCAGCCCGAAATGATTCCCCGGGCCCATCACTTCCGGATCAGATTCGTTCCATGTTGAATATGGATGATCTTGAATATATGGCCGAAGAGATGCCAAAGGCCATTGACCAGACCCTGGAGGGAATCCGGAACATCAGAAACATTGTTAAAGCCATGAAAGATTTTGCCCACCCGGGCAAAACAGAACATGTTTATACAGATCTGAATCAGTGCATTAAAAATGCAGCCATTATTTCAAAAAACGAGTGGAAATATATTGCCGATCTTGTTCTGGACCTGGATGAAACCCTTCCGGAAGCGTTCTGCAACCCTGGTGAATTAAACCAGGTTTTTTTAAATCTGATAATCAATGCCGGCCATGCCGTATCCGACCAGTTAAAATGCGATTCCTCCCCAAAGGGGAAAATAAAAATCAAGACCCAAAAGCTGGGCAATTGGATTGAAATTGCCGTCAGTGATACCGGCGCAGGCATTCCTGAAGATATAAAATCCAAAATATTCAATCCCTTTTTTACCACCAAGGAGATCGGCAAGGGAACCGGACAGGGACTTGCCATTGCCCGTTCAGTGGTCGTAGACCGGCATAAGGGTGAGATTGAATTTGAAACCGCTCAGGGCAAAGGTACGACTTTTTTTATCCGCCTGCCTTTGATTACCCGGGAATAATCAAAAATGAAAAAAATACTTTTTGTTGATGATGATTCCATCTTTTTGGACAGTATCAAACGCCTGCTTCACAAACAGAACCATAAATGGAACATGTTTTTTGCCATAAGCGTGGAAAAGGCATTTGAAATCATGGAAGAGAATGAATTTGATACGATTATCACTGATATTAAAATGGCCGGGAAAACAGGTTTTGATCTGTTGAACAGTTTACAGGCAAACAAAAAAACACAGACAATACCTGTTATCATGATGACCGGCGCATTGGACAGTGATTTAAAATTAAAGGCCCTTGAAATGGGGGCTGCCGATCTGTTAAACAAGCCGTTAAACCAGGGGGATCTGCTTGCGAGGATAAACAATTGCCTTAGATTAAAAGCATATCATGATGAAATTATCCGGCAGACTCTTTCCCTGGAGGAAATAGTAAGGGAAAGGACCCGGGAGGCGCTGCTGGCTGCTGAAATCAGTTCGATTCTTGTTCAAAAAAAAGATTTGAAAAGCCTGTTACAATATTGCACGGAATCTATTGTAAAATACCTTGAAGCAGCTTTTGCACGAATCTGGGTCTTTGATGAAAAAAAAAACATCCTTGAATTAACGGCAAGTGCCGGGATGTATACCAATATAAAAGGAAATCATCAATTTATACCTGTCGGTAAATTTAAAATCGGCAGGATTGCCAAGGAGAAAAAACCGCACCTGACCAATGAAGTAATCGGCGACCCTCAGATAAGCAACCCGGATTGGGCAAAACAAGAGGGAATGGTTTCTTTTGCCGGGCATCCTTTAATTGTTGAGGACAGATTGGTCGGGGTTATGGCAATGTTCTCAAAAGAACCGCTCCGCCAGTCTGTTTTAAATGCACTGGCTTCGATTTCAGACAAGATAGCGTTAGGCATAGAACGGAAAAAATCAGAAGACCGGGTTCATTTGTTAGCCTTTTACGACAGCCTGACGGATCTGCCCAACCGCCATTTTTTTTATGAATTTATAAAAAAAACAATCCAATATGCAAACCGTCAACGGCAGTCATTTGCCCTTATGCTTATTGATTTGGATAATTTTGGCAGAATTAATAAAAGCCTTGGGCATAATATAGGGGATGAATGTCTTAAGATTGTTTCCGCCAGGTTATCGGCTGTTTTACGAAAAAGTGATTGTGTGGCAAGGGGTCCTGAGGAAGAATCCCATATCATACGGATGGGGGGAGATCATTTTACGGTATTGTTACATGATATCAACAATATTTGTAAGGCCGGCCCCATAGCCAAACGTATGCTCAATGAATTATCCGGGGTTTATAACCTGGAGGGCCATGAGGTGTATCTTACCGCCAGCATTGGTATTGCCATGTATCCTGATGACGGCAATGATGTCGATATCCTTTTCAAGAATGTGGAAGCTGCATTGGATTCTGTCAAAAAAAAGGGAAAGAACAATTTCGGGTTCTATTCAGACTCTATGAATAAAACCGCCATAGCACTTTTGGATCTGGAAACCGATCTTCGCAAAGCCATTGACCGGCAGGAGTTTTTGCTTTTCTATCAACCCAAGATAGACCTGAATACAAGAAAAATAGTTGGGATGGAAGCTCTTGTCCGCTGGAGAAAAGCAGATGGGAAACTCATCCCTCCGGCAGAATTTATCCCTTTGGCAGAAACAAACGGCCTTATCATCCCGATTGATAATTTTGTACTGGAAACTGCCTGTCATCAGAACAAAAAATGGCAGGAAGCCGGCATGAAAGAGATCGGGGTGGCTGTAAATGTATCCGGGGTACAATTCGGGCAGAAAGATTTTGTTCAAACTGTTTTATCTGCTCTAAAAAAGACCGGGCTTAACCCCAGACACCTTGAGCTGGAGATAACTGAGACAACCATCATGGTTGATCCTGAGAGAGCGATCCGTAATTTAAACGAGCTTAAAAAAAACGGGGTTAAAATTATGCTGGACGATTTCGGTTCAGGTTATTCTTCTCTCGGATATCTTCAAAAACTTCCGCTTGATGCGCTGAAAATAGACATTTCATTCATCAGAAATGTTGTAACTAACCAGAATGATGCCGTAATTGTAAAAACCATGATAGCCATGGCCCATAATCTGAATTTAAAAGTCATTGCCGAAGGGGTTGAAGATGAGCATCAATTGGAATTTTTAAAAAACCACGAGTGCGATATCATACAAGGCTATCTGTTCAGCCCGCCTGTACCGGCAGATGATTTTCCCAGTTTGACGGATAATTTTTAACGCCCTGCATCAAAGGGAAAATTTATCCCAGAACCTGAAATCACCGGCCTGATGAGTGCCGGGAAGAAAGGGTTTGACATCAGGGTGCTCTTCGACAAAAGCCCTCTCAAATTCAATCCTCTTTTTATTGAAACGGTTATAACCGTCGGCTGCTTTACGGTATCTCAGATAATAGGCGTCATAATTGACCATATGTGCCCGGCTTCTGATTTCCATAATATTTAAAAAATTCTTACCCGTATAGGTCAGAAGGGTTTCAAATGCCGCAAAATAGTCAGCCTGGCTCTGGTTGTGCTCTATGAAATATGGGTCCCTGTAAAATTCATTAACGGCAAATACCCAGGAAAGGTTTTTCCGGTGGACAAAATCCGAATGGTCTTCAATAAAATGAATCAGCCGGTCAATGGCGCCCTGATTCTTTTCAGCCAGATCCCTCAGGATGCCGATGGTTTTGATGCCCGACTCAATATCCGTCTGCCTGGACTGGACCATGCCGAGGCTGTCAAGTTTTCCCATTGCAGCGTAGATCTCGATCGTTGTTTTTCTGACATCCTCATTTAACACCATGATTTGTTTGATGATCGGCGGGAGATTGTCTTCCGGTTCTGCCCGGTCGGAAAAATAAAAAAAAAACGCTGCTCCTGCAATCATCACAAACATAAGACCCATTGAAACAGCCATCTGTTTCTTTTTTTTCAGGTTCAATTTATTCAAAATAGCCTTCAATGACAATTCTTGGACCCTCCTTTGAGGTTTTTCCGTCTTCTTCTTTGATGGAAACCCCATGAACGGCGGTTTCAATTTTAAGTTCCGATCTTTCGCCTTTGATCAGGGTGCCTGCATCCACCCGGTTTTTCACTTTTATAACCGGTTCGC
The DNA here is from genome assembly GCA_001799395.1 of Desulfobacterales bacterium RIFOXYA12_FULL_46_15. Taxonomy (GTDB): domain Bacteria; phylum Desulfobacterota; class Desulfobacteria; order Desulfobacterales; family Desulfobacteraceae; genus Desulfobacula. The sequence continues at coordinate 38,283 of MGTJ01000105.1, read as the reverse complement.
CCATGGCCTCGGACTTTTCCTGGTTTAACAACAAGAGGTCCTTTTGGGACTGAAGTTCTTCTATCTGTTTTCTTATGCCGGTAATCTCTTCCCCGGCTGTTTCTATGGATGCCTGTATGGATTTTGATCCGGCCTCATATTTTTTTTCAATCTCCTCGGTTGCTTTTACGGCTGCCTTATACAGGTTGGAAATGCTGTCCAATAATTCCCTGACGTATTGACCCTGATCCTTTTCATTGAGTCCCTTTAATTTCAGAATAATTTTTTCCATGAATGCATAGGCTTTTGTTCCCCCGGGAATGACAAAATCCTTGTCTTTTCCATAAGCAGCCTTGACTTTAGCTGATATGTCTTTAACAGATGCCGAATCAGGGTCTTCCAGGATCTCCTTCAGACAGGAAATCACATTCTGTTTTTCCATATATCCGTTCTGGACCTGGACCTGTTCCATCAATTCCTTTGACAGTTGTTCCTGTTCCTCTTTGCATAAAAGTTTGTTCAGGGCATTTATCTTTTCAGTAACAGCCGTATTGATCCCATCTATCTTAAAAAAATTTTCACTGCCGATTTTTAGTACCGAAGTCTTCTCTTTTGCGGAAAATACATTTTTTACCACAATATTCTGAAATGATGATATTTCCGAGGCCACGATATCGCAATTGGGAGCATAAAGCCCTTTTCCCGCAAATACCCCGGCATTGATTATATTTTTACTGACATGAACACTTCCCTTTGCAGTGACAAGAGCCTGGTCAGAAATTGTTTCAACAGGTCCGGCAATTTTTCCGATACCTCCTTTCACCTCAATATCACCTGTAGCCACGGCATTCCCCAGGATATCGCCTTCAATGAATAAATCATGGCAGGATACGGTTACCCCCCGGGCAATATTGCCTTTTAGTTTCAGGATACAGGAAAGATAGGATTCACCCGTGTCTTTGGTAATATCCCCATTGATTTCACGGTTTGAAACATTTTGAACCACCGGCATGACAAAAAGAGTCCGGTGTTTGTATAAACCGGGAATCCCGTCTATATCTGCAATAAATTCATTGCCTTTTCTGATTACCCCTTCCCCGCAGCTCAAACCAAGATCAGGAATATCCGGTATGGGAATGGACCGGCCAAATACGTTTTTCCCTGGTTTTCCATCTTCACGGGGAATTACCCCGGCAAGGACAAACCCTTTTTTAACCCCTGACTCTTTTTTAATATCCGGTGCCTCTTCAACCGGATCCTCCACCTTAAAAAAGAATTCAGCCGACTCCGGTTTATGATTTTCAGGAGGAAATCCCTTGGCAATCAGGAGTTCATCGCCGGGTTGATTTTTCTGTAAATATGCGATGATCTCCCTGTGCTCGCAGAAACCTGATTTTATGCCGGCCAGGGCCAGCCAGTTCATCAGGGCCGGTAATTTAACAGGGGTTGAAGATATTTTTATCCGTTTGATCCATGCCTTGAGCGCATCGGCCGAGACCCGGAATTCAAAAAACCCGTCCAGGGCTTCATTGGATTTTTTCTCAGAATGATACTGGTGAAGTTTTTGTTTCAGATTTAACCGTTTTGTCTCAAAAGCTTTCTGGATTTTCAGAATATGCAGGATATCCTGATCCGAAATACTGAAGAGTTCCTTTAATATTTCACCCAGGTATCGTTTGGCCCCTTTCTCTTTTAATTCTTTTTCCTGGAGGATTAATGCGCTTTTTAGCTGTTTTACGGTAATCATCTCTTTTTTTACCGCAATGGCGCCGAACCTCTTGTTGATTTCCATTTTTTCGATTTCAGTGACAGCGATTGTATGCAGGGCTTCAGCCAGAAGCTCATCCCGTATACGGTCCTGGGTCAGGAGGATGGCTGTTTTATTGGCAGGGGTAATTTCCCGGATATTCTCCAGGATATCCCCTATCTTAACGCTTTTTTTATTTTTCCTGAATAATTCGACCTGGAGATCCAGGGCCTTGTCCACCTTTTCCTGGCTGACGAATTCATTGGCAACCCCGAGTTTTCCAAACATCTTGTCCTTCATCAGAATATCCAGGTGATGTTTAACCGTAAACAGAAATTCAATCTTGTCTTTTGGAAGGACTTTTTCCTTGAAAAGGAACCGGGCCGTGGATTTGTCCGTGTTTTTCCCTTGGACATCCATAAGCCTTGGCAGGATTTCTTTTTCCTGTGCAGGCGTTAATAATTTGCAGCTCACAGCAAGATCAAGAATTTGTTGTACTTCATGATTTCCTGAGTTTTTAGATTTTTTTCCCGGCATCATTCAGCTCTTTATAAAATGAGGATAATTGGGCTTATTCACTCAGCACCAGTGAAATCATATCATCAATGGATTTTTTAAGACCCGGTATTTTGCTGGCGCTTCTGCCTGCAACATTCAGGACCTTGATTTCAAACTGGGGCAACCATTTTCTCAACAGCCGGGCCGGATTTTTTTCCGTTTCAAGATCAATGTGAAGCCAGGGTTTTTTATGGGCTTTTGCAAAATTCATGGAATCAGCCGCAGTCTGCGTCAGTTTGCCAAATGAAAAAATAACCGTACCATCGGATTTCAAAACGTTTTTTTCAATGGTTTCCGTGTTTTCACCCTCTCCTTTTGTCAAATCTATGAGATCGGTAATCTGGTTATTGATATCATTTAATTTTTCACTAGAGCCCACCTGTTTCCGGATTCCTTTGAAGACTTCCACGTTGGCCCCGGTGATGGCGGATGTCAGGTTTTCAATGGTAGTGATCAGCCTCTCCAGCCTTTCACTGAGCTGATCAAACTTTTCCATATCCATGGGAGCCATGGCGGCTAAAGCCGGTGCCTCACCCGAAAGGGAGTCTCTTGACCCGCCGAGTTTTACCCGGATCTCTTCTTTGGTCATCCCGCTGTTCTGGTAATAGCCATAAATTTTTTTGATCAGCTCTTCAGCTTCCGGCGGGTATTCCTTTACGCCTTCATGTTCTACAGGATCTGGGAAAAATTCTTCAAACCTGCCTAGATACTCACGGATTGTACTGGGCGAAATATTGAGGTCTTTGGCCATCACGGCAATGGATTTCATAGAGTTTCCTTAAATTCAGGTTCATATTCCGGGAAAGGTGCTGCTCCAGTTTTGAAATGATGATATTTACTGATATTCTTAGCCTAATTTATAGTCAATAACCTGTCTGAATTCAACCTTTATTTTCAATTTAAAAAAGACATGGCAGAAGGCTGAAAAAAACCTTGAGAAAAAACGCAGAACTCTATAGGATATTTCTTAAGCATCTTCTTGAAGGACAATTATACACATTTTGATCATACACAACCTTGGGGGGTAAATGCCGGAACAATTCGATCACACTGTATTGATTGTGGATGATGAAGAACAGATCGGAAAAGCCTTGGGCCGCCTGATGAAAGGGATCGGCGCCAAATACGTTTATATGCCGTCGGGTCAGGAAGCCCTTGACTGGATGAAAAAGGCAACCAAACCGTTTTCCCTGATTCTTTCAGATCAGAGGATGCCGGGGATGGTAGGTTCCGTCTTTCTTGAAAAGGCAAAAGAAATCTCACCCGATACCATCCGGTTTCTTATCACAGGGTATGCAGATGTGGATGCTGTAACCGATGCCGTCAACAAAGGCTCCATCCACCGGTATATTTCAAAGCCCTGGGATAACAAGGTTCTGTCCGAAACCGTCAAAACCGGGCTTGAGCAGCATGAGCTGATCATGGAAAACCATCGCCTGTTTGCCCTGGCCAAAGAACAGAACGCCAAATTATATACCCTTAACACTGATCTTAAAAAGAGTGCGGCAGTCCACCAGAAAGCGATTCTTCAAAAAGACAAACAGATATCCGAATTAAATGCCCGCCTTGAAAAAGGATTTGAAAACAGGAATTATATCAATGAAATCGAAGCGCTTCTGAAGCAAAAAAACATGATTGAAGAAGGAAAGCTCAATTCACTCTATGCAGCCATCATAGCTGAACTTTACGAACAATTCCAGGAAATTGCCGTCCGAAACGGGTTTGAGATGCCGCAAACGGTTCCGGGAGACTGATATGCCGGGTAATGAGACTGACAATGCACCGGATAACAGCGAATATGGTATCCTGGTGGTGGATGATGATGAACCCATTGTAAAAAACATGAGGCGGGTTCTGAGACGCAAAGGGTTTACCAAGGTCATTTCGGCCCTGAACGGGGAACAGGGCATCAAACTCCTGGAGACAACCGCAGCCCAGTTTTTTCTCATCATGTCGGACCAGCGCATGCCCGGTATGTCGGGAAGCGAATTCCTGGAAAAAAGCATTCTTCTCAGCCCTGAATCCAGAAGGCTTCTGGTTACCGGGTATTCGGATTTTGAAGCCATCATCAGTGCCGTCAACAAAGGCGAAATCCACCAGTATATTTCAAAACCCTGGGACAATGACGATCTTTTGCTCAGAATCTTGGGAGAGCTTGAAATCTATAAAAATTTCCAGGAGCGGAAACACCTTTTCAATGTCACCAAACGGCAGAATGCAAAACTTTTTGATCTTGCTTCAACCCAGAAAAAGGAGCTTCAAAAATTCACCATAGCCCTTGAAAAACGAAAACAGGAGGTCGAACAACTCACAACCGCCTTGAAAGAAGCAAAAGAAAAGGCTGAATACAAGGAAGTGTTCCTGGGTCTGGATGAATTGCTTTCAAGGACGATTACCATGAACAAAGTCAACCTGGTTCAGGCATTCAAGATCGCCCGGAAAGAAGTGATTGGCCTTATGGAAACCCTTTCCGAGCGGAACAAACTGTCTATTTCGGCTGATACCCTTAAAGCCGGTGCAATGACTGCAGATGACCTGGAAGATGAACTTTTTGAAGTCATAGACCCGATCATTGAAAACGTTGTCATTGCAGTGGAACCTAAGCTCTTTGGAATTGGCTCCGAACCTGCAGCCGGCGTCACCATTGATGATTACAAAGAACTGCCGGCCCTGGACGAGCTGGCTTTCAATGACGGATTCATCACCAAGGGAGAACGGGAACAAGCCCTGGAACAAATGGAAGAAAAAAAGATGCAAGGCACTGTGGCAACGACCATTGAAAAACTCCTCATGGATGACGGATTCCTGCGAAGGCAGGATTTAAGCCGGATTCTTGCAAAATATGCCATGATTGAAACACGGCTTTTAGACCGGGACTTTGCAAAAATGCTGATCAACCGTGAAATTGCATCGAGAAAGGATATTGACCGGGCTTTTCGAAAACAGTTGAACAATTTCGAAGACAGCGGGGTTGCCTTGCCTTTGGGCGATCTTCTGGTGGAGTCGGAAGTGATTTCTATGGAAATCAAGAATGAAATCATGGCAGCCCAGGATAGAACCGGGAAAAGAAAAGGAGCGCTTGACCCGTCCACGGAATTTTCTTCTGATTTTGGCGCTTTTGTGGATCTCCATGTGTCTGAAGACCGGGTCCAGGCGTGGATGAGGATACCAAAGACAGTCCAGGGAACGACCGATATCGACCCCATCAAAAAACTTATTAAAAAACGGGGGATTAAATTCGGGGTGGTAAATGACATGGAAATACGCAATTTCCTGAAAACCTGCACAGACCCCCATGAAAAATTCACCATTGCCCAGGGGATCGCCCCAAGCGTTGGAAAACCGGCTGAAATCATTTATTATTTCAATACAGAATCAGACTCAGCAGGCGTTATCAATGAAGACGGGTCCATAGATTTCCGGGCAAGGGGGGAATCTCCTTTTGTCAAACGGGGACAGCTCCTGGCAGAAAAAAAACCCATGGAACAACCCAAATCAGGTACGGATGTGTTTGGTGAAACCCTTCTGGTCGGTGATGTGGATGATGTCCCCCTTCTTGGCGGCCAGGGTGTGGAATTGTCTGAAGACGGGCTTAAGCTGACGGCAAGCCTGACCGGTCAGCCCAGCATTGATATCAAAGGTGTCGTTTCCGTTCTGGAGACCTTTACTGTCAAAGGCGATGTGGATTTTAAAACCGGAAATATCAATTTCAGCGGAAATGTTATTGTAACCGGAACGGTCAAGGAAGGATTCCGTGTGGAATGTGAAGACCTGACGGCCAATGAAATCAATGGCGGCGTTATCCGTATCAAAGGAAACCTGAAAATTTCCAATGGAATTGTGAATGCAGACATAGAGACGGAAGGCGGTATTCAGGCCAAGTTCCTGAACAAGGCAAAAGTCTATGGATACGGAAACATAATGGTCACAAGGGAAATCATGGAATCCTATATTGCCGTCAGCGGATCACTGAATAACGAAACCGGAAGAATTACCGCTTCAACCATTGCCGCCCGAAGGGGGATAAGCGTCAAACAGATCGGCACGGAAAAGGCTGAATACTCCACCATCAAAGCAGGAGCCGATGACCATCTCCGGTGGGTGGCTGAAAAATATGACTCAAAACTTGAAAAAGCGCAAAAGGAACTGGATCTCATCTTTGCCAGAAAGATAGAATATGATGAAGCATATAATGCTATGCATATTGACATTTCCAACCAGACCTTTGCCCAGGAAAAACTATCAAAAAAAATCGATTTTCTGGAAAACAAGATGGGAGAACTAAAGGGAAAAGAAGAAAAGGAAAAAGCCATCAAAGAACTTAAAGACATTCAGACAGCGATCCAGCATGCAGATGAACGGATCAAGGCCATTTTTCAGGAACAGGATATGGTCATGCAAAAATCAGCGGAATGTGAAAAGAAAATGGAAGGGCTGGATGAAGAAATCAAAAAAATCAAAAAAGATAAAGATAAGGTTATCGGCCGGCTTGAAACTGATCCGCCGATTGCCGAACTAAAAGCATTCAAAAAGATTTATACCGGAACCAGGATAACCGGCACAAAGGCATCCATGATATTGAAGCAGGATTTCGGGGCATCCAAATTCACGGAAATCGATTCGGAAAATCCTGACAACCCTAAACAACTGATTCACCAAACCCTGAACATATAAAGGATAAGCCCTATTTCAGAAGACAGACAGCATAAGATACTGGTGGTTGAATCCACCACTGCATTAAAGGACAGGATAAAAGCCGTCTTATCTGCCCATGGATATGAGACAGAGTGCTTCCATGTCTCTTTGGAAGCACTTGAAGCCCTTGGGGCTTCCAAACCGGCCCCTTACACGGTAATCCTCGCAAGCTATATGATGCCGAAAATGAAAGGGGATGAAATCCTGAAAAAAGCAAGAGAACTCGCGCCCAATACCCAGAGAATCCTGATTGCCGATGTGTCTGAACTCCAGACCCTTGTCAATGCCATAAACGCGGCCGGGATACACGCCTGCCTCACCCTTCCCTTCAATGACGCGGATCTTTTGCGCCAGGTGGAACAATGTTGCCGCCAGTATGACATGGCCTGGAAACAGAATCATCTTAAACGGCTGACTCATCACCAGAACCGGCAATTATTCCAGATGGCAAGCAGTTTCAAGAAAAAGGACACCTTATATCTGGCCCAGCTTGAACAAAAGAAAAAAGAAATCAGGATTCTTGAATCCAGGATTCGATCTGCAGGGGGATTTGTTGGTGCTGATAAACCCGTTCTCCTGAATGATATCCTGACCAAACGGGATATTGGTTTTTCTCCCCGGGATTTTGGCACCCAGTTTCTCACAATAAAAGATGAAATCAAACAGATCCTTGAAAAAGCGGCTTCAACAGATTATGTTACCCTGGCACCTGTTCCTTACAAATCTCTGCCCATATCTTCCCTTATGAATATAGAAGCCAGGGCGATGACAAAGGATATCCTGCCTCTTGTTTTTTCTCTTCTCCTCAAATATAAACCATCACAAGCCCTTGCCCATGGAGAAATAAAGGAAATCATTCTGGATGAGATATTTGAAGTCAGGCTTTCGGACAACAATATTGAGGCGTTTTTAACCATAAAAACAAAAGACACCCATTCACTTGCCCCTTCCCATGTCCGGCAATTCCTTGAAAAAAATAAAATCATCAATGGGATAAAAGAGGATCATGAAATTGAATCCTGGCTTTTCAACGCCCTGCCCGGTGCCAGGCCCTTTATTGTTGCAAAGGCAAAAGCGCCGAAATTTCCGAAAGATTCGGAAATCAGGTATCATTTCCCGACCCGGTTTCTCCATGCCGGAAAGGTGGGAAAAGACGGCAGCATTGATTTCCAGGACAGGGGAGAGGTCCCTTATGTGGAAGACGGGGCACTGCTTGCCGCAAAAATATTCCCGGAACAGGGGGCTCCGGGGATTGATGTGTTTGGAAAAGAGATCCTGGTAGACGACCCTGCTGATCTTACTTTCACACCCGGTCCTGGGGCACGGTTGTCTGAAGATGGACTCAGGATTTATGCCGCCACATCCGGGCAGCCCCACCTGGATGCGTTGGGGAACGTCTCTGTCTGCCCTGAATTCCAGATAAAGGGAGATCTTGGGTTTGAAACCGGCAATGTCAATTTTGACGGCAATGTCATTATAAACGGTTCTGTTAAACAAGGGTTCAAAGTCACCTGCGCTTCTTTGACGGCAAAAGAAATCCAGGGTGCGGAAATTGACATCAATGGAGACCTGAACGTCTCTCTCGGCATTGTGGATACCGAACTTGTCAAAGTCAAAGGATCGGTCCAGGCCAAATTCATACACAACTCAAAAATCAATGCCTTTGGCGATCTCATTGTTCAAAGGGAAATCATTGATTCCAGGATTTATTTAAGCGGGGCCTGTATGAATGAAAACGGCCTCATTGTCAATTCAGTTATATCTGCCAAAATGGGCATCAGGTCCGGTAATATCGGAAATCCGAACTCAAAGCCCTCCACCCTGACCGTAGGCGTTGATGAGCACACCAATCTTTTAACCGCAAAAATAGACTCCCTGCTGAATATCGATAAAACCGCAATCCAGGAGCTTCAAGCTGAAGTTGAAAAACTTGAAAAAGAAGATCAGAGCCTGCACGGCATCATTTCCAAACATGCCTACGTCCAGGACCGGGCACAGCTTGAACTCAAAGACATTGAAAAAAAACTGGAAAACCTGAAAGCTTCCGGGAATATGGCGGCTTACCAGAAGGTCTCAAACTCTGTCAAGGAAATCCGCATCAATGCAAAAAAAGCTGAAGAAGAAATCAACAAGGGATTTGACCGGCAGGATGAAATTGCAATTGAAGTTTCCCAGAAAAACACGCGGATAAAAGAACTTGAAGCCCATAGCAAAGAATTATCTGATGAAAAAAAACGCTTGCTTGAATTTTCCAACAGAAAAGAGCCCCTGCCGGAAGTCAAAATCAGCAAAAAAGCTGAATCAGGAACAAAAATTTTTGCCTCCAATTCCTCACTTACCCTTTATAATAGCGCATCCCGATGCAGCATCAGAGAATTTTCAAGGAGCCCGGACGGATCAGGCGGTGTCCTTTTCTATGAGATGCGGATCGGAAATTACTGAACCGCTTATGCGTTTTTAGCATCCTTCACCAGGCTCACGGTCTTAGCAAAAGGATGGCCGGGCCGGTGTTGACTTTAGAATTTCCGGTCTATATACTAGTTCCAATACTAACATCTTTAAAGCGGCATGACATTCATGGTTGAATTCAGGAAACAAGAAAAAAAAATAATAGTTAAAATTGTGTATTATGGTCCGGCAATGAGCGGAAAAACCACAAACCTCATGTTTCTCCATGATATTATGAATCCGGGGGGCCGGGGAGAATTGATGTCTTTTGAGACAAAAGGGGACAGAACCCTGTTCTTTGATCTTTTACCGTTTATAATCAAAAAAAAAGATTTCAGCATAAAGATCAAATTGTTTACGGTTCCCGGGCAGGTGGCCCATGATGCCACCCGGAAAGCCGTATTGTCCCGTGCGGACGGGATCGTATTTATTGCGGATTCTCAGAACTCCCAAACCATGAACAATTTTGAAAGCTTTACAAATCTAGAGAAAAATTCTTACCGCGTGGGGCTTGATTTTGAGACAATGCCGCTTGTAGTCCAGTTCAACAAGCAGGATCTAAGCGATATCGTGGGCAGGGATGAGGTCCTGGAAAAATGGGGGCAAACCCGTCTGCCGATAACCTTCAGCTCGGCAATATACGGGGATGGGGTAAAGGAAACCTTTTTGACGGTGCTTAAAAGGACATATACCCATCTGGACAAATTATTGGGCCTCAAGGCAAACCATTCAATCTGTGAGGAAGATTTCATTCCTGAGCTGCTGGAGTGATACAATTGGAAAATTTCGATCGTGAATTCAGTTTTGAACAACTTGTTCCGGAAGCCGTTATCAAGTCTGTTATCCCTTTTTTAAAAAAAATGGGGGCAGATGGGATAGCAATTTATTCGCCTGATTTTTCATTGGGTTTTACTGATAATTTCGCCCTGCCCTCTCACATCGATATAATCAGGAATACGCTGAAAACCCTTTCAAACAACCAGGCCGGGAAAATTGAAATCTCTGTCTCCGACATATTGTATTTCCCGATAGTTCATGAAGGAGAGCCTGTGGCATATTTTGTTATCAGGCTTAAAAAAAACTGCAGGGATCATACTGATATTTTAATGAATGCAGGTTTTCTCCTTATGAAATTCTTTCATCATTTTATGGAAATGAATCAAAAAATGATGATGGCTGCCGATCTTCATACCATTGTCGTGGAAGATTCCTTTACCGAGTTAAAAGAGAAAAATCAGAAACTGGAAAAATCAGAAAAAAAATACCGCGATCTGGCCAAATCCCTGGAAGCAGAGGTGGAAAAAAAGACAAAGGAAATTAAATACAAACAGGCCCAATTGCTGCACCAGGACAAAATGGCTTCCATCGGGCAGCTTGCAGCAGGTGTGGCCCATGAAATCAATAACCCCATTGGTTTTATAAACAGCAACCTGGAAACCTTGAAAAGGTATCATGAGGATCTGAAAAGCCTGATCCTGGAATATAGGAAACTGATCCCGTTTGCCTCGGGTGACAAAATACCTGGAAAAAGTGAAGAGATAAAGAATCTGATTGATAATATCCGCCAAATTGAAAATATGATTGAAATTGATTTTATATCAGAGGATATTGTTGCCTTGCTCCATGAATCACAGGACGGGATTGACCGGATAAGAAAAATAGTGACTACCCTGAAAGATTTTGCCCATCCCGGAAAAGACTTTCCGGAATTTGCAGATATCAATCAGAATATTGAATCCACCCTGAACATACTTCATAATGAAATCAAGCATAAAGCCGATGTTATCAAGGATTACGGCAAATTACCCGACCTTTGCTGCTATCCTAGGCAGCTGAACCAGGTTTTCATGAACATCCTGGTTAATGCGGTCCAGGCCATTGAGACCCATGGCACGATATCCATTACAACCAGGCATAAGGACACGAATATCTTAATTCTGTTCAGTGATACAGGATCAGGTATCCCTAAAAAAAATCTGAGGAAAATATTTGATCCGTTTTTTACTACAAAAGAAGTCGGCAAAGGCACCGGGTTGGGCCTTAACCTTGTTTACGGCATTATCAAGAATCATGGCGGCCGGACCGATGTGGCAAGTGTGGCAGGAAAGGGGACACAGTTTGTAATCACATTACCCTTGAATTCTCCATTACATAAGAAAGGACAAAATGATGGGGATTGCTGATTTTTTTCTTTCACAAAAAGATAAAGACGTACTGGGAAATGGAGATACCCAACCTGTTGAAAAACAAAAATATGCCATTCTGTTTGTAGATGATGAACCCAATGTTCTCAAAGCCATGGTCAGAATTTTCAGGCATGAGAATTACCGGATCCTGTTGGCTGATTCCCCTCTGAAGGCTTTGGATATCCTTTCGGAACAAAACGTTCATGTTGTCATATCGGATTATCGCATGCCTAAAATGACGGGTGCGGATCTGTTGATAAAAATAAAAAAACAGTATCCGGAAACCATCCGGATCATGCTGACCGGACATGCAGATGTAAATGCCGTCATGGGTGCGGTGAACCAGGGTGCGGTATACAAATTTATCACAAAACCCTGGAATGACGATGATTTAAGGCTAACTGTCAGTCTTGCCCTTGAACAATATGATCTGAGAAAAGAAAACAAGATTTTAAAAGAAGAGCAGATAGAGCAAAAAAAAAGTATTACCAAGCTGAAAAAATATCTGGATGTCAATAGAAGCCAGTTGGGAACGCTGCTGTTAAAAAGAAATCTGATCAAGGAAGCTGATCTGGAAAAGGTAAACTCCGTTCAATTGAAAACCGGCAAGATTCTTCCCGTCATTCTCATTGAAATGGGTATGATTAAAGAAAAACAGATCATGGATATAATCCAGTCCGAACTCAAGATCAAAAGGGTCTATCCTGCCGAGTTCCAGGTGCCGGGCGCCCTGACATCCATCATCCCGAAAAATTTGTGTATCAAAAACCATATGGTTCCGCTCAAAATGAACAACAGGAAATTAACGGTTGCCATGGCAGATCCATCTGATTTTATGAAAATTGATGATATCCGGTTTCTCACAGGGATCTATCTGGAGCCTGTGATTGCCACCCAAAAAGAAATTATGGATAAAATCATCCAGGTCTATGGTGAATCAAACCTCCTGGAAGATCCTGCAATGGAATTTGATTTATCCGATCCCACCGAGTCCATTGAGGTTATCATTGAAGAGGATGATGAAGAAATAGATTTAAAAGAGCTTCTCTCTGCAAAAGACCAGCCTCCGGCTATCCGGGTGGTGAATTCCATTATTTCTGATGCCCTGCGGCACGGGGCCTCGGATGTGCATATCGAACCTAAAATCAAATATATCACTGTCCGGTATCGGATAGACGGGCTGCTGCAGGACAAACTCCATATCCCCATATCCATGCATCCGATAATCGTATCCCGGATTAAAATCATGTCCGAACTTGATATTGCTGAAAGACGCCGGCCTCAGAACGGGCGGATTACGGTTAAAACACCTACAAGAATAGTGGATATGCGGCTTGCAACCCTGCCCACCATCAATGGTGAGAAAATCGTCTTGAGAATCCTTGACCGCAATGCGCCGGTAAAGCATCTTTCCGAACTGGGCCTTTCAGACCATCAGCTCGCTTTATTGACAAAGCTGATACAAAAGCCCCAGGGCTGCATACTGGCCACAGGTCCGACCGGAAGCGGAAAGACCAGCACCCTCTATTCCATTATTTATAAAAATGCAACCATTGAAAAAAATTTTACAACCATTGAGGACCCTGTTGAATATTATATGTCCATGGCAGAACAAGTCATGGTAAAAGAAAAAATCGGGCTCACCTTTCCAATCATTCTGAAGACTATCTTGAGGCAGGACCCGGATGTTATCATGCTGGGCGAAATACGGGATTTTGAGACGGCTGAGGTTACTTTTCATGCAGCACTTACAGGGCACACCGTATTGAGTACGCTTCATACGAACAGCAGCCTTGCCACCATAACCCGGTTGATGGATATGGGGGTTAAAAGCCATGTATTAAGCTATGCATTAAACGGTATCATTGCCCAGCGCCTTGTCAGAAGGATCTGTCCTGATTGCATGATTGACGACCCGATGTACAAGGAGACCATTGCCGCATTAAACATGGATGAAGAATATCCCGATTTAAGGGCAAAAAAAGGAAAAGGGTGCAATACCTGCAATTTTACAGGTTATTCAGGGCGAATCGGGATATATGAGATCTTTCTCATAACAGATGAAATAAAGTACCAGATCCAGAAGAGCGCATCTGAAGCTGAACTTGAAAATGCTGCACGGCAAAGCGGGATGATAACGTTATATGAAGCCGGGATGGAAAAGGTCAAAAACGGATTGACAACCTGTGATGAAATATTAAGGGTGCTTGGTCCCCAGAATGTCAATATCTATAATTGCGAAGGGTGCGGCAATAAAATAAAAAAAGGGAACCGCTTTTGTCCGTATTGCGGAAAAATGTTCTATATGAAATGTGATAAATGCAGTTGTCTTCTTAAACCCAACTGGAATGCCTGCCCTGAGTGCGGGCTCAGGATAAAAAAAAGAATTAATCTATCATCCGATCTGACAACAGGAAATCAAAATGGCTAACCCGATTCACACAGTATTATATGTCGATGACGAAGAACCGATCATAGCATCCGTCAAAAGGCTTTTCCGCAAAGAGAAGTTTAATCTTATGACCGCCTCAAGCGGGGAACAGGGGCTGGAGATTTTAAAAAACAACAAAATACACCTGGTCATATCCGACCAGAGGATGCCTCAAATGAGCGGTACTGAATTTCTTACCAGGGTCAAGGCAAATTATCCCGATACCATGAGAATCCTTTTAACAGGCTATACTGAAATAAACAGCATACAGGAAGCCATCAACAAGGGAAACATATATAAATTCCTCCTGAAACCATGGAAAGGTGAAGATCTTAAGGCTGAGGTCTACAAAACGCTTGAAGCCTATGATCTGATTCAGGCCGGTGATTCAGGGGTTTTGCCCGTTCCCTGTGAATGCCATGCTCCTGAAAATACGGATAAAAACCCTGAACAGCCGGATTTGATGCAGACAAAGGGAATTCCACCCCAAAACATCTGCCTTGAACTGGCAAATGAAATCTTCAGACAGATGCCGATACCGGTTGTCTTTATCGGAACGGACAAAACCATCCTGCTTGCCGGTAAAAAGGCGCAACAGATAGTGATCAATGATAAGAAATTCGTTGAAGGACAATCCATCCTGAACTATTTTTCCAAAAGCAATGCGGATAAGATCAGTGCACTTTTTACATCCGGCAAAAAGATAACGATAAACCAGAAAATCAACAACAGGGACAGCATGATCCAGTGTTATCCGCTAACCGGTAAATTTTCCGGTAAGGGAATTATTCTCTATTTCCTCCCGGATTTGTCTATAACAGGAACTCCATGACGGCAGCAGCGCCTTTGCCCGGCCCCGGGCTTTCAAGTTCCAGGGTCCCGTTATTGGCTGCAACAAAATCTTTGCAATAATAAAGGCCAAAACCCGAAGACCCCTTGGTTGAAACACCAAACTCAAATATTTCCTTTAATTTGTCTTTTTCTATGCCAATGCCGGTATCAGAAATTTTAAGCCCCACCCTGTTTTCCATCACATAGGTCAACACTTTGATTTTATTCTCTCTTCTTTCATCTACCCCGTCAATGGCATCAAAACTGTTCTTGATAAGATTGATGATCACCTGCATGAGTTTGTTTTTTTCAATCAGGATATGGGGAAGACCGGAAGCAAAAATTTTTTCAAGACAGATATTGCGTTTTAATATACTGTTTTCCTGTATTTTTAATGCATCCTCAACCACGCGGTTCAGATCGACCCTCTCTTTCATTTCAGCCCTGTCCGGGGCGTACGCCCTTTGAAGGCTCAGGATCTCAGCCACATAATCAATACCGGCGGATATGGCCTGGACCATTGCATCGGTTTTTTTCCGGTGACCGTCAAGGGATTTGATCAGGCTTCCCATGTAGGCTGCGACTTCCATACCCCTTGGATCCGTTGTAACATAATATGTCAGATCATTCCTGTGGCCGGCAAGATCGTCATAAGCTTGAAAAAGCAATTGAAGAATCTTGTCCCCACCATTTTTCCTGAGCATTTCCGTATTAACCGAAACAGGGGTAATGGCATTGCCGATATTATGCAGTATCATTGCCGAAAATTGGGCCCTGCCGGCCTCCACAGCTTTATGAAGCAGTTCTTTTTGTGCCTGCTCCAGCTCTTTTGTCCTCTCTTTGACTAATAATTCCAGGTTTTCCCGGTAATGGGCAAGTTCAATATTTTTTCTTTCTATCTCTGTCTTCCTGATATTTTCCTCATCCAGACGCGTTTTCAGCACCAGTTCTCTTGCATTCATGGTCCAGAGCAGAAATGCCGCCCCGGTCACAAATGCGGCAAGTATAATCATGGCCATCAACAGGTGATTCGGGTTTGAATAGCCTGCAGCTTCAGAAACCGGCATCACCGTTACAATCGAAAAAGATGTCTCCGGCACGGGTATCCTTACTGCCAGATACCCGGTTGCCCCGCTTTCCGGTTCAGACAAAACAAATTCAAAAACTTCCCCTGGACCGGCTTTCCGGATCCGGTCTACCGGCAACTGCTCTGGTTCAGGATAAAACGAAGCCCCGTCAGCCAGGCCAAAATCAATAAAAATATGTTTCTGTGTCATGCCTTCCCCTTTTTTCATCTGAAGATCAAAAAATGCCTCAAGATTAATCCAGGCAAAGATCTGACCCTTAAATTCCCATTTGAAAAAAAAAGGAACCTTGACCAGGATATCAAAATGACCATCCTGTCTTAAGGCGATCACTTCAGGTTCCGGCCGGTTGGATGCAAAAAAATCTTTCCAGGGCAGGCTGCCGGCATGGATGCCTGGTTCGGCACGCCTGTCTGAAATCAAATTGTTTTCAGTATCAACAAAGACAATCCTTTCATAAATATTGAATTTTCCGATTTTCCTTTCCTCAATGAGGCTGTCAAACAGCCTGTCAATCTGGATAAGACTTGTTTTAAGGCCATAGGCCATGGACATCCCCAGGGCTTTATTTTCAAAAAAAATACTTATTTCACGGGCCTTTGAAATATTTTTCAGATCCGTCTTCCGTTCCAAATAAAAATAACCGGCGGCATTTGCCTGGGTGTCAAGAAAGTGGACCAGCCGAACCAATGCTGTTTCCTGCAACCGTACCTGGGATTTATAATTGATAATTAAAAGAAAGGACAAAAAAATCACCAGCACGCTTCCCATGATAACGGCAAAAACTTTTTTACCAGTGATATTCTTTTTGATCCATTCTTTCATTGATCTTTTCTTCTATTTAAAAAAGCCGGGATAATAATCAAAAACAGTGGGATAATATTTTTTCACCAGATCGATATAACGGCCGTCTGATTTACATTTCAGCAGAAACCGGTTAAATTCATCCTTCATCAGCGGAGCATCCTTTGCAAATGCCACAGCCATCTCCTGGGTCTTTGAGACAGGCCCGATCACCTTGATTTTTCCAGGCCATTTATCAAGTGCAATCAATGCATCCGGAACATCGAGAAGGGTTGCATCCGCTTCGTTGTTGACAATGGCAGGCGCCAGCTCGTTCAGATCGCCGGGAAAAAGCCTGGGCACGGCTCCCGTGCTTTCTATATTGTACAATTGAGGGTCAAGACAAGTATTTGCAACCCCCAGAACAGTCAGCCCGGCCAATTTTGATTTTACGATGGAAATGTCCTTTTCAATATCCCCGCCAGGTATGATCGGCATAACCGGGCTTGTTGCCCTTGCCATCAGCCATACCTGGGTTGGAAAAACAGGGATTGAAAAATCCACGATTTTTTCCCGCCAGGGAATGATGGTAAACCCGTTGGCAATGATATCGCCCTTAACCTGAGCCGATCCGATAATCTGAACATCATCTCCAGCAACCTTTACTTTTTTTCCAATCAGATCCCCGATAACAGTACCCCAGGAAGTTTTGACATATTCATACCTGACCCCGATATGGCCGGCAAAAAGCCGGACCAGTTCTACATCCATGCCGTCACCGCTTCCGGTGATAAAATTAGCATAGGGAACCCCGAGATGCCTGATCACACCGCTTGCTTTTATCTCCGGCAGATCCCTGCCACAGGCCTGTCCGATAAACAGAAAAACAGCCCAGAACCCTATCGCCGTCCTGATAACCCTGCCTGTTTTTTTTCCCATGATTGATCCTCCTTAATATTACGGTTTTAGCAGATCATCCTTTTCTTTTGAATCCTGTAAAGGGATTTGTATGGAAAATTCACACCCGGCCGGGTCCAGGTTTCTGACCGATATAAACGCCTTGTATTCACTCATGAGCCTGGCACAGATGAAAAGTCCGAGCCCTGACCCTGACCCTGTTTTATCCGCACCGGATTTGGTTGAAAAAAAAGGATCAAAGATCATTGCTTTCAGCTCAGGATCTATCCCGGGCCCTGTATCGGAAAAAGAAAGGATAATTTCTGAAGCAGAATGACGGCTTGAAATTGTAAGCTTTTTTTTCTCCGAACCGGCCATGGCTTCACAGGCATTTTTTACAAGATTGTAAAAAACCTGTGAAAAATCAGTATACCGGCCATTAACCAACGGCAATTCATGAGCCAGGTCCAGTTTTAGTTCGACCCCGTGGTGCATGATGATTTCACTCCTCAGAAACCTGGCTTCTTTTTGTATCAGCTCATTTAAATTAAGGGGCCGTCTTTTCTCCCTGGGGTTTGCCCCTCCCTGGAAAACAAGGGTATCGATCAGTTCAGACCCTTTCCCGATTGCATCAAGGATCTTATTGTTCCTTGTTTTCACTTCAGTTATAAAATCCATATTCACGGGCGGTGCCGGATCAGATGCCGATTGATATTCATCCACCAGGAGAGATAATAATTGAGCATGGCTGGCAGCAACAGCAAGCGGCCCCCTCAGATTGTGAACAATCCCCTGCACCATTTTTCCTGTTAGGGCCTGCCGTTCTCTTGCGATCAATTCTCCCGTCCTTTTTTGAACAGTGATTTCAAGATTTTCGTTCATATCTGCCAGTTCCTTTTTTGCATTGAAAAGCCGAAGCAGGATATTGACCTTTGCAATGAGTTCGTCAGGATCATAGGGTTTGCCGATATAATCATCGGCCAGGACGGCGTAACCCTTCATCCTGTCTTCGATTCCTGATTTCCCAGACAGCATGAGGACCATGATATTCTCATTTTTTACCTTGATCCTGGAACAGGCTTCGATCCCGTCCATACCCGGCATCATAACATCCATGATGACAAGGGAGGGAGAATGTATTTCAACCTTCTCCATTGCCTCTTCTCCGCTTGAGGCAAAATAGAGTTTATATTCCGGACCGGAAAAAATCCGCCGGATCGCATTCAGATTTTTTTTTTCATCGTCGACTACCAGAATCGTATCCAATATCATGTCTCCTTTTTTTCTTTAAGCCGATCCTATATGCGGGAACATCTTTTTTTGTTCTACCGGACGAGTGCAGGCAGATGAACGGTAAATACAGACCCTTTTCCAGGTTCGCTCTCCACTTTGATATTCCCCTCATGCGCCTTTACGATTTCATAAGCAACACTTAATCCAAGTCCTGTCCCTTTTCCCACAGGTTTGGTAGTAAAAAAAGGATCAAACAACCGGCCCAGATTCTCTGCAGGGATTCCGCAGCCTGTATCTGAGACACAAATCTCAATCAATGAGTCTGATTCACGCCGGCCCTTTGATATCATCCTGGTTGAAACGCGGATCATGCCTTTTTTTTCAATTGCCTGACCGGCATTGATCAAAAGATTCATCAATACCTGCTTGAGTTTCTGGGGATAGCAACGGAATTCGGGCAGGTCACTGTAATCTCTTTCAAAGATCACATTGTATTTGAATTGATTTTGAATAATATTCCATGTGGAATCAACGGCATTGTTAATATCAATATATTCGTATTCGGTTTCATCAATCCTGGAAAAATTTCTCAGATCTCTGACAATTGTGCTGATCCGGTTGATGCCCTCAATGGATTCATCTGTAAGCTCTTCAAAATCCGTCAGGATCATCTTTATTTCATTTTCCTCTTTAAAGGCAATCATATCCTCCAGGATCTGCAAGGCAGTATCGCTCCCGGTTTGCTTAAGGAAAGATTCCATTGCTTCATATTTCCCATGCATGGCGGCTATTTTCCTGATATATTTTTTTGCCACCGACAGGTTTGAGTTGATAAACGAGGCAGGATTATTGATTTCATGGGCCACACCGGCTGCAAGAAGGCCCAGCGAGGCCATTTTTTCCGATTGAATCATCAGTGCTGCCTGTTTTTGGACCCTTTCCACAAGATTCCGGTTCATTTCCTTTAGCTCATTTTCAAGATCAAGTCTTTTTCTTTCAAGGTTCCATTCATTGGTCAGGGCTCTTGCAAATTGCAGGATCTCTTCATGGCTAAAGGGTTTGCGCAGATAAAAGATATTATCCCGGCCGGTAACGGCGATAATATCTTCAGGCGAATATTCACTGTATGCCGTGACAATCACAATTTTCACATCAGGATCAATTTCCCATATCTTCCGGGAAGTATCCGCACCATTCAATCCCGGCATTTTCATGTCGATAAAGACAACTGCAAAGGGCCGGGATTCCGACAAAGCCGACTTAACCAGCCTGATCCCCTGCAACCCGTTTTCAGCCAGGGCCGGCTCATAGATTATGTTACACGTATTTATGAGTCTTGAATTTATTTTTTCCCCAAAAAGCTCCCTTCCCCTTGAAAATACGTCAGGCACCTTTTCAGGCATGAAAATTCCCCGGTAGGTTTCACGGATACCCTCATCATCATCTATAATCAGAATTCTTCTATTCTCATCCATACCGTCTCCGCCTTGTAAGACCGGTTATTTATTGAATCTCATTTTATCCTTTAAGAACGGAACATAGGCCATATCGGTTTTCATGATATGGGTTTTCAGCCATTCCACCAGAAAATCCATGAGATCCATGGTAACCGTGGCCTTCCCGTTTTCAAAATCCGTTTGAAATGCCTTTACCTTTGCAACCAGGTCCTTATGGATTTTTTTGTGGCTTTCATTTTCCGGGTATCTGTATTTTTTAAACTGCTCTTCTTCAAAGCCAAAATGAAAAACCGTATATTTAGCCAGATCATTCAAAATTCCGCCTGCCTCTTTTGCGCCCTTCTGCTGTTTCATGGCCTTGTGTAAAAGATTGATCAGGCGCAGAAGCTCTTTATGCTGGGTGTCGATTTCCTCGATACGGGTCTCTAATGCAGGCCGCCAGGGCATGAGGTCAGGAACGGATTTTTCAGCCGCTCCGAAACCGGATAAAGTGGTTGTTTTGTCCATGGATACCCTGAAAATGGAAATCATCTGCCGAAGGTTCAGGGAGAGCCTATCCAGGTCCTTTGCCCCATTGGTCAGGCCTCCTGCCCTGCCGGACATTTCAGATGCAATATGATCCACCTGGGCAATATCCTTTGCAATCCCGGATGCGACCTGGGAGATCTGGGCCACATTCCCGTTCACCTCGGAAATACCGATGGAGGCCTGCTCAATACTACCGGCAACTTCCGTGGCAGTCCTGGATTGTTCCTCAACGGTCTTTGCAATCTCATTGACAATTGCATCCACCCTGGAGATAACCTCTGAAATCGTACCGACCTCGTGAACCGTCTCGCGGGTGGAATCCTGTATGCCCTCGATCTTTTCCCGGATGGTTTCCGTTGCCTGAGCCGTCTGGGCAGCCAGGTTCTTGATTTCCCCTGCAACCACGGCAAAACCCTTTCCGGCTTCACCTGCCCTTGCTGCCTCAATGGTGGCATTCAGAGCCAGAAGATTGGTTTGTTCCGCAATATCGGTAATAACTGCGGTGACTTTGCTGATTTCTTTTGCAGCCCCGCCCAGACGGCCTACTTTTTCTGAGGCAATATCCACCTGCTGTTTCGCATTGCTGGAAATTTGTCTTGCCTCATCGCAATTGTGTGCAATCCCGGTGATATTGGATTGCATCAGACCTGCGGCATCGGCAACAATGGAGATATTGGTGGAAGCCTCTTCACTGGCGGCCGCAACCATATGCATGCTTGAATTCATTTCTTCGGCAGCTGCAGCAACCGAATTGGACCGGGAAGACAGGTCAAAAGATTCCTCATGCATCCGCTCGGAAGCCATAAAGACTTCGGATGAAGACGCTGCAACGGTTTCCGTTTTTCTCCCGATATTCATGATAATATCATCCAGGTTTGAAATAAACCGGTCAAAACAATCGGCAAGAATACCGATCTCATCCTTCCGGTCCATGGAAAGCCGGATGGTGAGATCCCGGTCCTTTCCCCGGATCGATTTTTCAAGACCCTGTGTCAGCATTTTCAAAGGTTTGAAAAAAAGGACATGAAAAATAATCCCCATGGCTGCCATAACAAATACAATGCAGATCACCCCTGTCCCCACCATACGGCCCAGGGGGATGCCTGGTAAAAACATCATGAAAATAAAAAATGCTGCGCAAAGAACCGCAAATAAAGACCCTGCCAGTTTTAAATCTAGACTTTTTTGAAACCGGTTAATCATTGTTGAATTTCTCCCTAATCATTTTCATCTCCTGTCATGTTTTTCCCGGCAGACTCACGGTAAATGTTGTTCCCTTTCCCACAGTGCTCTGAACACTGATTTTCCCCTTGTGCTCCTGGATGATATTATAGGCAATATTCATTCCAAGCCCGGTTCCCTTGCCAATCTCCTTGGTTGTAAAAAACGGGTCGAATATTTTTTGAAGATGCTCTTCCTTAATCCCGCACCCGGTATCTGAAATGGCAACCAGCACCTGCCCGCCTTCTTTTTTTGTCTTAATCCGGATTTCCCCTTTTTCCGTAATAGCCTGGGCTGCATTTACCAGGATATTCATGAATACCTGGTTCAGTTTCTGGGGGAATCCCTCAACCATTGGAATGTCTCCGAACTCCCGGGTAACGGTGGCCTTGTATTTCAATTCATTGTAAACAACATTCAGAGTGGATTCAAGGCCTTTATTAATATCCACCAGCATCTGCTTGTCATTACCCGGATGGGCAAAATTTTTCAGGTCTGCAACTATTTTTCCAACCCTCTGTGTCCCGTCTTTGCAGTCATGAAGCAATTCCGGAATATCTTTTTTAAGATAGTCGATTTCAATCTGTTCTTCAAACTCAGTAATGGCTTTGACCTCATTTTGTATTTCCGTGCAAAGGCTTCCCCCCGGGGCGGCAACCAATAATTTACACAGTTTCTGATAATGGGATAAAAGCTCGTCCACATCCTCCATATAGTCTTTCAAGGCATCCAGGTTGCTGCCGATAAACCCGATGGGATTATTGATCTCATGGGCTACACCTGCTGCAAGCTGGCCAATGGAAGCCATTTTCTCGGATTGAAGGATATGGCCCTGGGTTGTCTTTAATTCCCTGAGAGTTGAGTCCAGTTTTTTGTTCTGAAGAATCAATTCTTCCTGCAATTGATGATGCCTACGTTCCAGTTGGACAATCCTTTCCCCGGTTTTGATCCTTGAGCGCAATTCATCGGGTTTAAAGGGCTTGATAATATAATCATCCGCACCTGCATCAAACACTTCCACAAGATCGGTCATCTTGTCTTTTGCCGTCAGCAGCATGATATAGGAATACATTTTTCTTCCTGAAGCCCGGATCTTCTGACAAAGGGTGATCCCGTCCATCTCCGGCATCATCCAGTCGGAAATGATCATATCCGGTTCCTGTTCCAGGAAGAGTTCCCAGGCAATCCTGCCGTTTTCCGCCTCAATGACCTCATGGCCGATTTTCCCGACTGCTTTTCTCACAAGAAGCCTTGAAACATAGTCATCTTCAGCAATTAGAATCTTCATAAGCCACTCCAATCCATAGTGTTGATATGGGTGGTGAATTTTTGAAATTCATCCTTCACCTGCTGTATCTTTTTCAAAAAAGTGTTCATGTCCCCTGTATCTCCTGCTTTTTCCAGCTCCAGGGCCGCAGCACTGATTGCATCTGCCCCGATGGTGGAGGCAGACCCTCTTAGTGAATGGGCTTTTTGCGTCAACCCGGTCATATCCTGGTCCTTGAAATTTTTTTCAATGGCTGAAATTTTTTCAGGCAGGGTTTTGATAAATTCATTGACAACCATGAAAAGAAATTCCTTATCCTCCATTGCCCTTTCAAGTGCCTGTCCGTAATTAAAAATACGGGTTTTGTCCGCATCCCTTTCTTTTACGGCAAAAGGGTTTGGTTTGTGTCTTGTCCATTTTTCAATGACTGCGAGCAACTGACTGGCAGGCGAAGGTTTTACAATAACCTCATCCACGCCGTCCGCTGCCGTATTTTTATCGTCAGGGCATTGTGTCATCAAAAGAAGGGTTGTTTTCTCAAACCCTTTTGTTTTTTCAATGAGTCTGATCCTTGAAATGATTTCATCAGGCCCGGGATCATCCGGAGAGGTTCCCAGGAGGACCATGGTAAACCGGCCGGTTTCAAAATCATCCAGCATTTCTTTTTTTGTCTCTGCAACCTCAACCGCATAACCGGCCTGGGTTAGAACATTCCGCACAATTTTTTTGCTGACACTGCCGGGTTCAAAAACAAGGACCGGATGGCGCTGTTTTCTGTTCTCTTTCAGGAAATGCCGTGTGATGATCAAGCCTGAGCCTGCCTTATCTTCCTTCAAAGCCATTGCCGTGGTAATGCAGTCAAACAAAAGATCGGCATCCACGGGTTTGGGCAGGTACCCTTCTACACCAATGGATTTGAGCCGCTCGATATCCCCTCTTTCACCGGTGGAATACAGGAGGATCAGGATCATAGCGGAATAGCAGGCGTTATTTCTGATCCGTGTTGCAAGGACTTCCCCTTGTGCCCCCCCACCAAGCTGCATATGAATCAGGGCAATATCAAATACCTGGCGGGCCTGCCCGGCCGGTTCCAGTTTTTCCATGGCGCGATGGATATTTGCCGCTTCATCACAGACACATCCCCAGGATTTTGCAAACTCTCTCATAATCATCCGGCTCGCTGCGTCATCATCCACAATGAGGAGCTTTTTGCCTTTCAGGGTCCTGGGAATCGGACCCATCATTTGAGGAAGTACTGCCTGTTTTTCAAATTCCAGCTCTATCCTGAATATCGAACCTTTTCCCGGTGTACTGTCAACCTCGATTTTTCCCCCCATCAGGTGAACCAGCTTTTTTGAAATCGTAAGACCGATTCCTGTTCCCCCGTATTTCCTGGTAGCAGTGGCATCTGCCTGGGAAAAAGCCTCAAAAATGGCATCCTGACGTTCTTTTTCAATACCGGTCCCGGTATCCTCCACATCAAACCTGAAAGCGGCATGGGTCTTATTTTCCTTTAAAAGGACCACGCAAAGGCGGATTTCACCCTGATCGGTAAATTTGACTGCATTTTCAAGAAGATGATGCAAAGCCTGGCGAAGCTTTTCCGGATCTCCTTTTAATAAAAGCGGAATCTGTCCCTGAGTGGTGAGAAAAAAAGCAAGGCCTTTTTTTTCAATTTTTCCTGATACTGCATCCCTCACTGTTTCAAGGGTTGTCTGTAAGTCAAAATTAATATGGCTGCATTCCATCTTACCAGACTCAATTCTCGAAAAATCAAGAATATCAGAAATCACCGACATGAGGGCTGATGCGCTGTTTTGCAGCACCTCCACATATTCCTTTTGTTCATCATCCAGCCTTGTGTTCAAGATGAGATCGATCATCCCGATAAGACCGTTCATGGGGGTTCTGATTTCATGGCTGATATTGGAAAGAAAATCGCTTTTGGCCTTGTTTGCATTGAATGCTTCATACCGGGACAGAACAAGATCGGTAATATCCTGCAAGGTAACGACCATGCCTTTAACACGGCCGTCATCACCCGGAAGGGCATCCGCGCTCAGCCGGACATGGATATTTCCCCGGAACCGGGTCTTTCTTATGGTTTCCATCCCCACTATGGCTTTTCCGGAATAAATCCGGCCGATTGCCTCCCGGGTTTCTTCCATGGCCTGTTCCGGGACAAAATCAATCCTTTTCCCTATCAATTCCTCGGCCTTCCACCCGAAAACCTTTTCAAAGGCAGGATTGACATAGGTTGCCAACCCCTCCCGGTCATAGACGACAATGGGATCGCCACAGCAATCGGGGATGCTTTTCAAAACGGATTTCCCCTGATATAATCCCGCCAGAGCGGAATTCTGTCTGACAACCCGAGTTTTTCCAGATAGTCCTCATCAAGCCCGTTAAGCCTGTCCCATCCGGCCGGTTGCTGCTGCTCATGATGCTCCATAAGTTCTGCCACATGGACGATTCCGCAGAGTTCAAATTCCTTTGAAATATATTTTGAAGGAGTATGATGAAAGGCAATACCGGCAACAATTGCTTCCGGCAATCCCCAGAGCCCCAGGAGATAGGCCCCGACCTCGGCATGGGTGACACCGAAAACCGCTTTTTCCGCTTCAAAAACCGTTATGTTATCTTTCCGGGTGATTTCCATGACCTTTGCATAATCGCTTGTAAAATACTCTGCCAGCAATAATTTTCCAAGATCATGAAGGATTGATGCCATCATGGCATTATCAGACTTTTTCTTGTCCATTTTTTCCAGCCCGGCAATCTTATTGGCAATGACCCCTGTTCTGATGCAATGCTCATGAATTTTCTGCACCGGGATCAGGCCCACAGCATTTTTTGATATGGAAAACACTTCTATGCTCAATACCAGTATTTTTACCACGTCCATCCCGAGAAGGGCAACAGCCTCCTTTGCACCGGATATGTGACGGGGCATCCCAAAAAAAGAGGAGTTGACCAGCTGGAGTACCTTGGCCGTCATTCCCATGTCTTTTGTAATGATCTCACCCACATCTGCAAGAGAACTCTCGGAAGATCGAAGGGCTTCCATGATCCGGGAATAAAGCGAAGGGATGCTGGGCATGGTCTCGATCCTTCCCAGGAGATCCTGAAGTGTCTTTTTATTTAAAAGATCCCTCAAGGCACAGGCCCTTGCGATGGCAATGATCAGCACATCTTTTTCACAAGGCTTGGAAAGATACTGGTGAGCGGCTTTTACGGATTTCATAGCCATTTCCTGATCCGAATGACCGGACAGGATAATCCTCACCATCGTGGGGTATTTTTTCTGTACGATTTTCAACAGTTCCGCACCATCCATTTCCGGCATCCGCATGTCTGAAACAATGACATCAAAGGCCTGCCGTTCAAGAAGTGCCAGTGCGTTTTTTGCCCCTTCTGCAAATTCCATGTCCCAAAAAGTTCTTAAAGGTCTCAGGCTTCTTTGAAGACCTTTGAGGATATTGGGCTCATCATCCACGAATAAAATATTTTTTTTCATTTTCCTGCCTATTGTTCCCCGGGAAGGTTGATATCATACAAAACACGGTACCGGCATGATATCTGATTGAATGATTTAATACACCATTCACTATAAAAAAATATCTATTATTATTCAAGATTTATATCATTGCCATGGTCCTGATCAATTTCGGCCGTAATTCCGTTCTCATTACCCTGGCCCAGTACCTGACCCTTGACTCCGGTTTTCATCTCCGGAAACAAGAGGAACCCTTTTTAAGTGTCTTCAATGCCACATTTTTTTTAAGCCGTCAGGATTTCTTGCCGGTCATCTTCTCAATCTCAATTTTGATGGCAAGGGTTTTTTCAAGCATCTCGTCCGGGTATTCAAACTCCCTGCCGGAATACTGTGCCATGATAATATTGAAGGCCTGGATTTTTTCATCCCGGGTGGAAAGAAGAATCGCTTTACCTGACCCGATCACGCTTTTATATTCCACTCCCCAGTCGCAGGCAAGCTTTGCTTTTCTAAAACGGACAATCTCATCCACTTCAAAACAGACATTGGGGTTTTTACGGATCAGGTCTATTTTTCTTCCTTCCCGAGCACTGTGCAGATAAAGAGCACCTTCCCGGTATCCGAAATTCATGGGAACCATATAGGGCTTATCTTCATCCACCATGGCAAGACGGCAGACAGTGCTATTCTTTAAAATTTTTTCAATCTCCTCCCTGTTGCCGATTTCTCTTTCTTTTCGTCTCATATCAATGCCGCCTTAAATTTCTGGTATTCTGATTCGGTTAAACCTTCTACCCCTGTGGGGCGATCCATGCCGTCGTGGCAGTCCGATCCCCCGGTGATAAGAAGATGATGCCGGTCTGCCAGTGATTTTAAAAGATCCCGGTGCTCTTTTGTATGCCCCGGGTAATACACTTCCAGGCCGCGGATCCCTGCATCAAGAAACTCCGGCAGAATCTGAAGCACAATATCAAGTGGGGGCAGGACTTCCTTATAATGCCCTTTGCCTGGAAATGATCCTGCTGCCGGATGAGCAAGGGCGCAAAGAACGCCTTTTTTCCTTATCATCCCCTGGACGTATTCCAGGCCGGTTCCTGAAGGAAGATAGGCTGGACTGTCATTCCCAAGAACAACATGAACTGTTTGATCATCTTTAATGCCGAAAGTTTCCTTTAGGGCCCTGGCAAAATGCCGCCGCGTGGCATTCTGGCTCAATTCTGCGATGTGTTCAAATTCCATGTCCCGCATCAGCAGCGGAGTTTTCCCCTTTGGGCCGAAGAACCGATTGATTTCACAGATTCTTGCCCGGACAAGGGCTTCCCCTCTTCCCCTGGAAAGAGCAAGGTTCATCTCTGCTGTAAATTCTTTGTCATAAAGCATATCTGGTGAAAAATAGCATAACAGGTGAAGAGTCCCTGTAAAAAAGGGTTTCTTGAAGCGGATGGAAATTTCCGTTCCCGGAATCACTTCGATTCCCTGTTTTTCTCCAGAGTCAATTGCGGTTTTCAACCCCTCTATTGTGTCATGGTCTGTAACGGCAATTGCCTTTAATCCCAAGGATTTTGCTTTTCCAATCAATTCTTCCGGGGTGAATTCACCGTCTGATAAGGTAGAATGATTGTGTAAATCCGCAAATATTTTCCTCTGCATTTGTATCCCCTGCAAAATCAAATCCTGTTATCTCGCTCATCCGCCTGTTTTTATACCGGTTATCACGAAAACACAATGAAAGTTTATTCTATTGAAAAAAGAAGCTAATAATTATATGAAACAAATTAAACGTAAAAAAAGCCTTAACTTTTATGATATTGGAGACAAGATGCAGATTACACAGAAAGACATGGATATCATCACTGAACTCGGCAAAGTGGATTCAGAGCACAGCGCAAAAAAAATATTTGAAAAATTCATGGATAAAGAAAATCTGGGCCGGATTTTACGGTTCAAACATCCTGACGTTTTAAAACGGATCGCTAATTCCATTGTGATCTGCAATCCAAAGGATATTTTTGTCAATACCGGGTCTCCGGAGGATAAAAAGTTCATCAGAACCCTGGCCCTTGAAAAAAAAGAAGAACAGCCCCTTGCCATGGAAGGCCACACCATTCATTTCGACCTTGCCAGGGAACAGGGAAGAATTGTTGACCGGACCTATTATATTGCAAACCCGGAAGATGAAATCTCTTCCCTGGCCAACCGGATGGACAGGCCCAC
Organism: Desulfobacterales bacterium RIFOXYA12_FULL_46_15; assembly: GCA_001799395.1. Classification (GTDB taxonomy): domain Bacteria; phylum Desulfobacterota; class Desulfobacteria; order Desulfobacterales; family Desulfobacteraceae; genus Desulfobacula. Next base: position 9,227 of record MGTJ01000105.1, on the reverse strand, counting down.
TGCCCTTGAACAGGTCAGATCCCATATGACGGACATCATGAAAGACAAAACCATGATCATCGGTTTTTATATGAGGGGACCCGTGGGTTCGCCCGCCTCAAACCCGGCCCTTGAGATCACAAGTTCTGCCTATGTCTCCCATAGTGCGGAACTTCTCTACAGGAATGCCTATGAAGCCTTTGACAAAGAGGTCACCACCCTGGGGCATTTTTTCACCAATGTTCACAGCGAAGGCCTGAACCGGACCGAAGATCTTCCCGATGCCAGGGTGTTTATGGACCGTAAATTCCGAACCACCTATGCCTGGAAATGCACCTATGCCGGCAATACCCTGCTCCTGAAAAAAGGAAACCACAGGTTTGCCGTGGATAAAGCGGTTTATGACAACCCGGGGAATGAATTGTCCGAACATATGTTTATCACCGGGATTCATGGCCCCAAAGGCCGCATCACCTGGTTTGCCGGGGCCGCCCCCAGCGGGTGCGGCAAAACCACCACAGCCATGGCCGGTAATGTATTCATCGGCGATGATCTTGCCCAGATGTGGATCGCCAAAGACGGCTCCATCCGGAGTATCAACCCGGAATGCGGTATCTTCGGTATTGTAGAGGATGTCAACCAGACAGGAGATCCTTTGCTCATGAAAGTCCTGCGCCGGCCCGGTCATGAAGTCATCTGGTCCAATGTTCTGATTGATGAAAACAAGGTGCCCCACTGGGTCGGAAATAACGAGCCCCATCCCCGGAAAGGGTTCAATTTCCAGGGAGAGTGGCATGAAGGCAAGACCGATGATCAAGGCAAACCCATCCCCTTGTCCCATCCCAATTCCAGGTGTACCATAAGCTCAACCTGTCTTGAAAATTACTCCAGGGAAGCGGATAACCCGGAAGGGGTCATTACCCGGGTCTTTACCTACAGCGGACGGGATGCCGATACCATGCCCCCGGTCTGGGTAGCCAAAAATTCCGATGCAGGCGTCGCTATCGGGGCCTGCATTGTTTCCGCCGCCACAGCCACAGAGGTAGGGGCTACAGGGGTAAAAAGAGCGCCCTGGGCCAATGGCCAGTTCATTCCAGGGGCACTGGCCGATTATATGGCTGTCCAGTTTAAATTCTTCGCCAGCAGTAAGATCAGACCCGAATACAAACCCGTAATGGCAGGCCTGAATTATTTTTTAACGGACAAGGCAAGAGGCGGGGACTCTCCCAGACTCCTCGGTGAAAAAAGAGATGTAAAAGTATGGCTCTCCTGGCTTGAAAGATATGCCCATGCTGAAACCGGATATCTGTCCACCCCCATCGGCAACCTCCCGAAATATGAAGACTTGAAATCATTATTTAAAGACATTATCAACAAAGACTATCCAAAAGACCTTTATATGAAACAGTTCTCCCTTTATCTCGATAATATCATCAAGCGGATTGAACTTCAGGAAACCGCCTATGCCAAGGAAAAAAGGCTGCCTGAAACCCTGCCAAAAATCCTTGCCGGACAAAAAAAAGAACTTCTGGCATTAAAAGCGGCCCATGGCAGTATTGTGCTGCCTGATGTTTTTATTGGATAAGATCTTCAACCAGGTGTTTTACATCTTCATGAACTGAGGGGTGCTTTTCCAGCTCCCCTTTTTCATCAATGCCCCTATAGCAGAGATCGCCTGCATAGCTGATACAGGCTGCATCAAAAAAATACCGGGCCGTCAGCTTCAAGCCGTCAAACAAGTCTTTTCCACGTGTTGCCCCTACAGCCAAGAGCACCCCCTTACGGCTGCGGCCTTTAAACTCGTTTAGTTCAAGCCTGTATTTTCTGGACCATAACACCTGAATGCGATCGATAAGGGCTTTTAACGCTGCCGGAAATGCATAAAAATAGACAGGGGAGGAAAGGACAAGAATGTCTGCTTTAATAACGGCCGGCAGAAAAATCCGGGTAAAATCATCATCAAAAATACAAACACCTTTTGTTTCGCAATGGCCGCACCCGATACAGGGATTGATCTTAAGACGGACCGCACTCAAGACTTCGGTCTCATGGCCTTTTTTCTTCATTTCTTCCATGAAAAGCGACATGAGAAAGCTTGAATTGCCCTGATGACGCGGGCTTCCGTTAATTCCCAGAACTATCATAATATCCTTGCGCCACAATACCCAGTAATTCGATTTGAAAAATCAATGTCGCCCCCGGTTTTATCATATCCCCGGCTCCCCTGTCTCCATAGGCAAGATCAGCCGGAACATAGAGTATCCAGGTGGAACCGGTCTTCATGATCCGAAGGGCTTCACCCCAGCCCTGGATGACCTGGTTGACCTGAAATCTGGCAGGTTCTCCCCTGTCATGGGATGAATCAAAAACCGTCTCGTCGATCAGGGTGCCCTTGTAATGGCATTCCACCGTATCCATCGGGTTTGGAACAGGGCCTTCTCCCTGGGTCAGAATCTTATATTGAAGCCCGCTTGAGAGAGTGAGAACCCCTTCCTTTTTTTTATTGGCCTCTAAAAACGCGGTTCCTTCTTTCCTGTTCTTCTCTGAATCCAGTTTCATTTTCTCAATCTGTTTCTGTCTTAAAATCCTCTGATAGGAGGTTAAAAGGTCTTTTATTTTTTCCTCGGAAAGCCTGGGTTGATTTTTTTTTGCATCATCGAGTCCCATGATGAAAAGGTCAGGGTCAAGGGGAAAATTTCCTTTCATCTGTTCCAGGATATCATAACCCAGTGCATAACTGATCTGTTTTTCAATCTCTGCTTTTTCAAGGGACAGGGTTGTCTTGTCATCTGCAAAACCTTTTAAACAGGCGTAAAAGGTAAGAATCAGAATAAAAACAATTATTTTTTTAAACCGCATTTCATCTCTCCACCGAAAAACTTTATCATCACACGTTACCCGACATAACCGTAGCAGAACAAATCCAAGTTTTCAATCCTAATAAATCCTCCCTGGATCACCCCTTATTATTTTTTTAACATCATCTTTTTTATTGACAATAAAAAAGCATATGGATAAAAAACTAACTATAGTTTTTTTATTGAAAGGATAGGAATTGGACAATATCTTTCAAAATTTCTCAATCAAAAAAGACCGGGTGTCGGATAAAATCATGGCAGTCCTGGAACAGGCACTTCGGGACGGCTCCCTGAAAGAGGGGGATAAACTGCCCACGGAAGAAAAAATTGCCGCCCAGTTTAAGGTCAGCAAGGTGGCAGTACGCGAGGCTCTGCGGGAAATGCAGGCCAAAGGTCTGATCCGGAAAGTCCGGGGCATGTATGGCGGCAATTTTGTATCAGCCCCGGATATGAAACAAGTGGGGGACTCCCTGGTCAATTGTTTTCAATTCGGCACACTGACCGAGGATGAAGTCATTGATTTTCGGCAGACCCTGGAACCGGTATTGATCAAGACGGCTATCCGCCGTAGGACCGAAGAAGATCTGGCAGCCCTGAGAGCCAATATTGAAGCCTGCGAAAAAGAAATGGGAAATGGTGAAATCAAACTGCGTAAACACATTGAATTCCATGTTCTGATAGCAAAAGCCTGCCACAACAGCCTCTTTACAGCAGCCATGGAAGCGGTTGCAGAAATATTCGACGATATTGCAAAGACCTGGCCTGTGAATGAAAAAAATAAACGGCAGGATCTGGACTATAATTATAAATTTTATGATTGCATCCTTCATCGTCGTGAAGAAGAAGCTGAAAAACTGATGAAGGATCACTTTGAACTGACAAAAAAAATTCTACGGGAAGACCTGGATGGGCCCCTTGGGTACGATACGGCAGGAATTAAAACTAACGGAGAGAAATCATGAAAACGGCATTTGTTGATGGCCGGGTATTTATTGGAGATGGCCGGGTGTTGGAACATGCCACCGTACTGGTGGAAAATGATAAAATTGTCAGTATCAGGGAAACGGATTCAGGGCTTGACAAAGATACGCGCAAGATTCCTATCAAAGACGCTGTTCTTTTCCCCGGGTTTATTGACTGCCATGTCCATCTTGTGATGGATGCAAGCCCTGACCCCATTAGAACCATTAGCGGAGAATCAGATGCGATCACCACCATAAAAGGGGTGAAGCATGCATTAAAAACCCTGGCAGGCGGAATTACCACGGTCCGGGATCTGGGGGGGAAACAAGGCATTGATCTTGCATTGAAACAAGCCATTGCCTCAGGCTTGATCAAAGGCCCCAGGGTGCTGGCTTCCGGCTGCCCCATCTGCATGACCGGCGGCCATGGGTGGCCCCTGGGCCGTGAGGCGGACGGGCCGGACGATGTCAGGCGGGCTGCCAGGGAACAGATCAAAGCCGGGGCCGACATTATTAAACTAATGGCCACAGGCGGCGTGTTGACATCTTCTGTGGAGCCGGGAAGTTCTCAACTTACCTATGAAGAAATGAAGGCCGGCATTGAAGAGGCCCATAAGGCAGGCAGAAAAACAGCAACCCATGCCATGGGAAGCAAGGGCATTATGGATGCCCTCCGTGCAGGTATTGATTCCATAGAGCACGGCATTTATCTGACCGATGAAATTATTTCCTTGATGATTGAAAACAAGGTCTTTTATATCCCCACCATTGCCGCCATGTATCACATCGGCAAAATGGGGGTTGCAGGCGGCATCCCGGAATGGGCTGTAAAAAAAAATACAATTGTTACACCCCATCATACAGAAAGCGTTAAAAAAGCACATCAGGCCGGTGTCGCCATAGCCATGGGAACCGATGCCGGAACCCCGTTTAATTATCATGGGAAAAACCTGATGGAAATCCCCCTCTTGGTCAGACGCGGGCTTACTCCCATGGAAGCCCTCATGGCAGCAACCGGGGTTGCATCAAGGGTGCTCGGGATGGAGAATCAAATCGGCACTATTGAGCAGGGGAAGATTGCAGATATCGTCCTGGTACGACACAATCCCCTGGACGATATCGACATATTAAACGAACCTGATGCCATTATAGAAGTCATGAAAAGCGGTCAATTCATCAAAGATGAATCATAAATAAACTATTTGAAAAGGAGATGTGAAGATGAAAAAAAATGGGAAAGGAAAGCATTTCAGACGAATTTTTACACGTCTTATCCTGACGGCCCTGGTGGTTTTGTGGATCTCGCCTATGGCAGGCGCAGCCCAGATCAAGGAATTAAAAATCGGAATCGGCGTGGATGCCGATACCTTTAATCCCCAGGAACAGACCACCACCCTGTTCCAGAATATCTGCGACCTGATCTATGACAATATGTATTACCAGGACCCGAAAGGCAATGTCCACCCGAGGCTTCTTGCCAAACACACGACATCGGAAGACGGACTGACCATGACCCTGCATCTTCAAAAAGGAGTCCAATTCAGTGACGGCACCCCGTTCAATGCAGATGTGGTCAAACAGACCTGGGACAGGATCATGAAACCGGAAATGCGGGTCCCCTTGCGGTATGCCGTATCCATGGTCAAAGAATGTGTAAAAATTGACGATCTCACCGTTCAATTAAATCTGAAATATCCGTTCGCACCCCTGGATGCGACCATGTCCCTGGCCCTTGTATCCCCCATCAGCCCGGCTGCCATTGAAAAATACGGGGAAGACGTCCGCCAGAACCCGGTAGGTGCAGGTCCCTATGTCCTTGCCGAATGGGTCAAAGGGGACA
>MGTJ01000105.1:0-3272 GCA_001799395.1 Desulfobacterales bacterium RIFOXYA12_FULL_46_15 | reverse complement strand
AGAAGTAGTCCAGGCCTATCTCCAGGACATCGGCGTCAAGGTGGAACTGAGAACCTATGACTGGCCCACCTATATAGCCGGTCTTCAAAAACCCATTGCAGAAACCGAACTGGAAGTCTTCCTTCTGGGCTGGGGACCTTTGTTCCTGGATGCAGACATGGCCCTTTACGGCCAGTTTACAACAGAAGTGAACCCGCCCAAGGGGCTCGGGTCGGCTTTTTACAGCAACCCTAAATATGATGAACTCATGGTGGCGACAAGAAAGGCCCAGGACCCCAAAAAGAGGCTTGAACTGCTCAAACAGGCATCTGAAATGGTCTGGGAGGACTGCCCCTGGATCTGGCTCCATGTTGAAAAATTTGTCCTGGCCTATTCCAGCAAGATAAAAAATTTGGTGGTGACCCCCACGGAAAAATTTTATCCCACTTATATCACCATGGAATAATCCTTCACCATGATCAATTTTCTGTTGAAACGATTATTGGCCATTATTCCGGTTCTCCTGGGGATCTCTCTGCTCCTTTTTTTCATGCTCAGAATGCTCCCCGGAGACCCGGCCCTGGTTTTGGCCGGGCAGATGGCCTCACCCGAGGATGTGGCCCTCATCAGGATCCAACTGGGGCTGGACAAGCCGCTTTATACCCAGTATGCCTCCTTTTTGAACCGGCTGGTCCATCTTGATCTGGGTAAATCAGCCCGGACCCAGAACCCGGTGATCCGGGAGATATGGGCAAGGCTGCCCAATACTGTTCTCCTGGCCCTGTGCGCCATCACGCTGGCCTGTATGTTCGGCATACCCGCGGGCATCATCGCAGCGGTCCGGCCCTATACCTGGGTGGATTATCTGGTGACCTCGGCCTCGCTCTTCGGGATTTCCATGCCGGTTTTCTGGCTCGGAACCATGCTCATGATCGTATTTTCCATCCTCCTGCAATGGCTTCCGGCCGGTGGCATCGGCACATGGAAACATCTGATCCTGCCCTCCGTCACCCTTGCAACCTATGTGGTGGCGTTTATTGCCCGGATGACCCGGTCCTGCATGCTGGAAGTCCTGGCCCAGGATTATGTGACCACGGCAAGGTCCAAGGGTCTGAAAGAAAAAGTCATCATTATCAAGCATGCCCTGAAAAATGCCCTGATCCCCATCATTACCGTGGTGGGGCTTCAATTCGGGCTGCTCCTCGGGGGTGCTGTTTTAACAGAAACCGTATTTGCCTGGCCGGGCCTGGGTCGCCTCATTGTGGATTCCATCCTGGCCAGGGATTATACCATGATTCAGGGCAGCATATTGATTTTCGGGCTGCTCTATACCCTGGTCAACCTCCTTGTTGACCTTATTTATGCCTTTGTGGATCCAAGAATTCGTTATGAATGATATAACTACAAAAACCAATGACCCGGCTGAGGACGGTAAAACCTCCGGAAGCCGGGGATGGGCCAAACTCCGGCGGAATAAGGCAGCTTTTGCAGGCGGGATTTTCCTCTTGATTTATATCGGGTGCGCTCTTTTTGCCCCCATTCTCTTTAAGGGAGATCCTTCCGCACCCCATTTGATCCGTTCTCTTACCCCGCCTTCTGCAAAAGACATCCTGGGGACGGACGAACTGGGGCGATCCATCCTGGGCCGGATTCTTTACGGTTCCAGGGTCTCGCTCATGATTGCTGTGGGCGTTGTGGGCGTCGGTCTCTTTATCGGAGTCCCCATCGGTCTTATTTCAGGCTATTACGGGGGAAAGACGGATTTTATCATCCAGCGGTTTACGGATATGATGCTGGCATTTCCAGGATTCTTGCTGGCCCTGTCCCTTGTGGCCATCCTGGGAGTGGGACTCAACAATACCGTCATCTCCATTGGGATCAGCATGATCCCCCTTTATATCCGGCTTGTCCGGGGATGCGTGCTGTCCGTCAAGGAAGAAATCTATGTGGAAGCTGCCAGGGCCTGTGGCACCACTGATTTTAACATTATCAAACGCCATATCCTTCCCAATGTCATGGCCCCCATCATTATCCAGACCAGCCTGGGCATGGGGACCGCCATTTTATACGCTGCCGGTCTCGGGTTTCTCGGGATCGGGGTTCAGCCGCCTACGCCTGAATGGGGCTCCATGCTGGGCTCGGCCCGCGCCTATATGATGGGCAAACCCCACGTGGCCACTTTCCCCGGGATTGCCATTTTCTTTGCGGTTTTAAGTTTTAATCTCCTGGGAGACGGATTAAGGGACGCCTTTGATCCAAGGAGCAGGATATGAAAACACAACCTGCCCCGCTTCTTTCCATAAAAGGATTGAAAACCAGTTTCCATACCCATGACGGCATCATCAATGCCGTGGACGGGGTTGACTTTGACATCTTTCCCGGGGAAACCCTGGGCCTTGTGGGGGAAAGCGGGTGCGGCAAAAGCGTGACCTCGCTTTCGGTGATGAGGCTGTTAAATCCTGCCATTGCATCCATAGAGGGACAGGTGGAATTTAACGGAAAAAACCTTTTGGACCTGAGCAGCGACGACATGCGGATGATCCGGGGCAACACCATTTCCATGATTTTCCAGGAACCCATGACCTCCCTGAATCCCATCCTGACCATTGGAGAACAGATTGCGGAAAGCCTGAGGCTCCATGAACACCTGGACCGGAAGACAGCCTGGGGAAAAGCCGTCCAGATGCTGAAACTAGTACAGATCCCCTCTCCTGAAATCAGAGCCGGCCAATACCCCCATAAATTATCCGGGGGCATGCGCCAGAGAGCCGTCATCGCCATGGCCCTGTGCTGCAATCCCAGTCTCATTTTCGCCGATGAACCCACAACGGCCCTGGACGTGACCATCCAGGCCCAGATTATCCGGCTCCTGGAGCATTTGAAAAAAGGGTCCAATACCTCCATCGTCCTCATCACCCATGATCTCGGGGTGGTAGCCCAGATGGCGAGCCGGGTCGTGGTCATGTATGCAGGCAAGGTAGTGGAAGAAGCGCCCGTGGTTCCCCTGTTCCATGACGCCCGGCATCCCTATACCAAAGGCCTCTTAAAATCCATCCCGGTCCTGAAAGGGGATAAAGAAACAAGACTTAATGAAATCCCCGGCATTGTGCCCAATCTCTTACACATGCCTCAAGGGTGCAGCTTTCATCCCCGGTGTCCCAGCGCCATGGACATATGCAGGAAAATGCCCCCTCCCATGACCCATTTTGATGAAAACCGGCGCGTGTCCTGCTGGCTTGCATCACAAGACATAGAAGCCTCTGTTTTAAAAGAAACCGTCCAGGGAGGAATCT
>MGTJ01000104.1 GCA_001799395.1 Desulfobacterales bacterium RIFOXYA12_FULL_46_15 | reverse complement strand
ATTGGGGCAGGGCAGTCCCATGGCCGTAAGGCCAGATCCGTCGGTTCCGCCCCGGACCGGCGCCCATCTGGGCAAAAGCCCGGTCCGCCGGACAGCTTCTTCCAAGTGGTCCGACACATGGGGAACCTGTTTCAAGGCAGTATGCATATTCCGGTAGGTTTCTGATATCTCAAGCTCGATCATGGAAGCAGGATAGCTGTCCTGAACCCGGATGATAATTTCTTCCAGGAGGGTTTTCTGTTTTTCAAGGGTATTGGTATCAAAGGCCCGCAAAAGGAATTTGATAACGGCTGTCCCGACATTTCCCTCCATGGCATAGGGATGGATAAACGGGGCCTTGTCCTTTGTGGTTTCCGGGGCCATGTCCCCGGGTAAGAAGCCGATAATGTCTGCGGCAATTTTGATCGCATTGACCATGATGCCGTTTGCCTCCCCAGGATGAATATTTCTCCCCTTGACAGAGATCACGGCTGCATCCGCGCTGAAGGTTTCATTGTTGATTTCACCGGCAGGGCCTCCGTCAACAGTATAGGCAAAGTCTGCATCAAATTTTTCAAGATTAAAGTGAAGAGCTCCTTTTCCGATTTCTTCATCCGGGGTAAAGCTGATCCGGATATCCGGGTGGAGAATTTCAGGATGCATCTTTAAATGATATATGGCTGTCATGATAATGGCAATGCCGGCTTTGTCATCGGCGCCCAGAAGGGTGGCGCCGTCGGTGGTGATGAGGGTATGGCCCCTGGAATCTTTGAGATGCGGGTTTTCTTTTTCATAAATCGTGAAGGCATCATTCAAGCGGATGTCTCCTCCCTGGTAATCTTTGATGATCTGCGGGTTTACATTTTTCCCGCTCACGGAAGGAGAGGTGTCCAGATGGGCAATGAATCCTATTTTCGGGGTCTTCCGGAATGCCTTGTGATCCTTCGGAATATTGGAATTCAGCCGGGCATACACATAACACCGGTCATCCAGTTCAACCTGATCCAGGCACATTTCTTTAAGTTCTGAGACAAGGAGCCGTGCAAGGTCAAACTGTTTGTCCGTGCTGGGGGAGGTCCCGGTGTTTTCATCAGACTGGGTATCGATTTTGACATACCGGATAAAGCGGTCCAAAAGATAGTTTTTCATTATTCTGCCAGAAGCGCCTCAATATGTTTTCTTGCCGCCTTCACAAAATCGGGAAAGGCTTTGGCAAGGGTCGGGGTCAATTCAGTGCCCCAGTTTATTTTTTCAGGTTCAATGCCCACGACTTTCAGGGTGGGCCTGTGGCCTCTCATTTGCGCCATATTCAGGGAGTCCAGAAGATCCACATCGTGAAGGGAGAGAACCTGTTTTTCATTCTGCACCAGGTCTTCTTCATCCAAGCTGTAGATGGTTCCGGGGGGGTGGCCTGCCCTGACCACATCCAGGACCAGTAATTTTTCATACTCTTCAAACAGATAAAAAATGTCCTGGGTAAATGTGCCGCCGTCTATAAAATCGATTTGAGTTTCATCATATTGGTCTTTTTCTTTTAAGAATTCATAAATTGCGTGAACCCCGATGCCTTCATCCATCATGAGGGTATTGCCCACACCCAGAACCAGGAGTTTTTTCATTTGAACCTTTATCCTCTGTCTTGTTGCAGTTGTCAAATCAGCAGATAACACAAAAAATAGGACTGAATCAAGAAAAAGAGGGGATGAAAACCATCATCCCCTCTTTAAGATGCAAAATTTCAGATCGGATTATAATGGAAGTTCCACTTTAATTTCTCTGTTGTTGTCTACGTCCAGCACGTGGACGGCGCAACCCAGTCAGGGGTCAAAGGAGCGTATGAGCCGCCCCACATTCACCGGGTTTGCAGGATCGGGAACCGGAACGCCGATGAGGGCTTTCTCGATGGGTCCCTTCTGGCCCATGTCATCCATAGGGTTTGCATTCCAGATGGTGGCCGATGTGACCTGGTAATTGGCAATTTTTTTGTTTTTGATGTTGACGTAATGAAGAAGCGCACCACGGGGTGCTTCCGTAAGCCCGAGACCTTCTGCCGAATCCGGAACTGGAGCCGCAACATAGGTGTCTTTGCCGGGTTTAACTTCTGAAAGCCATTGTTCGACGGCATTGGCCACCATAACTGTTTCTTCAGCCCGTGCAACATGTCTTCCAAGAATGGAAAAGGCTGCATCGCCGATATCCCGCATTTTTTTAACACCCAGTTTTTCCTGGCCGATTTTGGAAAGTTCGGGATTTGTGACCCACATTCTTGCAAGCGGGCCGCCTTCATGGGGTTTGCCGTTGTACCGGGGGGATTTGATAAAGCTGTAGGCATCTTTTTTGTGAGGTGCCGGTATGGTTTTTCCCTGGGTAGGGTTCAAACCTGTTGTGGAATCTTCAAAATAGGAATATTTGACATATTCCTTGATCAGGTTCACGTCAACCGGATAGTCTTTGCCATCGGTATAGACGCCTCTTTTTAAGAGGGTGTTGCCTTTGTCATCCATGGGGAAGACCCCCCATGCCACGCAGTTTTTATACCCGCCGCCTGTTTTGAGAAGATCTCCGTAGGGTCCTGCCAAAAGATATACAATGGGAACATATTTTTCCAGGACAAATTTTTTGACTTTTTTAAAGCGTTCGGCATAGGCAACCAGTTTTTCCTTGGTCGGGATTTCTGAAGCGCCGCCAACAACGATGCCTGGAACATGGGGCATTTTCCCGCCGAAAAGAGCCACCATTTCATGGCAGATTTTTCTCATTTCAAGGGCTTCCAGATACTGGCCCACAGCCACGTCATTGATTTCTTTGGGAACACGGACGTCGTTCTTGGCATACCGGGGAATAAAAGGAGCCGTGTCAGGACCATTTACATAATCCAGGGCAGCCAGATGATAAAAGTGAAGAATATGGGACTGAAGATAATTGGCTCCTAAAATCAGGTTCCGGGTAAGCCTGCCGTTATCGGTCAGTTTGATCTTGAATGCATCATCCAGGGCAAGGGCGGATGCAGTTGCATGGGCTGTCGGGCAGACGCCGCAGATTCTCTGGGTAATCTGGGAGGCGTCTCTCGGATCTCGGCCGATCAATATCTGTTCAAAACCGCGGTACATACCGCCGAATACCCTGGCGTCGGATACGACGCCGTCCTTGACCTCTACTTCTACTTTGAGGTGCCCTTCGATCCTTGTAACAGGATCAATGGCAACCTTGATTTTTGTTCCGGCGGCTACCGGAGCTGCTTGTGGTGTACAGCCTGCCATAATAAAACCTCCTTAAGGTTTAAAAAGTTTCGGATATCCTTGGTTATGCCGGTTCATAGAAGGGTGATGATGCATCCGGGAACCCGGGTTCAACACAACCAATGCAGACTGCATTGTCTACACACCAGTTCATTCCGCTGTTCCATTTGCGTTTGTAACAGTCGGCATAGGTACTCGGACCTTTACAACCTAATTCTACACGGCAGCCTTTTGGATCTGAAAGTTTTTCAGCCAGGGTACCGGCATCATATTCTTTCAGATGAGGACAGTTGTCATGGATATTCTCACCAAAGAAGACTTTGGGGCGTCCGTTGTCATCCAGTTCGGGAAGGCCTTTTGTCAAAAGATGGGCGATTGAGCCGACAATCCAGTCCGGATGGGGCGGGCAGCCCGGGATATTGACAACCGGGGTTTTAATGCCACAGGTTTTGAAGAAATCCATGACACCGGTTGCACCGGTTTCATTGCCCTTGGCAGCAGGAATTCCGCCATAGGCAGCGCAGGCGCCGACTGCCAGAACACTGCCGGCCTTTGCACCCATTTCTTTGGTAAGATCAACCATGGTGATTTCTTTATGGTTCATCTCGCCGACGATGCAGTATTTTCCTTCTGCAGCCATGGGAATGGCGCCTTCAACCACCAGAGAAAATTTCCCTTTGTATTCTTCTGCAATTGCATAAAGGTTTTCCAGGGCGATATGGCCTTCACTGGCCATGACTGTGGGGTGGAACTGAAGGCTGATCACTTTGAGAAGTACATCAGCAATGGACGGGTCAACACTGTTCAGAAGAGAAACCGAACAGCCTGTGCAGCCCTGTCCCTGAATCCAGATCACCGGGTGGGTTTTAAGGGCTTTTTCAATGGCTGAAACAAGGGCTGGGTTGAACATTTGGGAAATACCGATCCCGGCTGCTGTTCCGGAGACGGCTTTCAGAAAGGTTCTCCTGGAAACCCCTGTTTTCATTTGTCGCTCATCAGGCAACGTTTGTTCATCTTTCACGGGCACCTCCTTGATGCTGTTAAGAGTCTATTACGCCTACAACTAATATATCAGCTCCCGTTATGTTGAGAGCATGTTCGGCATTGTGCAAAATATGCCAATTTTATTGTGCAAATTACAGTTAATGTGAATATAATGCAAAGAAATTCTTGTCAACGAAAAACATAATTTCTATCGATTATGTTAGGGTTATTGATGAAATGAATAGTATGGATTTAACCATTATAATGTAGTATGCTTTTTGTGCAGCCTGCCGGATAAAGGGGACTGCCTTGGCTTAAGGCAAGATATGGGTGACGGGAACAAAGATTTTTTTTCCATGACGGATTTGAATCTGTTGCCTGAAATGAGAGAGGATGTACCTGGAGCTGTTTAATAAGGATATACTAATCATCGGATGCGGTAACCCGCTCTTGGGTGATGACGGGTTTGGCCCGGCCGTGATCCGGTCCCTTGAATTGCAGGATGTCCTGCCCGGCGGGATCGGCCTTTTGGATGCAGGCACATCAATCCGGGAGCTTCTCTTTGATATGCTGCTTTCCGGCAGGGTCCCGGAACTGCTGGTTATCATTGATGCGGTTCAGGTTTCCCATGCCCTGCCCGGGGAAATTATCCGGATCGACGTGGATGGGATTCCAGGCAATAAGATTGCCGATTATTCCCTTCACCAGTTCCCGACAACCAATATGCTTCAGGAGCTGAAGGCTTCCTGCCGGACGAAGATCGTCATTTATGCCGTTCAGGTTGCAGATGTTCCAGAGATGGTCCGGCCGGGCTTAAGCCTGCCGGTCAAAGCGGCGGTTCCCCGGATGTGCGATTTGATCAGGCGCTGGATCTATGGAAAGGACGGCCTGTCCTGTGACAGGGAGCTTCCGCCATGCTGATATTCAAGGTCGGAACCCTGGCAAAAGAGCTTCTGGTTCACCGGAACACGGTGACCAACTGGATCAGGAACGGAAAACTGAAAGCATTGCCTGCGCCTGCAAAAAGGTATAGTGTCACAAAAAATGAATTCATCCGGTTCTGCAAAAAAGAGCATATCTCTGCAGACGCCATGGAACGTGTTTTAAATAAGGGCGCTGAACCGGCCCGGGGCAGGAATAAATCCGGGGAAGATATCCTGATCCCCGGGGCGGATGAAATTATCGGCGCCGTCATGGTGGTCGGCGGCGGCATTTCCGGTATCCAGGCTGCCATGGACCTGGCCGACTCAGGCTATTATGTCTATATTGTTGAAAAAACCGCAGGCATCGGGGGAACCATGGCCCAGCTCGATAAAACCTTTCCCACCAATGACTGCGCCTCCTGTATTATCCTGCCCAAACTGGTGGAATGCGGCAGGCATCCGAATATTGAGATTCTAACCCTGGCACGGGTGGAAAACGTCCAGGGCAGTGCCGGCCGTTTCAGCATCCGGGTTAAAAAAGAACCAAGGTATATTGATACGGATAAATGCATTGCTTGCGGCATCTGTGCTGAAAAATGCCCGATCAAGGTCAGGGACCCGTTTAATTTCAATATCAGCAAGAAAAAGGCGGTCTATATCAGATATGGCCAGTCCGTACCGCTCAAATATGCCATAGAACCGGAAGCCTGCATTTATTTTACCCAGGGAAAATGCAGGGCCTGTGAAAAATTCTGCCCTACAGGAGCGGTTAATTTCTCCCAGACCGGGGAGACAGTTACTCTCAATGTCGGGGCCGTCATCCTGGCTCCCGGGTTCAAACCCTTTGATCCTTCAAAATATGATTTTTTCGGATACCCCATGATCCGGGATGTAGTGACCAGCCTGGAATACGAACGTATTCTGTCTGTGAGCGGCCCCACCGGAGGGGCTCTTTTAAGACCTTCCGACCATACCGAGCCGCGCAGGATAGCCTGGCTGCAGTGTGTGGGGTCACGAAACCATAACAACTGCGGCAACTCCTATTGTTCCAGCGTCTGCTGCATGTCTGCCGTCAAACAGAGCATGACATCCCATGAGCATATCAAGGGACGGGATCTGGAACGGACCATATTCTTTATAGATTTGAGAAGCCATGGAAAAGAATCGGAAAGATATTTTGAGCGGGCCAAACAGGAGAATATCAGGTTTGTGAGGGCACTGCCCCATACCTTGGAGCCGGGATCGGACGGTACCGGTGTCAGGATGAGATATATGAGCGAACAGGGCCGCATGCTGGTTGAAGCATTTGATATGGCAGTTCTTTCCATTGGATTTGAAGCGCCGGAAGATGTCCTTGTCCTTGCCAGGCAGTTCGGGATCGAGCTGGATACCCATCATTTTGCCAAAACTTCATGTTTCGAACCGGTTGAGAGCAGCAGGGAAGGGGTGTATGTCATCGGGGCCTTCCAGTCGCCCAAAGCCATTCCAAGATCGATTGTCCAGGCGTCTGCCGCAGCAGCGTCAGCATCAAAACTGCTCATGGAGAAAATAGGGACACTTGTAAAAACCCGCCAATATCCCGAAGAACGGGACTGCCTCAAAGAGCCGGTTTCGGTCGGGGTTTTTGTCTGTTCCTGCGGGGTGAACATCGCAGGAACCGTTGATGTGGACCAGGTGGTGGAGTATGCAGCTCAGTTGCCTTATGTCTCTTATGTGGAGAATAATCTTTTTTCCTGTTCTGCCGATGCCCAGGAAAGCATTGTTGAAAAGATTCATGAATTCCAGCTCAATAGGATCGTTATTGCCGCCTGTACGCCCAGGACCCATGAGCACATGTTCCAGGAAACCCTGAAAAGCGCCCGGCTCAACGGGTTCATGGTTGAGATGGCCAATATCAGGAATCAGAATTCCTGGGTTCACCAGAAAGATTCGGCAAGTGCCACAAGAAAAGCAAAAGACCAGGTCAGGATGGCGGTTGCAAAAGTGGCCCATAATTACCCCTTGCAGCAGGAACGGATCAAGGTGGTTCAAAAAGCCCTGGTTGTGGGAGGGGGTATCGTGGGCATGAAAAGCGCCCTGACCCTTTCCGGTCTCGGGGTCGACACTTTGCTCATGGAAAAGAGCGGTATCCTGGGGGGGAATGCATTAAAACTTGAAACCTGTTTCAAGGGTGATGCAGTGGCCCCCTTGCTGGAAAGCCTTATCAGCCGGGTGAACCAGGATAAACGGATCATGGTTTATAAAAATACCAGCCTGGAATTTGTATCAGGCTCAGTTGGAAATTTTAAAGGGGTTCTCAATAGTTCAGGAAAAAAAGAAGAGATTCATTTTGGGGCTGCCATCATGGCCACGGGTGCAAAGGAAGCCGTCCCGGATGAATATCTGTATGGGCAGGACAAAAGGGTGATGACCCAGTTAGAGTTTGATACCGCTGTCCTTTACCGCCCGGAAGAAACGGCAAAGGTTTCAAGCATTGTCTTTATCCAGTGTGTGGGGTCAAGGGAACCAAAGAGGCCCTATTGCAGCCGGATATGCTGCGTCCATTCGGTCAAGGCCGCCATTTCCCTGAAAAAGATCCGTCCGGCGATCAACGTGACCATCCTTTACAGGGATATGAGGACCTATGGTGAATGGGAGGCATATTACAAAATTGCACGGGATCTCGGTGTCATGTTTATCAGGTATGAAGCTGATGAAAAGCCTGTGGTGAAAAAGAAGACCGGTTGCCTGGAAATCAATGCAGTTGATCCCATTGTCCGGCGCCCGGTCAGGATAGGGGCTGATTTCCTGGTTCTGGCATCCGGTGTCATTGCCCATGACAACAAACATCTTGCAGACCTGTTCAAGTTTGCAGTGAACCCGGACGGATTTTTCAACGGTGCCCATCCCAAGCTCAAGCCGGTGGATCTGTCGGTGGCCGGTTTGTTTCTTGCCGGGATCTGCAATTACCCGAAACCCCTGGACGAGTCCATTGAGCAGGCAAGGGCTGCCGCATATAAGGTGGTGCTGCTGCTGTCACAGGACGAAATCCGGTCTGAAGCCATAAAATCCTTTGTCACGGAGAATTGTGACGGCTGCGCCCTCTGCATTGACGTCTGCCCCTTTAATGCCCTGTCCATGGAAGGGAAAAGGACCGGGGCAAAAAACAGCCCGGCCCGGTCCGGCTCAAGGATTGTCACAGACCCGGCATTGTGCCAGGGGTGCGGCCTTTGTGCAGCGACCTGCCCAAAGGAAGGAATCCTGGTCCACGGGTTCACCATGAAGCAGTTGATGGCCCAGGTCAGGGCCGCGATCAACGAATGTGTGCCTGAAAAAAGAGATCTGATGAGAAAAGAAGGGGATACAAGGGGGGATGTTGATGACCCATCGCTTTGAGCCTGTGATTATCGGGTTCCTGTGTAACTGGTGTTCTTATACCGGTGCGGATCTGGCCGGTGTCTCAAGACTCCAGTACCCTCCCAGCCTGCGCCCCATACGGGTGATGTGCACCGGCATGGTTCACCCTGACCTGGTGATGGCGGCATTTTCCGGGGGAGCGGACGGTGTCCTGGTGTTGGGTTGCCATCCGGGTGCATGCCATTATATTGAAGGCAATATCAAAGCTTCGGCCCGGGCGGATGTGATTTCCGTCATCCTCCGGGATATTGGGATAGACCCCGGCCGGTTTGAGATCAAATGGATTTCTTCAGCTGAGGCCTCTGTTTTTGCCCGGTTTATTACGGATTTTACAAAAAGAATCATCAAACTGGGGCCCCAACAGGTTAAACCCGGAAAAGGATTGATTCAGGGAAGAACGGATATATGAAAGATCAGCCGCATATCAGGGACAGCCTTTTTTCGTCCCTGCCCGTGGAACTTGGGAGCGGCGGCAGGAGCCGGCTCAAGGATCTTGTCATGTCTGCATTGCCCGGGGGCGGCAATCTGAATTCATGTTTCAATTGCGGGGCCTGCGCATCCGGATGCCCGGCAGGAGGCCTTTCGGACATGGACCCGAGACTGTTTGTCCGGATGCTTTCCATGGGCATGGATGAAGAAATCCTGGCCAATGACTGGGTATGGATGTGTACCACATGCAACCGGTGTGTCCATGTGTGCCCCATGCAGGTCGATATCCCGGGACTGGTATTAGTTATCCGGAAAAACTGGCCCAGGGACAGGAGACCGGCCGGTATTGCGGATTACTGCAGCCGTGCCCGGTCAAATGAGACCTGTTCCTCCACAGGCATGAGTTCTGAGGATTTTAAATTCATTGTCGAAGATGTCGCAGATGATGTCAGACAGACCCAGCAGGGGTTTGAGCAGCTCAACGTGCCCATGGATAAAAAAGGTGCAGCTCTTTTTTTAAACCAGAGTTCCGGTATACCTGCCTTTGAACCCCTGGAAATGGCGCCGCTCTGGAAGATCATGCATCTTGCCGGCGCAGACTGGACCTATGGGTCAAAAGGCTGGGCAGCAGAGAATTACTGCATGTTCCTCTCAGATGATGCAGCCTGGAAAAAACTGGTGGAAACCAAGGCTGCCGCTGTTGACGGTCTCGGGTGCAAAGTGCTTTTGAATACGGAATGCGGTCATGATTTTTTTGCAGTCAGGCAGGGGCTCGAGAAATTCAGGATACCCCATTCTTTTGAAGTCAGGAATATTATTGAATATTATGCAGACTGGATACGGCAGGGCAGGTTGAAAATCAGTTCCGACTGGAACCTGGATCTGAAAATCAAATTCACGGTCCAGGATCCCTGCCAGCTGGTCAGGAAAAGCTATGGGGATTTTATTGCCGATGAACTCAGGTTTGTGATCCGGGAGGCAGTGGGTGAGGAAAATTTTATTGATATGCATCCCAACAGGTCCAATAATTATTGCTGCGGAGGAGGGGGCGGCGCCATACAGACGGATTTTGTCACTGAAAGACTGAATTATGGAAAAATCAAACTGGATCAGATTCTTGAGACAGAGGCAGCTTACTGCATTACCCCCTGCAACAACTGCCACAGCCAGATCTTGGATTTAAGCCGGCATTTCAAGGCTGATTTCAAAACCATCCATTTATGGACCCTGTTATGCCTGGCCATGGGTGTTCTGGGGCCTGGTGAACGCAGATACCTTGGAAAAGACCTGGCCTTTGTGGGGCAAAAACAGGAACCCAGGCACAATAAATAATCCCGGAAAGGAAAAATGAAATGAAGACGTTTTTTAATCTTGTGCAGGAGGTGCAGAAACCCGGGTTGTGTTTCCGGTGCGGCGGGTGTGTGGCATTTTGTACTGCCATTAATTATGGTGCGCTTGAGATTGATGCAAATGGAAAACCGGTTTACGGGGATATGGAAAAATGCGTTGAATGCGGCCTTTGTTATTCCATCTGTCCCAAGATCGATGATCTGGACGAGGAAACAAAGCGCCTGGCATCCTGGAGCGAGCCCATGGGAAGGGTGATCGAGACGACAGTGGTCCGGTCGTCCGATGAAAAGGTCAGGAACCGGGCCACGGATGGCGGAGCAGTGACGGCCCTGCTGCTTCACCTGTTTGACCGGAACCGTATCGACGGCGCCATTGTCACCCGGTCGGTGGGGAAATACCAGCGCCAGCCGTTTCTGGCCACCAGCCGGGAAGAGATTCTGGAATCGGCAGGGCAGTTTATTGATACTTCCTACGGGATGAAGCGTTTCAGTGACCAGTACATGACATTTTCAACCATTGAGGAATTTGATCCCATGATCAAAAAAGGACTCAAAAGGGTGGCATTGGTGGGAACGCCCTGCCAGATCAAATCCCTGCGCAAGATGCAGGTGCTGAACCTGATACCCTCAGACTCCATTAAATTCTG
>MGTJ01000103.1:562-10865 GCA_001799395.1 Desulfobacterales bacterium RIFOXYA12_FULL_46_15 | reverse complement strand
GCGGTGGATGATGTTTCTCTCAAGGTCATCAAGGGAAGCACCATCGGGATTGTCGGTGAATCCGGCTGTGGGAAAAGCACTTTTGTCAAGGGGCTGATCGGTCTTGAACCCCTGACCGGGGGCAATGCACAGCTCATGGGCCTTGATATCGGCATGGAGGTTAAAAACAGGGCTCTTTCCCTGATCCGGGAGCTACAGATGGTGTTCCAGAATCCGGATTCCACCCTGAATCCCTCATACTGTATCGGAAAGCAGATTGCGAGATCCATCAAAAGATTTAAGACGGTTCCCGGCAACATGGTCAGGGAGGAAGTCGAACGGCTGCTGAATTCGGTTAAACTGGCAGCCTATTATTATGACCGGTACCCCCGGCAGTTGTCCGGTGGTGAAAAACAGCGGGTCGGCATTGCCCGGGCCCTGGCAAGCCGTCCTTCCATGCTGATCTGCGATGAACCGGTCTCAGCCCTGGATGTATCGGTCCAGGCGGCGGTCCTGAACCTGCTCAATGAAATCAAGGAAAAGCTCGGGTCAACCATGATTTTTATTGCCCACGATTTGAGTGTGGTCCGGTTTATTTCAGATTTTGTCGCCATTATGTATCTTGGACAGATTGTTGAATCCGGACCTGTGGCATCCATTTATCCCCCCCCTTACCATCCCTATACGGAAGCCTTGCTGTCGGCCGTTCCCATACCTGATCCCAAAGCCAGGAAAGCCTCCATGGGTCTGTCCGGGGAAGTTCCCAGCGCCTTGAATCAGCCGCCGGGTTGTTATTTTCATACCCGGTGCCCCCGGCGCAGGGCATTGCCGGAAAACGGGAAGATCTGTCAAGAAAAAGCACCTGAATTCCAGAAACTTGAAAACGGGCATAAGATTCTGTGCCATATTCCGGCAGACCGGCTGCTTGAACTTGCCCTTGAAACAAAAGAGCGGGTTAAGGGGTAGCGGTAAAAAAAGAATCATTGAACACTCATTTTACAGGAGAGATTAAATAATGGACAGGATGCAGGTATTTTCACACCATGAATTGACACTGATTCATGATGCGTCAATGGATATTCTGGAAAAGACGGGAGTGGATTTCAATAACGACCAGGCTGCCGCAATATTCAGACAAAAGGGATTTAAAACAGAAGGCACAAAAATATTTTTTAAAGAAAAAGACATTTACCAGGCCCTTGAGGGCACGGTTCCCAGATTCAGGGTTCATGCCCGGAACCCGAAATTCAGTGTTGATATCGGTGAAGGGGATTTTGTTTTCCTGCCCACCGGCGGCGCCCCGAATATTGCCTTGCCGGACGGGCGCCGGCGGCCGGCAACCCTGGCGGATTTCAGAAACTGCTGCAAACTTGTCCAGACCTCGGACCAGCTCGATATGGGGGGCTATATCATGGTTCAGCCCAATGATATTTTGCCTGCCACTGCCCATCTGGATATGATGCAGTCCTATATCACCCTTTGTGAAAAGCCCATGCTGGGGGCGTCCGGTTGCGGCAGTGCAGCCCTGGATACCATTGAAATGGCCGGTATCATTTTCGGGGGCAAGGAAAAACTGAAACATATGCCGGTCATGACATCGGTGGTCAATGTCATGTCTCCCCTTCAATATTCTTCGGAACAAAGTGATGTCATCATGACCATGGCCCTTTACCGTCAGCCCTTTGTTATTGCCGACATGATCCTGGCCGGTGCCAGCGGCCCGGTCTCGCTTCCCACCCTTCTGGCCCTTGGAAACGCCGAAATCCTTGCAGGGATCGTTCTTTCCCAACTGGTATCACCCGGCGCCCCGGTCATTTACGGGTCTACCTCCGCCCCCATGGATATGAAAACCATGGTGTCGGCCGTGGGCGCGGTGGAGACCGTCAAGATTGCCGGCGCCACAATACAACTGGCCCGGTTTTATCGCCTGCCCTCCCGTGCCGGCGGCAGTTTGACGGATGCCCATATCCCGGATGCCCAGTCCCTGGCCGAAGGTGTCCTGATGCTGAGCACAGTGGTCAGAAACGGGGTGAGCTGCGTTTATCATGCCTGTGGCCAGATGGGGTCGTATATCTCCATGAGTTTTGAAAAATGGCTGATGGATGAGGAAATCTGCCGTATGGTCAGACAGATGATTGAACCCATCCAGGTCACAAAGGATACTATTGACACGGATATGGTCAATGAAATCGGTATCGGCGGCCAATACCTGACCCACCCGAAAACCTTCCGGCAATTCAGGAATCTGTCCCAGCCCCTTGTGTTTAACCGCAGGGATTTTTCAAGGTGGCAGGCAGACGGTTTAAAAAGGGCTGATCAGGTTGCGTCGGAAAAACTGGCAAAACGACTGGCTGATTATAAAAAACCATCCATGGATCAGGGGATGGAAGACGCCCTGAATGCCTATGTCCATCGCCAAAAGGGCATATCCTAATTACAGGCATGCCGTAAACAAAGAGACCGGGATGAACCGCTGGATGAGGGGGTCGGCCGCCATCGTATCAAAATTTTTAGAAAAATAAAAAAATTTTTATACAATCTTGTTTTATTTTTACCCTCCTTTATTTTCCGTCACCTCCTTTTTTATTGAAAATAATATAGAAATTCATATGGTTATAATAATTTATATTACACCCTTATAAGTCCGGCACACAGGTTGCTATCTATAGGCCAGGAGACAAAGAGCATACCAAATCACTATCAGACAAGGAGAATACCCCATGGGCATGCACACGGACGAACTTTATTTTAAACCCCGGCTCCAGGTGATCAACCAGGACCAGATAGATCAGATCCACATGGCCACCCTGGAAGTGCTGGAACATACCGGGATCAAACTCACCCATCCTAAGGGACTGGCGCTTTTGGCCGATGCTGGTGCCAGGATTGACGGCGACCGGGTCAGAATCCCTTCCCGGATGGTGGAGGAGGCGATTCAAAAAGCGCCCAAAAGAATTGTTCTCGGCAAGCGGACCGGGGAGAGGACGGTTACCCTGGAACGGGACAAATCCTATTTCGGCCCCAGCCTGGACTGCATTGATTACCTGGACCCGGCCACGGGTGAGAGGACCCGGTTTGAAAGCCGGCATGCGGAAGTTACGGCAGCCTTGTGCGATGCCTTGCCCGGGTTTGACTGGTGCATGACCATCGGCATGGCCAGTGATGTTCCGGCTGATATTGCGGACCGGGTCGTTGCCCGGAAGACAATGCAGTTCTGTGAAAAACCCCTGGTGTTCTGCTGCAAGGACAGCAACAGCATTAACGATATCTATGAAATGGCCCTGATGCTCTCAGGCGGGAAAACGAATTTTGAAACATCCCCCTGCATTGTCCATTATTCAGAACCCATATCACCGCTGGTTTATTATGACCCGGCCGTGGACAAGCTGCTTTTCTGTGCTGAAAAGGGGATTCCCCTCATCAATTTTCCTGCTCCCCAGGCCTGCGGATCTTCGCCGGCAACCTTTGCCGGCACCATTGTCCAGGCAGGGGCAGAATCCCTGAGCGGTCTTGTCATGCATCAACTGGCAAACCCCGGTGCTCCTTTTATTTATGGTGCCTTTGCCACCATTATGGACATGAAGACTTCCATTTTTTCCTATGGCGCCATTGAACTCAGCCTCATGACCGGGGCCCTGGCCCAGATGGCCCTGCACTACCAACTGCCCTTTTTTGGTACTGCCGGAGCCACGGACGCAAAATTCTGTGATGCCCAGGCCGGGGCTGAAGCAGCTTTCCAGTGCCTGAGTGCTGCGGCCATTGGCTCCGGCCTGGTCCATGACTGCAGTTCCTGGATGGACCACGGAAACCTTGTTTCCCCGGAGTTCATGGTGCTGGTGAATGATATCGTGATGTCTGTCAGACATTTTATGGAAGGTATCCCTGTTACAAAGGAAACCCTGGCCCTGGATATTATCGACAAAGTTGGCCCGGGCGGCCACTATCTCCAGGAAAAACATACCATGGATCATTTCAGGAAAATCAGGTATTCCGATCTGTTCGAACGCCAGGTCTATGACAACTGGAAAAAGAACGGGGCTAAAAAACTGGAGCAGCGGCTCCGGGAGCTGACCCTGAAAAAGATGGAACATAGGCCTGAACCCTTGCCGGAAGGGATGATCAAAGAACTGGACCGCATGCAGGCGGCCTGGAAATAAAAAAGAGGGGCGCCATGACCCTGGATTATGACTATTTAATAGTGTTGTTCTGGGATTATAATCGGCATATCAGGACCCGACAAGCCTTTTCCCTCGCCTCGCCTAAACCTGATCCGCATACCATGCGGGTTGTCCTTCAGGCAGGCTGTCATCCTGCAACGGGCTTTCTTTACACCCGAACAGGTTTAAAGAAAGCCCTGCCTCCCCTTAGAAGCCTCTGCTTTACCCATGGTCAGTACTGTTGCTGTGACATCCGCAAACCAGAGAATGGCTCCGGCATGGACTACTCCAAAAGGGTTTTTGATACCGGCAGTGACCGGCATGTCAGACACCACCTTATCGGGGGTGCATTCTGTGATTGTGAATTCAATAGATCCCTGGGCTTTCATTTTTTATCTCCTTGAATACAATCCCTTCTGAAATCATTACCAGATATTGAACAAATATCGACAATAAAAATGCCAGTGCCTCAAAGTCAATAAATTCAATCGCATTGGCATCTATCAGCAAGGTTGCACGGGCTGGGAATTCATCATCTTGATCGTAAAAGATAAGCTGAAGCAAGATATTTGGAAGCAGATCAAAAATCAAACTGATTGATCCCAAACCTGAAAGACCCTCTTGTCGTCCACCAATAGATTCAGCCGCGGATAATAATTCAGGAGTACGTTTCTGGAATTGTTTAATGATGGGACTTTCCAAAGCACTTTTGGAAAAACTGCTTCCTTTGAGCCAGGGGCCTGCGATCTCTCCTATAGACACAAATGTGCCGGCCGGCTGACAGGTACTGTTTTTCAATAAGTAATGGATTAGTGCACTTCCGATAATAATAAGAAATTTTTTACCTTATTTTTAAGACTGCTGACCAGATCTTCATAGTGTTTTTGATGACCGCCAGATCCTAAAGTATTCTCCATGATTTTAATAGCTCCTGAAAGCAGAATGGCTCCTGCGTTTTATCAGACAGGCTTTGCTGTCTTATTCGGGAATTTTTTGCTGACCGCTGCTGCCTGATTCTCACCCGGTAGTACATAGACATTTTCCTCTCTGTCTTGAAGCGGCTTGACAACACGCTGCATATATTCTTTCCGATGATCAAGAAAAGGCCCGATCAGCTCCAACCCCGCCGGACAAACGCTCATACAATAGCCGCATCGGTATCCGCCGCCATAGGTAAGGCTCTGCCAGACAGCCAGAGTTTCATCGTCAGTTCGTTTTTCCCTATATTCTTCCATATTCTGACTGGTAACAAGGGATTCGACCCAGTTTAGAAAACCTCCCAGCCGGTCCCGGTAGGCATGAATCAGGCATTTGAAAAATTCAAACGATCCGTCCGGAGCTATGGCACCTGTCGGACATGTGGCTACGCACAGATTGCAGTTGATACAGGGATCATAATCCAGAGGCTGATCATACTCATCAAGGGCTGCATCCATGATCAGCGTACCCAGACAAAGGTGGCTCCCGAATTCCGGATGAATCAACAACCGATGATGGCCGATTTTCCCTAACCCCGCCGCCTGGGCCACGGGTTTGTGAGACACCGTAATCATCCGGCCCGGCC
The DNA here is from genome assembly GCA_001799395.1 of Desulfobacterales bacterium RIFOXYA12_FULL_46_15. GTDB lineage: Bacteria > Desulfobacterota > Desulfobacteria > Desulfobacterales > Desulfobacteraceae > Desulfobacula. Next base: position 5,165 of record MGTJ01000103.1, on the reverse strand, counting down.
ATTTGGTTATGTTCTGGGGAAACCCCTCAGATGGCGTGATGCAGGATATACCATGCAATCGAAGCTGATTGACCAGCTTTCTGGATACGGTCAGGGCCTGTTCTTCCACGGCAATGAATTCTCCATCAATCAGAGACCGATCGGAAGATTGAACCTGGGGAGGGTTCATCCGAATGATCAGACTGACCAGGGTTTTTGCGCCGGGAAAAGCACTCAGGATCGCCTCTTTTTGATCCTGAATAGACGGTCGGTCAATCTCCACAACGCCAATATCGTCGGCCCCGGCTTCCAGGGCGATTGCCTTCAGCCGCTGCCGGGTCATAGTCTCGGATCGGTTGTTTTGCTGCCTCTTTCGAAAGGTGATGACGCCGGGATGGTTGTCCAGTTCCATTTTTCGCTCCTTATATCTTTAAGTTTTAACAATATGGTCTGCCTTAATGTTGATATTTTATCATTTGACTGCAATGGAGAGTAGTGGCATAATTGACAAAAAACGATCTAAAAATGACATAATATTGATAGTGGTAAAGAATATGCTTTGGTAAATTAGGAGGAATCATGGTTAACATTGCCTTCATCGTTGATAATGGCTGTCTGTTTTCAGGTGTCTCCGGGCTGATAGACAGCTTTAATATTGCAAACCGCTGGCATTCAGCAAATACAGGGGAATGGTTAAATCCTTTGTTTACAACGCAGATCCTCAGCCAGGATGGAGGGGCTGTCAAGGTCAGCGGTGGATTTCAGGTGATGCCGGAAGGCAGTTTTCAGAATTTTACAAAACCCGATGTGGTTGTGGTCCCACCTTATCTTCCCAATGCTGATTTTCTCCCTGGTATTTCTGCCCCCTTACTGGATTGGATAGTTGCCAGATATGAGCAGAAGACCACCATCGCCAGCGTGTGCACGGGCAGTTTTGTTCTTGGCGAAACCGGATTGCTGGATGACCGGCGGGCAACGACTCATTGGTTTTTTACAAAACTTTTCAAACGCCGGTATCCAAAGGTTTTGCTTGAGCCGGACAAAGTTCTTACCCAGGATAAAGGCCTGATCTGTTCAGGTTCTGTTTCAGCCTTTTACCATCTGGGACTGCATCTGATTGAAAATTTCGGTTCTTCGCATCTTGCAGCACAATGTTCCAAGTCGTTGCTGGTAGATCCAAGCAAGGCAAGCCAGGCGACCTATGCAATGCTCAATGTTCATAAGAGTCATGGAGATAAAGCCATCCTGTTTGCCCAGGAATTCATAGAATCGAAATTTGCAGACACAATAAAAATGGAAGCTCTTGCAAAGCAGGTGGGGATCAGCCCCAGGCATTTCATCCGCCGATTCAAAAAGGCCACCGACGAAACCCCTTTGAGGTATCTGCAACAGATTCGCATCGAAAAGGCAAAAAATTACCTGGAGACAACGTCTGTGACAGTAAATGAGATTACCCAGGGCATCGGCTATGAAAACAGCAGCAGTTTCAGGAAATTATTCAAGGAAGCAACCGGCCTGTCACCCAGCGAATACCGAAGCAGATTTGCAAGGTCCAGCTAAAAAGTCGTTTTTCGCATGTTATTTGTCATTTATGACACTATTTATTTTTTTTGGCAAACTGTAATGTAAAATTACGGATGGAATGTATCCTGAGGAAACATAATAATAATCATAACCTTGATTTAACAGGAGCACAGACATGACAGAAGTCTATTTACAGTTGGCCAGGCGTTTGAACAAACTACCTGCCGGGTTTCCCCCAACGGAATCCGGCATTGAACTGAAGATTCTTGAGCGGCTGTTTAGCACAGAAGAGGCAGCTGTTGCCATCGGGTTGAACATGATGCCGGAACCGGTCTCCGTCATTGCGGACCGGATGGGAAAAAATGAAGCGGAACTGGCACCCATCCTTGAAGCGATGTCCAGAAAAGGGCTGATATACAGGTCCGGAAAGGGTGGCGCGTTTACCTACATGGCAGCTCAGTTTGTGGTCGGTATTTGGGAATATCATCTCAACAGCCTTGACAAGGATTTGATAAGGGATGTGAATGAATATCTGCCGCATTTCATGCACAACAGCTGGGCGAATCATAAAACCAAGCAGCTTCGGGTAATTCCGATATCTAAAGAGATCACGGCAGAAATGGCCACCATGCCCTATGAGGTTGCAGAAGAAATTATCTTAAGCCAAAGCAAGATTGTGGTTAGCGATTGTATCTGCCGCAAGGAACACAAGATGATGGATAAAGGCTGCGACTACCCCATGGAGGTTTGTCTGGCCTTTGGGAACGGGGCATATTTCTACGAGGAGAACGGTCTTGGCCGTTCCATTGACAAAAAAGAGGCCCTTAAGATACTGGAAAAGGGAAGAGAATCCGGTCTTGTACTCCAGCCGGGCAACTCTCAGAAACCTATGAATATCTGCATGTGCTGCGGTTGTTGCTGTCAGGTACTCAGCAATTTAAAAACTCTTGATAAACCGGCCTTGGCAGTGCATACCAATTACTTTGCCACAGTAGATAAAGATGCCTGTGTGGCTTGTGAGGCGTGTGTGGAACGCTGCCATATGGATGCCATTCGCGTTGATGATTTTGCTGAAGTTAATCTGGATCGGTGCATTGGATGCGGTGTATGTGCACCCGGATGTCCGACGGGAGCTATTGCCCTGGCAAAAAAAATTCAGGCCGAACAGTATGAACCACCCCAAAATGTAATGGAGACCTACGTGGCCATGGCCAAAGAAAGAGGCATTATTTAGACTATTTTTACCAAGGAAGTGTATCATGAAAGAATGGAAGAAGACTACCTGCGTCATGTGCGCTGTCTGCTGCGGCCTTGAAGTTAAAGTTGAAAACAATCGTATTGTTAAAGTTCGCCCTGACAAGGACAGCCTGATCAGCGAAGGATACGTCTGCCGAAAGGGAATGAACATCGCCTATCACGAGCATAATGCAGACCGGTTGCTTTACCCGATGAAGAAGGTGGACGGCAAGTTTGAACGCATCAGTTGGGATCAGGCAATCGGCGAGATTGCAGATAAACTCAAGAAGATACTTCAAGAGCATGGGCCACGCTCCCTGGCGTCAGTAGGTGGCGGGGGTGAGTTCAACTTCTACCAGACCCGGTTCCTGGCCGGTTTTGTTCAGGCTCTTGGCTCACGTTACCTGTACTCAAGCGCTAACCAGGAATTTTCCGGCCGGTATTGGGCGCACGGGCTGACATTCGGAAGCCAGCTGCTTGAGCTGGTACCTGATTATGAAAATACGGATATGTTGATGGCTGTCGGTTGGAATGGGATGATGAGCCACCATATCCCCCAAGCCAGAAAAGTATTGACCAGAATCTCCAAAGATCCGGATAAGCTGCTTGTCGTGATCGACCCGCGGCGTTCGGAAACCGCTAAAATTGCGGATATCCACCTCGCCCTCCGGCCGGGTACAGATGCTTTGCTTTTAAAATCGATGATTGCCATCATCCTCAAAGAGGGCATGCATGACCAGGAATATATCGACCAACATGTTAACGGATTTAAGGAAATACAGACCTGGTTCACCGGCTTTGACGTGAGCGCGGCACTAAAGGTCTGCGAACTGGCGTACGACCAGGTATTCCTTGTCTGCCGAGAATTTACCAAACGCCAGTCCTGCATGCGTGATGATCTTGGCATCCTGATGAACCGGCACAGCGCCCTTGTATCACATCTGCTCGTTGTGCTGCTCTCGATCTGCGGACGCATCGGTGTACCGGGAGGAGACTACCTTGCTGGCGGAAAGATGTACTCAGATCCGAATAACCCCAAGACGTGGAGGACAGCTGTGACCGACATCCCGGCCATTGCAGGGATGTTTCCCCCCAATGTGATGCCGGAAGAGATCTCAAATGATCGTCCCGACCGGCTGAGGGCCGCCTTTGTTATGGGAGCCAATCCATTGCGGTCTTATGCCGATACGACCGCGTATGAAGCGGCATTCGAGCAGCTCAATCTGCTGGTAGTAACTGAAATCGTAATGAGTGAGACTGCCGCACTTGCACACTATGTCCTACCCTGCAAGTCCACCTATGAATCATGGAGCCCGGCGGATGCTATTATCCCCTCCAAAACCGATGAGGGTTTTCTGAATGTCATCAGCCGGTTGCGCCAGCCGGTTGTTGAGGTAGAAGGAGAGCAGAAGGAAGCGGGTGAGATATTCGCTCTCCTGGCCGACGCCATGGGGCTGATTCCCGGGCTACCCGACTCCCTTTACCAGGCTGCCGAAAGCGGTAGTCTGGCAACATACCGTGATGCACTGATAGGCTATGTAATGGAGCATCCTGAGAATATGATCTGGGTGCCCTTCATCGCCGCCAAGACACTGGGTAATGCCATCGGTTCCGCCCAGCTGGCCACCTATTTCACCGGGTTTTTGCAGAGATCCCCGGCAAAACAGAAGGAAGCGGCAGGTGTGGGATTCGACGCCGGACCGGACCAGGGAATGACCCTCTATCAGGCCATCATTGATCATCCGGAAGGCATACTGGTCGGAAAGCAGGATATCAAAAAAAACCTTGGCAGATTGGCCACAAAGGACGGCAGGATATGGCTTCACGCCCCAGAGGTAAAGGACTGGATAAAGGAAATTAATCC
>MGTJ01000103.1:0-533 GCA_001799395.1 Desulfobacterales bacterium RIFOXYA12_FULL_46_15 | reverse complement strand
ATGCAAAATTTCCACTCATTTTGATGGCAGGACGCCATATGGACATGAATTCCAATACAGCTATGCGAAACCCTGACTGGAATAAAGGCAGACGGCCCTGCACCCTGGCAATAAATCCCGCTGATGCAGAAGCGCTGGGCATCGTTGATATGCAGATGGTAAAAGTCATCACAGAAGCCGGGGAAGAAGAAATAGAGGCCGAAGTAACCACCGACACCAGAAAAGGCCAGGTCATCATTCCGCAAGGATTTGGTCTTGTCTATAACGGATTTAAATACGGCGTTAATGTCAACAACTTAACAAAAAACGCAAACCGGGACTTTGTCGGAACCCCTATGCATCGCTATGTTCCCTGCCGGGTTGAAGTGTCTCTTAAAGATGAGATAACCTTAAAATAGAGGAGTTAAAGACAATGGCTGAAATGACCAAGCGTATAAAAGAGTTGTTTAACAAAGTTCCAACTGTAGTGCTGACCACCTCAGCCCCGGACGGGATGCCCAATGGCAATGATAAACAAAAGCATTGAGGCAACC
>MGTJ01000102.1 GCA_001799395.1 Desulfobacterales bacterium RIFOXYA12_FULL_46_15 | reverse complement strand
TAGGGGGAGCCGGTTCCCATCTGGACGACCCCCTTGGACACGGCATCAAAGGCGCCGGGCGGGGGGACAAGTTCTCCGCCGCCGTAAAGCTTGATTTCAAACTGACCGTCTGTCATTTCCTTTACATCCTCACAGAACTGCTTGACCTTATCAAACATGATTTTAATTTTCGGGTTCCAGAACGATGTGGCCGTCCACTGGATTTTCGGGGCAGCAATGACTGAAGGTGCACCGACTGCCAGTGCGGCTGCGGCTGTTGCTGTTCCAATACCTGCTTTTTTTAAAAATGTCCGTCTTTCCATGGTTCCTCCTTTTAAGGGATGATGAATTAAATAATTCCTTTTTTCATATGTCCGGGTCCATCAGCCGAAAAGATAGCCTACCCTTGTACAACCGGCAGTATGTTTTCGGCAAACGGAATTACATATCCTTTTCCTTTCAGGTTTTGGATATAATGATCCACATGATCAATATAATGAAATCCTAAGGCCTCTGTTTCGGATTGGGACAAATCGGATATCAGGGTGACATTGAAGCGCTTCAGGATATCAAGTACACGGAAGGCCACATAAGCAGCCATATTAAATTTTACGGCAAGCTCCAGCCCAAGTTTTTCAGGGTTATCCTTATAATTTTTAAGAACGGATGAAAAGGTTTCATTGCCCGCCCCCTCGGAACACCCTGCAACAAAGAGGATGTCTCCGCCTTCCTTTACAATATGAACTGCATTGAACAAAGCTTTGGTAGACTGGTAAAGCTGACCGTCAGCCCTGTGGCCGCCGGTAGAAAATATCACAAAATCCCCCTTTTTAGGAACGCGGATGCAACAGACCTCATCCAGTTTTTTACATCCTTTTATAAAGGTCTCATGCAAGGGGCCTGCATCTGCATAAAAAATATCACCGGTTCCGCTGGCTGCAACTGCCACATAGGTACAAGTTTTATTCTCTAAAAAAAGGGCTGCGCCATCATTTAAATCCTCATTGATAGGGTTTCCCCAGAGTTTTGCCTGACGGGCCAGGGGATGGGGGGTTCCGTCTTTTCTGATGGCAAGGGAATGGTTTTTCTGGATGGTGTCATACCCGGCGATTCCGGGTATGATATATTTCCTGCCGCCGCCGAATCCGGCGATCAAATGATGCAGAATACCGCCGAAAATAATGATATGGCCGGCTTCCACCGCTTCCCTGGTAATAAAGACAGGGGTTTTTTTAAAGGTTTCACCCATGTACACAAGCCGGTCCTGATTTTTATTGGCTGCATTGAGAATATCGATGCGCTGGGCACAGAAGGTCCCGGCAAGGGAGGAGAATTGATCTTTTGCCATATCGTCATGGGTGCCTGTGGCAATGATGATCTTGATATTTTCCCTTGAAACCCCGAGATCAAACAGGGTTTTGATGATTTCAGGGACAAAGATATCCCCCCTGGCCCAGAGCCTTGTGTTATCCGGGATGATAAGAGCAACCTGCTTATCCTTGATGTCTTCAGGGCTATGGGCTCTGATTTTTTTTGAAATGACGGTCCTGATATCGTCATGGCTGATGGCCGGAACTCTCCTGCCGATGATGATGTCGCATAATTTCTCATCCGGCAGGGTGATGTTGAGGGTTGTCTGACCTTTTTCAAGTTTGATTTTCATATCTGTTTCAAAGCTGCATGAATTAGGGTCACAGGGTGCAGAACCGTGAGACCGTCCTTTTTTTCCGTATTCCCGGCAAGATTCATTCTGCAGACCGGGCAATCCGTGAGCCAATGGGATACCTCGACAGCTTTTGCAGATTCGATTTTTTTGTCAACCATTTTTTTTGAAACTTCAGGGTATTCATAAAAAAATGTCCCGCCGCCGCCGCAGCACTGGTCACTATCCGGTGTTTGCCTGTAATCCACGGAAGGCATTGCCTGAAGAATTTTTTCAACAGTTAAATGGGACGAAAATGTATTCCTTGTATGGCAGGGCGCATGATAGGTGACCGGTATTTTTCCAGTGATATCAGGATCAAATTGAAGAAGGTCAAAATGCAGGTTGATGAAGGAAATGATATCGGTCACCCGCAGGGCAATGTCCTGTGCAGCCACAAGGTGTTCATCATGGGGCTCAAAGAGACGGGGATATTCATTCTTTAAGGCCTCTCCGCAGGTGGAACAATCCACGAGAACGGCTTCTGCCTCAATGTCCCGTAAAGCCTTGATATTGGCGGTGATATTCTCCATGGCCCGGTCTTTTGCCCCATGGAAGAGCAGGGGGATGGAACAGCAGGTCTGGGTTTTGGGGATGACGACTTCATATCCCATATGGGTTAAGATCCCGATAACCGCATCCCCGGTATCTTCATACAGGTAGTTTGTGGCACACCCGGTAAAATAGATCACTCTTCCGGCTGGTTTGCCTTTTGGGAAAATAACCTCATCATGGGCTTTCCGGAACGGGACAGGATTTAATTCAGGAAAATTTTTTATAGGGATATTGCCGAGTTTGAATTTTTTAGCAAGACCGGCCGGGACAAGTTTCTGGCCGGTTCTGGCAAGCCCGGCCCCAAACCCTGTCCGGTATTCCCGGGCCAGGAGATAAATCAGGCTTTTTATGGCCGGGGCTTCTCCATGAGCTTCCCCCATTTTTCTTCTCATTTCCATGAATTTTGAATAATGGTCGATGCCGGATGGGCAAACAGCCGAGCATGATCCACACATGAGACATTTGGATATGATTTCCTTTAAAAAAGCAGACGAAGCAATCGTATTCTGATCATGCGCTTTGATCAGATGGAGTTTTGCCCTTGGAGAGACCTGTTCTTCTTTCAGGATTTTGTAAACCGGGCAGGCATTCAGACAAAGCCCGCATTTTCCGCAATTTTGAAGTTTTTTTTCTTTCATACAAATTTTCCGGGATTTAAAATACCGTCCGGGTCAATGGCGTGTTTGATTTTTTTCATAAAATTGATGGTGCTCTGGTTCATCACAAGGGGAAGATAGGCTGATTTGGCAAGCCCGATCCCATGTTCGCCGGACAGGGTGCCGTCAAGATCGGCTGCTGCCTTGAAAATTTCTGAAAAAGCCTTTTCAACCCGTTGCCATTCCTCAATATTCCCTTTATCGGCCGGTATCATGGGATGCATATTACCGTCCCCGGCATGGGCCAGAACCCCGACCCTGAGCCCATACCGCTCCGTGATCTCGATAATCCTGCGGATCATCTCAGGCACTTTGCTGACGGGTACGGTCACATCCTCTGAAACAATATCCGGGGCCAGCTTTGCAAAGACACCATAGGCAGACCGTCTTGCGGTCCAGAGTTTGTCCCGCTCAATGTCGGAACCGGCTTCCTGGATGTGAACGGCGCCGTTTTCCTTAAGTTTTTCAATTATTTTTTTCATTTCCTTGTCACAGGCTTCTTTTACCCCGTCAATTTCAATGAGAAGAGCTCCCTGGGCATTTCTGTCAAGCCCTAAGTTAGCACTGTCTTCAATGGCGTTAAGGGTCAATTGGTCCATAAGTTCCATGGCGGCAGGCAGAATGCCGGACCCGATGATATCGGTGACGGCCCTGGCAGTGTTGTCAAGATCATCAAAAGTCACCATCAGGGTTTTAACTGCTTCAGGTTTTGGCAGAACCTTTAAAATGGCTTCCGTTATGATGCCCAGGGTCCCTTCCGAACCGCAGAAAAGTGAAGACAGTTTGTACCCTGTGACATCCTTGATATTTTTGCTGCCGAACCGGATAATGTCTCCTGAGGCAAGAACAACTTCAAGACCCAAAACATAATCCACGGTCACCCCGTATTTAAGACATCTTGGGCCGCCTGCATTCTGGGCAATATTGCCACCGATGGTGGAAGAATTCATGGAACCCGGGTCGGGCGGGTAGAAAAAGCCGAAAGGGGAAAGGGCCTTCTGGATATCGGCATTGACCACACCCGGCTGGACAATGATATACCGGTCCCTGGTATTGACTTCAATGATTTTGTCCATTTTGGAAAAGCAGAGTACAATCCCGTGCCTGACAGGGATAGGAGCCCCGCAGACGCTGGTTCCGGCGCCGCGGCCCGTAACCGGGATTTTATACCGGCCTGCGGTTTTAAGGATTTTTGATACTTCGTCCGTTGTCTTGGGAAAGATCACGGCGTCGGGAAGGGCTTCTTCCACAAAGGCATCATAGGAATAGCAGGCCAGTTCTTCGGGCCGGTCCAGATACCCGGCCGCACCGACAATTTGAATAAGTTCGGTTTTGACTTCAGTGTTCAGCATAATCCTCCTTGATCAGGGATAAACAAACAGCCGGAAGCAGAGTTTAGCAGCGGGTGATTCAGCCCGCATCAAAATCAACATCAGAATGAGAAAGCAATAAAATATTTGTTTACTATTTGTCAACTTTTTTATTCAAGCAACCGGTTCAAAACTTTGAAATATATTAAAAGCATATGATGGATGCCCTATTTAAAAAGGGTTATACAAGGTTCTGGGCTATTTTCGGATAAGGAAACTTTTTCCTCATTTATTCAAAGATTGACTTGCAGTCCGGGTTGAAACCGGCATATAAATGAGGTCAATCAATTAAAGAGGAGAACAAAATGGCCTTGATCCTGAATATTCTCTGGTTTGTTTTCGGCGGCGGTTTTTTTGCCTGGGTGCTGTGGGTGGTGCTGGGCAGCCTGCTCTTTGTTACGGTCGTCGGCATCCCCTTCGGGTTTGCCGCTTTCAGAATTGCAGGCTTTGCCGCCTTCCCCTTTGGAAAGGAACTGGTGGATGCCCGGGCCCTGGGAGAAGAAAGAATCATCGGCACAAGCCTTGCCAATTTTTTATGGATTGTTCTGGCCGGCATCTGGCTGGCCGTCTCCCATATTATTGCCGGTGTCAGCCTCTGCCTGACCATTATCGGCATCCCCTTCGGGTTTGCCCATTTCCGGCTGGCAGGGGTGTGTTTTGCACCTCTCGGTAAAAAGTCGGTACCCAAATGATTGACCGCCTTTCTATTTCTTTTTGGCCGGGATCTTCTTCTGAGATTTGGAAGAGGTCTTCTTCTTGGATTTGGAGGCCGTCTGCTTTTTAGGTTTGGAAGAAGCCTTCTTTTTTGATTCTGAAACCGTCGGTTTCTGAGGTTCTGTTACCTCCGGTTTCTGGGATTCAGAGGGATGATCTATTTGATACTGCTTCTTTGCCGCAAGTGCTTGGGCTTCCGTCAGTTGCTGAGGAGTGAGTTTCCCGGCAATTATATCTTTCAGCTCACTTGTCTTTTCGTATTCCTGTGCTGCGGTTAAACTCAACCAGGCATAGGCCTGTTTTAAATCCGGCGCAACCCCTTTGCCTTGGCCGTACATCATTCCAAGATTATATTGAGCATAGGCATTTCCCTGTTCCGCCGCTTTTTCAAACCAGTTTACGGCCTGTTGATAATCCCGGGGAACCCCCTGATTCTCAATATACATGGTGCCAAGATTGACCTGAGCCTTGTCAAACCCCTGCCGGGCCGCTTTTTCATACCAGTTCGCAGCCTGCTGATAATCCTGGGGCACGCCCTTGCCCTGGTCATACATCAATCCAAGATTATATTGGGCATCGACCTTTCCCTGGGCCGCGGCTTTTTCAAACCAGAAAAACGCCTCTTTATAATCCTGCCCGACCTCGGAACCCAGGGAATACATCAATCCAAGATTGTACTGGGCCGCGGCATCTCCCTCTCCCGCACCTTTTAAGGCGTCTTCGAACGGATCACAGAAAACAGCGCTGGTGCCAAACAGAATTATCATCAAGGCCAGCAAAACCTTTTTCATCAAAGTCCCTCTTTATCCATTCCCAATTATCGATATCCGAAAAATCCATAGTTCAGAATCGAACCAGCCGGCTTCCGGGTTTTGCAACCCGTGTCAGCCCCGTGAGAATATAACCTTTTTTATCCTTTTCCAATAGAAATGTTTTGCGGATGTGGATCATCCCGGGAAGTTTTTTTAGGACTGTCTCTTTTGTTCAACCTGATTTTTATTGGAAGTCGGGCTGAAGGCCTGTTGAACCTGATGTTATGCCAAAATTTCTTTTATTGGTAATATTTGCATGCCATGTCGAATTGTGAGAATGGATATTTGTTTTTTTTCGATACGATAGATGATGCGGTAATTTCCATAAATTATTTCTCTAAATTGCTCGTTTCTTATCTCAGGAACAATCCTTCCGGTTTCTGGAAAAGATTTAAGCTGCTCAACCTTTGAAAATAAGGTGTCAATCCATTTTTCTGCTGCAGATGGTTTATCTTGGGAAATATAGTCAATGATTTCCGAAGCTCTGTCGATGGCTAACGGCGACCATATTATTTTCATTTTTGGATTCTTTTCATCACCTTGGCTTTTGCATCCTCATGATTTATCCCTTCTCCGTTTTTAATTTGGTTAAGGGATAGCTGAACGTCTGTTAAAAGCTCAAGTTTCTCCTGCATCGCTTCATATTCATGAACATCTAAGAGAACCGCAACGCTTTTCCCATGCTGGGTGATAATGACAGGCCTCTTTGTATCATGGACCTGCTTAATAAAGGTTGCAATCCCGGTTCTGACTTCGGATAGAGGTTTGATATCCTGACTTATTTTTAATCTTTGCATGATGTTGCGCCTCATTTAATAAAATATATTGTGAATTATAACGTACAATATTTGGTACATGCAACATGTTTTTTCGGAAGCCGCCATTTTGCCGGTATAGTCAGTGATTACGCGTTGTGTTTTGAATGGCATCAGCCGGTAGGCTGCGCAGGATATCTGCCTTTTGGTCCTCAAAAATCAATTCAATAGCCTCGCGCAAACTGTTCTTGGTCTCCTCAATGGTTTCTCCCTGCCCATTGGTGCCGGGAATCTCAGGGCAGATGGCCTAATAGTCCCCCTCTGGAGAGGCTTCTATTATTGCTGTGAATTCTGCTTCCATTTTAATTATCATAATATGATATTAACCTCCGGCGCCCCGCCGGTCCGGGTGAAGCCGGTTGTTGAACTCAATTTACTATTTTGTTTTTTAAATTATTTTTTGTTTTTACAACGAACATTAGCAACAAAGATATTAACAGAAAAATTGAAAATGAGCAGGAACAATATTTAGATTCTAACAAATTCTCTCCTTGTGAGGAACGATAGTTCAACGAGAAATTAATCGGTTGTCCGCATATTCTTTGTCATTTTGGCATCTAACCGCATACCATTCTTGAAATTCATGATACGTAAGAAGTCTTTAAATTCGATACCAGTTATCAACGATTTCGTATCAGGGCTAAATTCGAAAGTAAAAAAATTTGAATCAATCAGGATCAACATTTTACATACTATCCGGCGGCTTTCAGGAGATTGGGATCGGCCGGAGGATGAGGCATCCCCCGGCCTTTTTATGGAGCTTACTGGGCGGTTTCCGGATGGAAGACGTTGACCTCTTTCAAGTCATCTCCCAGGTATTCCCGTTCATTGGGCCCCAATATTCCCAATGACAGGCAGATCAATGTCCACAGATGCACTACCGGGTAATTCCCCCCATAATGCTCGCTGAGTTCGTGGATCTGGGCATGGCAGTTGTGACAGCCTGCAATGCAGTAATCAGCTCCAGTGGCTTTGATCTGGGCATCTTTAATTTTTCCGTATTCAAGACGCTGGTCTTTGAACCCGGATTGCAGGAAGCCGCCGCCGCCGCCACAACAGTAATTGTTGGACCGGTTGGGTTGCATGTCTATAAAATTTTCTTCCCCTACAATGGATTTGACAACAAATCTTAAATCTTCAGCAATGGGGTCACCATAGCTTTTTCTGACAATCTGGCAGGGGTCCTGGACCGTGAATTTGATTTTAAGGTCTTTGTTCCAGTCGGAATTGACCTTTAATTTCCCTTCCCTGATCCATTTTGCATAATATTCATAAATATTTTTGACTTCAAATTGATGTTCAAGATTGAATTTTTTCAGTCCGGCCCGGACTGAGAATGTTACGTGGCCTCACTCGGTATTGAGAAAGGTTTTACAGCCGAGCTTGTTGGCCTGGTCCACGGTTATTCCGGTGATATGTTTCCAGGAATCATTGTCCGCAAGAAACATGCAGTAATTTTCCCCGGCCCATCCCCGGCTGCCGTAAGTCCAGTTCACCCCTGCCAGGTGAAGGATTTTCCATAGGGGGATGAGTTCATCGGGCTCGGTCACCGGTTCCCTGGAATTCTGGTTTAAAAAGAACTCTGCCCCTTCCTTGTCAATGGGAGCTTCCATATCGGCAAATTCCGGCTGGGATTCCCGGTATTCTTCCAATATATCCTGGACAACAAATTCAAAATCTTCAGGGGATGCGCCCATGGCGCTGGTGCTCTCATTTCTGAGTGCCATGTCGCAGGACGCAAGGATGCCCTTGGGTCTTTCTTCCCTGGGACGAAGAGCCCTTGCATTGAAAATAAGCTGGGGGATGTCTATTTTCATGGGACATACATAAATACAGCGCTGGCACATGGTACACATCCAGGGCCAGTCGGATTTGATGATTTCCTCATCCATTCCCAGTGCTGCCATTCTAAGAAATTTTCTGGGGTCCATGTTTGCAAGTCCTGTTGCCGGGCATCCGGATGCGCACGCACCGCAGGTCAGACATGCGTTCAGGTTACCGCCTTCGGGCAGCAGTTCTTTTACCTTGTTTAAAAAAATATTTTTCCGTTTCTTATTGCCAAGCTTGATGACGGCTTCTGCCATGAAGATTTCCTTTCATTTAGAGGTTTTTTTAAATCTTCTGATGATTCATGGGGTTTATCAAATTCCAGATCGAAACAGCATAATGTGTACCAGAAAAACATTTTTTTCAGATTTTTAAAATCATTAATTATTTTATAGACTTATTTCATGATGAAATTTTTAAGCTGAACCTGGAAGTTGCGATTATGCGACCATTCTGATTCGGAAGGATTTAAAATCGCGACTCGTATTAAAAATGTGGAAACAGGGTTGAAGCAATGGATTTGCCTTTAGATTATTGTATGTTGTGAAACCTGCGGTTCTTATGATACAAGAGGGGCAGGCAAAAAACAGAGGCGGTATTGTTTATGAGTACTGTAGAGGAAGGTTCAAAAGGCCAGGCATTTTTTCACCAATCCATACGGTTAAAGATATTCCTGGTCAGCCTGTTGCCGACGGTTGCCCTTTTATATGCCGCATTTCTCAATAGTCAATACCTGGGTGATCTGGGTGACAGTGCCGAACAGATCCTGTCGAAAAATTATAAAAGCATCCGGGCTGCTCAGGAAGTACGGAAAGCATTGGAAGAGATACGGAACTTGCTTCTGGAACAGGTATCTAAACAGCCTAAAACCCTTGTCATCCCTTTCAATATACTGGAAAACCTGTCTTTCAATCTCACGGTGTGTAAAAAAAACATCACTGAAACAGGAGAGGCCGAACAGATCGAAAAACTCCTGGATCGATACCGTTCCTATGAGACAGTCATTTTTTCATTAAAGCAGACCTTTTCCGATTTCCTGTACAGCAATCCCTTTTCCGATTTTTTGAGATTGACCGCTGAGATGATTGTACTGACGGATGATCTGGTTGCCATTAATGAAGAGGCCATGGAAACTGCGGAAAAACAGACGCGGACATTGTCGGACCGGGCCCAGAGGAATGCGGCCATTCTTTTTGGGGTGATCATTACGGCTATTTTGGTGCTGAGCTATTTTTTATCTTACCGGGTGGCCATGCCGCTCATGGAACTTGCCCGGGAGCTTTCAAATACAAGGGAAGGCAGCGGGATCTATCCGAGGATCAGCTTAAAAAGCAAGGATGAGATCGGTCTTCTGGCAGAGTCTTTTAACCGGTTGTTCAGCCGCCTGGAAAAATATGATACCCATCGGGATGATATTATCCTGGCTGAAAAGGAAAAAGTCCGCCGCAACGAGGAAGCAAAAGGAACCTTTATAGCCGATATCTCGCATCAGCTCAAAACGCCCATGACCTCTCTCGGTATGGCCATCGGAATGCTTTATAACCGCGGGGACACACTCAGCGAAGAGAAAAAAAAGAAACTTTATGCCACAGCCTATGATGACTGTATGCGCTTGACGGCATTGATCAACGAACTGGTTGATATTTCCCGTCTTGAAGCCATGGCTCTCCCCAGACCCAAAGAAACCCTGGATATTGCCATGGTCATAAAAGAATGCCTTGCTCCGTTATACAAGCAGGCTGAAAAAAAGGGAATTGTCATTGAACCGGACATTTCTAAGGCCCTTCCCCGGATGACCATTGATTCATTCCGGTTTCCCTGGGTGATCACCAATCTTGTGGGAAATGCCCTGCGCTATACTGGACGGGGAGGGAAAATCACATTGAAAGTCCATCAGAAAGAGTCCCGGTATTATTTCCAGTGTTCCGACACCGGGGACGGGATTGATCCAAAGGTCCTGCCGCATATTTTTGATCGATTCACCCAGTTTTCCGAGCGTGGAAAAAGCGGTACGATCGGATTGGGCCTGGCCATTGTCAAGGATGTCATTGAGCAGCACGGCGGTGATATTAAAGTTCAGAGTGAAATGGGAAAAGGAACCTCTTTTATTTTCTGGATACCGGCTAAAAAGGAGGCTGAAGATGAACAAAGCCCTGATTATTGATGATGATTCCAATATTTTAACCACGCTTGAAATGTATCTGGAAGATAAGGAATTTGAGGTTTTCACAGCCGGTTCTGCGGAAAAAGGGCTTCATCGCTTTTATGAGGAACTGCCGGATCTGGTTCTTCTGGATTTAAAACTGCCGGATCGGAACGGGCTGGAAGTCCTTAAAAAAATTGTTGAAAGCAAGATTAAAACCCAGGTGCTGATGATTACGGCCCATGCCACAATAGAAACGGCGGTAAAGGCCGTGAAAATGGGAGCTTTTGATTATCTTCCCAAACCCTTTGTACCGGGTCAGTTAGATCTTGTTCTGGAAAGAGCAGGACGGTTCAGCCGGATGGAGGGAGAGATCGCCGCCTTGAAAGGAATGTTTAGTGAAGGCGGGTTT
>MGTJ01000101.1 GCA_001799395.1 Desulfobacterales bacterium RIFOXYA12_FULL_46_15 | reverse complement strand
TAAAAAGGCTATATATTCACCTGGTTTTAAACCGATTTCTTCGCGGGTCAGGATCAATTTTCCAAATTCGGCAAAATGATTACCTGATCCGCTGGTTCCGAGCTGTTTGTGTGCCAAATCTTTTAAGGATTTTACAAGAGGGCTGATATTCCAGTCACTGTCCATGACACGGTGCTGTCCTGGGTGTGAAAATTTCTCACCCACACCGAATTTTGTCTTTGTTTCAATGGCTTGTCTGAAACTCTGTTTATGGGTCTCATAATCGTCAAAGGGAATGGAAAGCACGGATAGTTTCATCCTGCAGGCAATATCCACTCCAACAGCATAAGGAATAACCGCGTCCCTGACGGCCAGGACACCACCGATGGGCAGTCCGTACCCGACGTGGGCATCGGGCATGAGCGCTCCCTTGACAGCCACAGGCAGGCAGGCAGCATCTTCCATCTGGGATATGGCCCCGGGGTCAAGGTTTTTTCCAAAGACGACATATTCAGCCTTTTTATTCATACTCCCGGAGATCCTTTTTTATTTTTTAGATTTTATTTATCAGATCTTATTTATTAGAGACTCCCTGACTCGGACAGGTCCTGGAGTCCTTCAATATCTTTAATGACTATGGTTTTGGTCTGAACCTCGATAAGAGAAGAATCCATCATTTTTTTTAATACTCTGGAAACGGTTTCAGGGGTTGTGCCGATCAGGTTTGACAGTTGGGCTTTGGATATGGGAAGCATTATTTTTTTCTCATTCTTCTGTTCCCTGGAAAGCGTCAGGAAATAAGCGGAAAGCCTGGCCGGTACTTCTTTTAAGCTTAGGTTTTCAATCTGGATGGTAAATTCGCGCAATCTCCTGGAAAGATCGGCCAGGAGATTCATGCCAAGACCCGGCGTGCTGGTGATGAGGTTTACAAATTTATCCCTGGGAAGAAAAATAATAACGGATTTTTCAAGGGCCATGGAGGATGCTGGAAAATTTTTTCCTTCAAAAACCGGGACCTCACCAAAAGCATGACCGGGTCCGTATATGTGAAGAATCTGTTCCTTTCCTTCAAAGGACAGCTTGAACACTTTGATGGTTCCTGTTTCAACCATATAAAACCCATTGCCCTTGTCTCCTTCGTGGAAGATCATCTCTCCTTTGTCAAAATTAAGGGTTGTGGCAATGGACGCAATTATCTTAAGGTGGTCATCGGACAACCCTGAAAAAAGAGGGATTGTTTTCAGCTTTTCGATGCTCTATACTCTCCAAAAAGAAATTCTATAAAAGAAATCAAAAAAAATAAAAATTTTCAATTACTTGATCCATGTCAAGGCGCTATATCCTCGTTTATATTAATTTCAGGCCAGGATGTAAAGATCAATTGCTTGATTAACATAAAAATAAAAGGAGAAACTCAATGTTCTGTTTTCAATGTCAGGAAGCTGCAAAAGGCCAGGGATGCACAATCAAGGGAATGTGTGGAAAAGAAAATGACACAGCGGATCTGCAGGATCTGCTGATCTATAATCTTAAAGGTATTGCCGTTATCGCGAGTAAAGCCAGGGCTGCCGGACTCAATGTGCCGGAGAAAACAGGGTTGTTTATTGCCCAGGGGCTTTTTACCACCATCACCAATGCCAATTTTAATGATGAAAATATTATCGGCTGGATCAACAGGGCCCAGACCCTGAAAAAGGAATTGTTTGAATCTGTAAAGGGAAAAATCGGGTCTGATCTTCATGAAAGTACGACCTGGTATTCCAATGATGTATCCGGTTTCAAGTCAAAAGGGGCTACGGTCGGTGTGCTCGCAACAGCCCATGAAGATGTAAGGTCTCTTAGGGAACTGCTCATCCTGGGGCTTAAGGGAATATCCGCCTATGCCGATCATGCAGCTGTCCTGGGTGTGACAAAGGATGAAATCTGGGATTTTCTCTATGATGCCCTTGCTTCTACAACTGAGGATCTTTCCGTGGATGAAATGGTGGGAAAAGTCCTGAAAGCCGGAGAAATGACGGTTACCACCCTGGCTGCCCTGGACCAGGCCAATACGACTGCCTATGGAAATCCGGAACTTACACAAGTCAATATCGGTGTAGGGTCAAACCCTGGAATATTGATCTCCGGACATGATCTTAAAGATATGGAAGAACTTTTAAAACAGACTGAAGGGACGGGCGTGGATGTGTACACCCATGGAGAGATGCTGCCGGCCAATTATTATCCTGCTTTTAAAAAATATTCCCACCTCAAGGGAAATTACGGCAGCTCCTGGTGGCACCAGAATGAAGATTTTGAGTCTTTCAATGGACCCGTTCTCATGACCACCAATTGCATTATCCCCATAAAAAGTAAAAATACATATCTAAGCCGGCTGTTTACAACCGGTGTGGTTTCTTATCCCGGTGCCGTTCACATCCCGGAACGGGTATCCGGCGGTGCTAAAGATTTTTCCAAGATTGTTGACCTTGCTAAAACCTGCAAGGCCCCCCTGGAGCTGGAAACCGGAAAGATTATCGGCGGGTTTGCCCATCATCAGGTACTGGCTCTTGCGGATAAAGTGGTTGATGCGGTCAAATCCGGTGCCATCAAACGGTTTGTGGTCATGGCAGGATGTGACGGCCGTCAGAAAGGAAGAAATTATTTTACACAAGTGGCTGAAACGCTACCCCAAGATGCCGTCATTCTTACGGCCGGATGCGCAAAATACCGGTATAATAAACTGAACCTCGGCGATATCGGCGGAATCCCGAGAGTCCTGGATGCCGGGCAGTGCAATGACTGTTATTCTCTGGCCGTGATTGCGCTTAAACTGAAGGAAGTCTTTGGTCTCAGTGATATCAACGATCTGCCGATCTCCTTTGATATCGGCTGGTATGAGCAGAAAGCCGTGGCTGTTCTTCTGGCTCTGCTGTTCCTGGGCGTCAAGGGGATCAGGCTTGGACCCACGCTGCCGGCCTTTGTTTCCCCGGCTGTACTGGACGTATTGGTGAAGAATTTTGATATCAAACTTATTACCGAACCTGAGGCAGATGTTGCTGCCATCATGCAGGGTAAATAATATAAGAATTTTGGCCGGTGCATAAATCTATACTGCACCGGCCATATACAGGAAATCAGGTTTTTTAAAGGAGGTTGAACATGAAATGCCCGGGACAGGATACCCAATACTGGAATAAAGAAGCGATTTTTGAAACCGAATGTCCGGAATGTGGCCAGCCCATGGAATTTTTCAAAGATGATGCCACGCGAAGATGTTCAAACTGTCACAAAAAGATTGTCAACCCCAATATGGATTTTGGCTGCGCCTCCTATTGCAAATTTGCAGAACAATGCCTTGGCACATTACCTGAAGAATTTGTGGCAAAACGGGATGATCTTTTTAAAGACCGGGTGGCTGTTGAAATGAAACGATACCTTGGCGCTGATTTCAAGCGCATCGGACATGCGGCCAAGGTCGCCAATTTTGCTGAGAAAATCGGTAAAAAGGAAAAGGCAAATCTTCCTGTCGTCCTATGTGCAGCTTATCTCTATGATATTGGGGTTAAAAACGCATTGGAAAAATACGGATCAGATATGCCTGAATATATAGAAAAAGAAAGCCCTGAAGTCGCTGAAGCCCTGATGAAAAAAATGGGTGCAAAAAAAGAATTGACGGCTGAAATCATCGAAATCGTCGGGAACCACAACCGTCCTGCTGAAAATGGCGGACTGAATCAAAAGGTTTTGTATGATGCGGATCAACTGACCTATATGTCGGCCTGTGAGAAAAAGGCAGACGTTGATGATATTGAATTTGCCGCCAGGCTGGATCAAATTTTTATGACAGCGGCCGGAAAGGAACTGGCAAGACAGGTATTGATTGAAACACAATAGAAATTTCTGCTGGATAATTTAAATCACATTATTCAAGCTGATATAAAAAAGGAGACCATTATGAAAATTATGAGAAAAATCATCCGGATCGATGAAGAGCGCTGCACTGGATGCGGCAATTGTGTCATTGCCTGTGCAGAAGGTGCTATCAAAATTATCGACGGCAAGGCCAGAGTGATTGCAGACAAGTATTGTGACGGACTTGGCGCCTGTATCGGGGATTGCCCTGAAGATGCCTTGAAAATCATTGAAAGGGAAGCTGATGATTTTGATGAAAAAGCAGTTGAAGAATTGCTGAAACACCGGAAGGCTGCCAAAGAAGAAACAAAACAGCCAGCTTGCGGATGCCCTTCGGCAGCTGTAAAAATTTTTCACATGGCAGGTACAGCAGATGCCTGCGGATGTGCTGATAAACCTTTCGTTCAGGCCACCGGCGGCAAATCCGCGCTGGGTCATTGGCCGGTTCAGATCAAGCTGGTTCCGCCGGGGGCACCTTTCCTCAAAAATGCTGATCTTGTGATTGCAGCAGATTGCGTACCTGTGGCTTATCCTTGCTTTCACACGGATTTTTTAAAGGGAAAAGCCGTCATGATCGGTTGTCCCAAATTTGACAATGCAGAAGAATATGTGGAAAAGCTTTCCAAGGTATTTCAGGTATCCGGAATAAAGAGCATCATTTCTGTTGTCATGGAGGTTCCCTGCTGTTCAGCGCTTCCCATCATTGTAAAAAAAGCCCTTGCCAGAGCCGGGGTTGAGATTCCGTTTAAGGAAGTGGTGGTCAGCACCAGGGGGGAAATTCTTGCATGAAATGGTCAAAAGAGGCTGAAAAAGCGATCAAAGGATATGAGATCAGCACCTGCTTTGGCAGTGCCGGGTGTCCGAATTCAGCAAATTCGTCGGCCCTGGTGTCCCAGGATATTGAAAAGATCTTTGAAACAGAAAATCTCCTGGAATTTTTAAGAAAGACCGTCAAAGGGGATTTGAAATTTCACCATGAGTTCAGGGTGTCGCTTTCCGATTGCCCCAATGCCTGTTCACGACCGCAGATTACCGATATCGGCATCATCGGGGCCGTGGTTCCAGGTGTATCGGACAAGGTCTGTACCCTGTGCGGGGTCTGCGTTAGTACCTGTGATGAAAATGCCATTGAGCTGGATGAAAAAAATCAAAGACCGATGATTCATTACGACCGCTGTCTCAGTTGCTCAAAATGCATCACAGCCTGTTGTGCCGGAACATTGGCCGAAATACAAAAAGGATTCAGGGTCATGCTGGGGGGACGATTGGGGCGCCATCCCAGGCTGGCCATGGAAATTCATGGAATCCATTCCCATGACAAGGTATTGGAAATTGTAAAAAGCTGCCTCAAATTTTATAAAAACACTTCCAGGAGCGGCGAGAGGTTTTCTCATCTCCTGTCTTCCGTAAATCAGATTCTTTAGCCTATGGGAAAAATGTATTAAATCATAAATTCTCCCCCAGCCTGTTTCCTGCCCTTAATTTTTTTTATGGAGATTTAAAAAATGGTTGCGTCATCAACCGTTTTATACCATATTAGCATCGAAAATGATGAATTTCCCGGTTAATTTTTAAGCACAATGATATTGACCGCTTGTTCGATATTTTACTAACACTAAAAAGAATTGATTACATGGAAACATTTGAAAAAGTCATTGATACCTCTATTGCCTACCTAGTGGGTCGTACATCCAGATCCATCATGAAACGGCTGACAAATAAATTTTCAACTGCCGGATTTGACGTAAGCTATGAGCAATGGAGCATCCTGGTTCATCTTTACCGGAAAGACGGGCAGACCCAGCAGGAACTTGCCAATATTGCAGTTAAGGACAAGGCTGCTATTACAAGACTTTTAAATGTCCTTGAAAAAAAGAATATTGTCTTAAGAATTCCGGACAGAAATGATAAGCGGAGCAAGCTGGTTTACCTGACCAATAAAGCAAAGGAATTCAAAACAGACTTGATCGCTATTGTTGAAGAATTGCTGGGGGAAGCCGAGCAGGGAATCAGACCGGATGAAATCGCCCAATGCAGGGTCACGCTGAATAAGATATTTGCAAATTTTGACAAATTGAACCGATAGATCATAATTCCACGAGTTTGTTCTGGATGGCATATCTTGATAATTCAGCATTATTTCTGAGATTCAGTTTTTTTAAAATTCTAGACCGGTAGGTATCAACGGTTTTAACACTAATATTGTACGAAACGGCTATCTCTTTGTTTGTGGCGCCCAAAGCCAGTTTTCTAAGCACCTGAAGTTCTCTCATGGACAGGGATTCCGTAAGCGTATGGGGTTTTGTTCCGCGGATTACGCGTAAAGCCAGTGCTTCGCTTGCTTTTTCAGTAAGGTATCTGCCACCGGCATGGATTTTTTTAACCGCTGCCACAAGCTGTTCCGGGGCAGACTGTTTTGTTACATAACCCATGGCGCCGGCTTCAATGGCCCGTATGACATATTGCTCTTCATCATGCATGGTTAAAATAAGAACCGGTACTTCAGAACAATAGCTTTTCAGCCGTGTTACCACCTCAAGGCCATCCATCCCCGGCATGGAAATATCTATGACCGCAACATCCGGTTTTGTATTCATGGCTTTATCCAGGGCGGTTTCCCCATCTGCCGCTTCTGCAATGACTTCAATTTCATTGCTGTCTTCAAGGACTCTTCGTAACCCCTCCCTGACAATGCTGTGATCATCTGCAAGCAGTACTTTAATCATGGATTATCCTTTCACTTTTACCTTACAGCAGACGGTTGTCCCTTGGCCGGGCAGAGAAGAGATGTCAAGTTTTCCGCCGGCAAGACCGGCCCTTTCTTTCATCCCTTCAAGGCCAAATCCTTTTGACTCTTTATAGCCAAGGGTGTTAAATCCATTTCCATTATCCGATATGGTCAGAACAATGCCTTCCTCATCGGTTGCAAGGCCAACCGTGATGGTGGTGGCGCCGGAATGGCGCAGGGCATTGGTTACAGCCTCCTGGCCAATCCGGTAAAGGGCGGTGGCCAAGGTATCGTCGATTTTCGGTATGACCCCCTGTTTGAAGACACAGGAGACATCTGACCTTTTTTCAAAATCCACCAGAAGGGATTCCAGAGCATCGGCAAGCCCCAGATCATCCAGCACCCTGGGTCTCAACCGATAGGCCATGGCCCTGACATCATTTATGGTATCGTCTATCAGAGAGCACATCTTCAAAACCCTGTTCCGGGTATCAGGACCGGTATTGGAAAGGATTTTCCCAATCCATACGGCATCAATTCTCAAGGCTGTCAGCACCTGCCCGAGATGGTCATGAAGCTCCCTTGCCACCAGGGCTTTCTCTCTCTCCTGGGAGGCAATGATATTTTTAGACAGATTTTTCAGATTATTCTGGGTGGTTTCAAGCTGGGCCGTTCTTTTTTTTACCTGCTGCTCCAGGTCACGGGAATACTGGGACAGTTTTTCCTTTGCAAGCTGCAATTCTTTCTGAGCCCGGTTTTTCTCTGTAACATCAACGCTTACAGCAAGAGAACGGATTATTTTTTTGTTTTCATCCCTGACTCCATAGCATGACAGCAAGATATCCATTATTTCCCCATTTTTTTTAACATAGGAATAAGGGATATCCTTGCAGAAACCGGTACTGAAAAATTCAGGGAAAACTACATTAACTGCATATTTTTTTGATTCAGGCGTAAAAAAACCGATGAGCTGTTTGCCGATTACTTCTTCCCTGTCATACCCCATCACCTCCACCCAGTGATCGGATACATGGATGATATAGCCTTCAATGTCTATAGAATGTAGCATGACCGGGGTTTTATGATAGATACCCCGATATCTTTCTTCGCTGAATCTCAGTTCTTTTTCAGCTTTTTTCCGCTTGGTGATTTCCTTTATTCCCAGGTGATAAAGGATCAGCACCAGGATTCCGGTCAACATCAATATGGATGTGACCGCAGGTCCGATCACCCTGAAAAATGGTTCTGACAAGAGTTTTTTAATATCTTTGTAATTTCTTAAACTGATAATTTTCCATCCGGGATAATTTTTAACATCCAGGCTGGAAAAAATATATTTTATTTTTTTGTTATCAATGACATCCCCGTCCCGATCCTTTAAAAACCCGGTCCAGAGCCATGGGCCGTCTCCAAACTGTTTTGAATCCAATATCTGACTGCTTTTTTGTTCAGCCGTCTCAAAGAGGATCTTAAAACGAAATTCGTCTTTGTTTGATATAAAAATTAGACCATTGGGATCAACGAACAGCAGGATTTCATTGGATGGTTTAAATAGTTTTGTTTCAACAAATTCAACCGATGCCTTAATAACCGCAACCCCGATAATTGCGGTATGGGATGGATCATATACCGGATGAGAGTGATACACTCCTCTTACCCGCGACGTTGTGCCCAGTGCAAGATAGGTTGACGGGTTTCCGTCAGCTGCATTCCTGAAATAAGGCCGGAAAGAAAAATCCTTGCCCACAAAACTGCCTTCGGTATTTCGATTACTGGAACAGATTGTAATTCCGTTTATGTCCATGAGATAACTGACTTCAAGTCCAAGCGAGGCCGTGAAATGGTCCAGGATCAGGTTTGCATTGTCGATTGATGCATAACCGGGAGTTTCCAGAGCAGTTATTAATTCTTTCAGGCCGGAAAGAGTTTTGACCGGTTTTTTATGTTCTGAAAGATAGAAAGAAAGCTGATCCGTCAAAAGATTCAGGCGGGATAGGGCATCAATTTCAATTTTTTCCAGGGCTGAGCTTCTGAAAGAGTGGTAATACAAAAAACCCCCGGCCGAGGCTGAAATAAAGGCCAGCAGGGAAAGAATCAATATAATGAGGCGAAGTCGCATAAATGGACTATACCCGCAGAAATTGTCTTTTTCAATAAAATTACAGGCAGTTTATAAGTAAAACAAAGATAATTCCTGGTTTTGATATAGCCCTTGCCTCTATTTTCCCGGTTATGCTAAACTATTTACATTTACCAACCAAGGGGGAGGAGGAATGCGAAATGCCGGTTATTACATTTAATGCATTTTCATTTTTACAAAAAAAATTAAAAGAGAAGGGGATACCCAGTTCCAATGTATCCCTGCATATAGAACCCAAAACAAGTGCAGAGGATCTCATCCGCCAGGTCAGCCTTAGCCCTGAAGAAGTTGAAGCCGTATTTATCAATGGAAAGGTCTCATTGTTTGATACAATCCTTAAAGACAATGACCGTGTTGCACTCATCCCGCCGGGAACACCCGGACCTTACAGGGTCTTGCTTGGATTTGTGAACAAAAAGAGAAAATGAAAGAAGACCCCGGGCATACCCGTTCATTTATTGCCATACAGATTCCGGATACAGTCAAAGCGCTTTTCCTGGATCTTCAAGGAAAGCTTAAAAAATCCGGAATCCATGCTTCTTTTCCCAGCCCTGAAACCCTTCACCTGACTTTGAAATTTCTGGGTCATATATCACCAGGAGATATCGGAACCATAGAAAAAAGCATGGAAAAAGCTGTAACCGGGATTTTGCCTCACACTCTTTTTGCATCCGGTATTGGTGTATTTCCTTCGGTTAAACACGCCCGTATTATCTGGTCAGGTATACAGGGAGAAACCGGCAATCTTGAAAAACTTGCGTCCAAACTGGACTTCATCCTTTTAAAAGCAATAGGGGTAAAAAAAGAAGAAAAACGATTCAGGCCACATTTGACTCTTGCCAGGGTCAAAAAAGAAGTTGCTCCAGAGTCTGTCATTAAAATGATAAAAACTTTTGAAAATTTTCAAACCCCGGGTTTTTCAGTTTCAGGGATCAGTCTTTTTCAAAGCGAACTGTCCTCTTCCGGGGCTGTTCACAAACAGATCTCATTTATACATTTTTTGCATTAATGCTGTACAACCACCAGATTATAATCTGCAGTTGTATCCTGTCTCTCCATTACTGAAAAATTATTCAATTCGTTATCAATAGCCAGCTCTGAATAAACACCTTTAAACAGGGTTCCTGAAAACGCCTGTTTTCTGATTTTAATGCAGGAATGATTTTCCTCTTTTCTAGCCCATTCAAAAATAGCCAGCATATCAATTTGAAACCCTGAAATTCTTTTTTCTATTTCAGGTTCAAGTCTTTTTATTTTCTGTTCAAGCAGGGTTGACTCTTTATCATATTTCTTTTTTATTTCGTTCAATTCCTTTAGAGAAGCAAGCGAATCCTCCATTCTTTTTTCAAATGTCCGGACCAGGGTTACAATATTTTTAAGTTCTTTTTTCTCTGTAGCCTCTTTTTTCTTTTTAAATTCATTTGAAAGTTTTGATTTTCTTTCTTTTGCCTGATCATGGAATATCTTCAGCTCAATCATTTTTTGAAAAATTTTATTTGCAGCCTTGTCCCGGTCTTCTTTTTTTTCTTTTAATTCATCCAGGGGTGAACAGATATTTTTTATTTCAAGCTCAAGCCCTTTTATTTTTTCCAGAATATGATGTTCTGTTCCAGCCCCGAGAATACAGGATCTTGTCCTGCCGTTACCGACCCCTTTAAGCTCAATGCCTTTTTTTGCAAACAGGGTTGAGGAAACTACACGGCAATGCCTTGAATCTATTTTCCCGCTGGAGAAAACTTCCGAATCGATCATTTCATTTTCAATATAAACATTGCCAAACGTTTCAATCCGGCAGTTGTGAAGATATTTGGCATGGATATCACCCTGTGCGCTGACAAAAGAATCCGTCATGCCGATCTCACTTCTGACTGTCCCGATAGCTTCTATCCTGGCCCCCCTGATTTCCCTTGCATAAAGATCGCCCGCGGTTACAGGATATGCCCCGGTTAAAATACCGGAAATTTTCAGGTTTGCATAATTTTCAAGTGGTCCGTATCGAAGATCGGCATCTTCTAGAACGAAAATCGGAGGGTGAATATAAAGTTTTCTTTCTATGGAAAGGGAAGGAAACCCGGTTTTAGCCGCAAAAGCCTTTGTCTGATCGCTTGACAGTCTTGTACCGGAGGCACACCTGAATGGAAACTCATAACCTTTGGTTTGTTCCTGGTTATTACCGAAAAGGTCTTTTTTTAAATGGATTTCTCCTCCAAGGTACTGCTGGGCCAGGGCAGCACCCATTTTTTTTTCCAGTGGGTCTACCTTGGTGATATCAAACGAATATGAAGCTTTCTTACTTTTTAGCAATTCAAACGAAAAATCCTGTCTAGCTGCTACAAATTCAATATTTCTCATATCAAGATTACATTGAAGAATGGCATCCGGATAGATACCGAATTTTATACCCTTGTCTTGAAGCGCCTGCCGGATATCCCGGTAGTTTAATGTTTCAATACCTTTGTCTATTTTTATCACAGCTTCCATTCTATCTTTGCTGATACTGACGAAGATGTCCTTATCTTTTGCAGGTTGGGAGAGTTCGGCAAGCCGCTGTTGTTCTTTAAGAACAAGTATTTTCTGGTCTTCGGTTATAAAATTGAGCTGCACCATGAAATCACCGAGGATTCGAATTTTGTTTTCTTTTTCAAAAGCCTTTTCCTGGGCGATCTGGGCGGTCCTGACCTGGAGGGCGGTTGCAAACCCTTTTTCAATAACACTGGCAGAAAATTCCTTGTCTAAAATTTTTACCTGTAAAAATTTTTTTTCATAATCGGAAAGATCAGGGCCATTTTTTAAAATAGTTTTGTCAGAGGCTTTATGTCCATCGGATTGCGGTTCTAAAGCCGCTATCTTTTCCATTGCTGTATCCAGAAAAAGTTGTTCCTTTAAAATGGCATTTTTCTGTTTTATCGTGATAACACCGGATTCAACCAGTATATCTCCGATCAGCTTTTTCAGTTTTGCCCGCCGAAATTCTTTTTTTTGATACTCAAGTGCTTTTTCTATATCTTTTTCAGTGGCAAAGCCTTTCTCTATGGCAATTCTGCCAAACGCTTCGCCTTGTTTTCTGATAACCAAATAATCTTCTATTAATTTTAAAAGCCCGACCTGATATTGCGTTGCAAAATTTAAATTCAGGATTATCCGGTCAAGGGATATGGTTTGGCCTTGTTTTTGTTTTAAGGCATATAATTTCTGAAGGTGCTGAAATTGCTCAATATTTATTGTGCCATATTGAAGTGCAAGTTCGGCTAGATCCGGAATTCGATTTGATTGCTCCACGCTGTTTTTATCCAAAGAGTTGTCAATTTTATAATTGGCTAAGAATAAATAATTTAAAAGCGAATGTAAATGATTTCATCACGATTGTCAGGATTCCCGATCCGGGTTAAAGATTTTGACCGGGCTGTCCGGATCAAAGGATATGACTTAAGTTTACATGGGTTTCAAAATGTTCTTTTAAAAGAGTGTAATTTTTTTCCTTTAAAAATACAAGGTCTTCTTCAGGGCAGGGAAGATTTAATCCAATGAGTGTCAGCCATTTGGATAATACCTTTGGGGAATCAAAAAAACCGTGGATATAAGTTCCTGCAATTTTTTTATTCATTTCTATACAACCATCCACAGCCTCGCAGGAATCAAAGTTTCGGGAAAGGATGGTGAGCATGGGGAAACCTCTTTTTAGTATGGTAGATCCCATATGAATCTCATAGCCCTTACCCTTGATGCCCTCCCATTCGAAATCACTGAGGGTAGTTGTTTTAGGCGCTTTCAAAATGGTCCGGACCGGTAAGAGGTTTAAGGCATATGTTCTTCCCGGCCGGCCTTCAAGCCCTTCAGGATCATCGACAAATTCTCCAAGCATTTGATACCCGCCGCAGATACCCAAAATACAACCATTGGATCGCGCATATCCTTCCAGGGGAGTCTTAAATTTCTGCAACAGCCACTCAAGGTCTGCCCTCGTATTTTTTGATCCCGGGATAATCACAGCCTTGAATTTTTCCAGATGATCGGGCTTGTTAATGTAAATGACCTGTAATCCTTTTATCATTGACAAGGCATGAAAATCCGTAAAATTTGCAATGTGGGGCAAAAGGATGACGGCAATTGCCGGGATATCCGGTTTGAGCGCGTTTAAATTCCGGCAGTCTTCTATTTCAACGGAATCTTCTGCATCAATTTTAAAATGAGAATACCAGGGAAGAACACCGATTATTTTTTTACCGGTCTTATTTTCAATCCATTCGACCCCATCTTTAAAAAGAGCGATATCACCCCTAAACCGGTTGACAATAATGCCTTTTACCATATCCTGGTATTTTTGCGGCAGGCAGTTCAGAGTGCCGATAATCTGTGCAAAAACACCCCCCCTGTGGATATCAGCCACAAGAATTACATCGGCACTGGCATATTCGGCCATGGGGAAATTGACAATATCACCCGGCATCAGGTTGACTTCTGCACAAGAACCGGCGCCTTCAAGAATAACCCTGTCACAGGTCTTTTCAAGGGCATTAAACGCCTGGCAGGCTTTTTCAAAATAAAATCCTTTCTGCCTGTGGTAATCCATGGCTGTATGATTTCCATGAACCTTTCCAAACAAGATCACCTGGGATTGTTTTTCACCTGTCGGTTTTAAAAGGATTGGATTCATATGGACATGGGGCGCGATCCTGGAAGCTTCTGCCTGGACAATCTGAGCCCGCCCCATTTCAAGTCCTTCAGGCGTTATCCCGGAATTATTGGACATATTCTGGGATTTAAAGGGCGCAATTCTATCTCCCTTATCAACAAGAGACCTGCAAAGCGCAGCTGCAACAATACTTTTTCCGACATCAGAGCCTGTGCCCAGTATCGCTATATTTTTTTTCTTCATTTTTCAATTCCGATACGGGCAGAAACACCCTTTTGATAATAATGTTTAATTTCCTGCATTTCCGTCACAAGATCGGCCTTTTCAAGGACTGCTTTTGTGGCACCCCGTCCCGTAATGACAAGTTCAACAGTGTCAGGTTTCATATCCATAAGATCCAGGAGTTCTTTTTCCGATATAATATTGCACATGACCGCCACATTCCCTTCTTCGACAATGACCACATCATGTTTTGCCTCTTTTAAAATATCACACAGTTTTTTATACCCTGCCTTTCCTGCTGCGATTTCTTCTTCTGACGGACAGCCTCTGACAAATTTACCCATACCGAATTGTTCAATCGTAATATTCTCAAACCGGGACAATGCTTTGGTCTCCGAATATTCCCCATTTTTTAGGAACTGGGCAATATAGACCTTTAGCCCTGCGCCGGCTGCTCTCACTGCAAGACCCAGGCATGCTGTGGTTTTCCCTTTCCCTTTTCCGGTATAAACCTGAATATAGCCTTTCATATCAAATCCCCTGCAAAGAAGTTCGGATCATTTTATATATCATATTTTTCTGAATATCCTCTTGGTGTAAACAGGAAATCCAGATATTGGACAGATGTGCTGGAACCTATGAAAATAACCGTCTGCATGGTCACATCTTCAGATTCCAGTTGAGACAGGGTCGTAAAAGAAATCCGCTGATTTACCCTCATGGCTCCCGTAACAACGGCAACAGGGGTTGCCCCATCTCTATGGGCAAGAATCAGTTCCTGTGCCCGTCTAAGCTGCCAGTCCCTTTTTTTGCTTTTCGGATTGTATAGAACAATGACAAAATCCGCCATGGCAGCACAGGTCAGTCTTTTTTCAATGGTTTCCCAGGAAGTGAGAAGGTCACTCAGGGAGACGGCTGCAAAATCATGGGTGAGCGGAGCGCCTGCCAGGGCGGCGCCTGCTGCGAGAGCCGGGATTCCGGGAATGGTTTCAATATAGAGAAAATGGCCTTTGTCTGTTGGATCTGTTTTATCCCCCTGTCTTGCAAGCTTAATCCCCTTATTCCTACAGATTTCAAAAGCAAGGCCTGCCATGGCATAAATTCCAGGATCTCCGCCGGACACAAGGGCACATGATTTTCCTGACAAAGCTTTTTCTATTGCTTTTTCAACCCTTTCAACCTCTTTCATCATTCCTGTAGATACAATTTCCTTATCTTTGATGATATCCGCGATCATATCCAAATAGGTCGTATACCCTGCAATGCAGTCTGCGTTGCGGATGACCTCAATGGCCCTTCCTGAAATGTGGGCAATATCTCCCGGCCCTGTTCCGACGATGTACAATGTCATTTTTTTATTGCCACAGCGATAGTGACATCCTTATTCTTCTTTTTTGTAACAATCAATTTGCCATTACCGGCCGATAAAACAGCCGACGCCTCAGATACACTTTTAACCCCGACATGCTTTTCAACCATTTCTGAAGGCGTTTCAATGGATTTTATGGAATTTAATTTTTCCCTGGTGTGGAACTCCATGGGAAGCTTCATCTTTTTTGCAAGGGATAGCAATCCCCCCTCATTTTTTTTTAAATCAATTGTGGAAAGCCTGTCAATGCTTCTTATGGAAAGTCCATTTTCTTTGAAAACATGGGTAAGGAAATCATATATGGCCTTAACCCCGGTTCCACGGTTACAACCAATTCCAACGCTTAACAAAGGAGGTCTCAAAATCATGGTTTCACGTGAAACTGGTCCAATTTCATAAGAGCAGAAGATTTTTTCAAATCCTTCACGATCATCTGGCGTTTTTGATAAAAGAAAATCTTTCAATTCTGT
Organism: Desulfobacterales bacterium RIFOXYA12_FULL_46_15; assembly: GCA_001799395.1. GTDB lineage: Bacteria > Desulfobacterota > Desulfobacteria > Desulfobacterales > Desulfobacteraceae > Desulfobacula. The sequence continues at coordinate 31,783 of MGTJ01000101.1, read as the reverse complement.
TTCAACAAATCCAAAGGGATCATACAAATCAATGGATTTTCCTATAAGGAATGCCATGTTGATACGTTTTATATTCTGTGGAGTTTCTATAAATAATCTTTTTTCCTTGGCAATCAGATCAATGGCAGGCAGGTCATTGGTATCAGTGGCCGTTGTGATGACAGGACTTGCCTGAATCATGTCTGCAATTTTTTTTGCAAGGGCATTGGCTCCGCCAATATGTCCTGAAATCAGGCTGATGGCGTGATTTCCATTTTCATCCACCACAACGATGGCCGGGTCCATAATTTTTGATTTCAAGAGCGGTGCAATAAGTCGTACGGCAATTCCTGTAGAAAATATGAAAATATGTCCCGAATATTGATTAAATTTTTTTCTAATTTCATGACTGAGCGTATCAAATCCAAATATGCCTTGTCTATTGTCAAAACCGTCCCCGATTCTGTTTGAAATAAACAGAGCCGGGTTCTGTAAGGCTGTCTTAAGTTTCAGTCCGAGAGTCTTTCCTTTAGGTGTAATGCACCAGATTGCCAGGTGATCCGGTATGGTCTTATTTTTCAGCAGTTCTATAACCATGGGAAAATCCGGAATCATATAATTTTGATGAACCGCTCCGGCCGGGAGTAATGCCTGCCTCAACGGATTTACCTACAATGATCAGTGCGTGCCGTACGATATGGTGTTCTTCACAGGTTTTTACAAGATGTTTAATTTTAGTATAAATAATTTTTTCTTCAGGATGACTGACCTTAAAGGCCACTGCACAAAGATTCTCTTTCCCGTAATAGGTTTCCAGGATGGCTTGGACTTTTTTGACATGGCCGATGCTTAGGTAAATGACCATTGAAGACCTATGGGACGCAAGCTTTTCAAGATCTTCCGAATCAGGAACACGGGTTCGTCCTGAAATCCGTGTCAGAATCAGGGTCTGAGTTTCATCAGGAATCGTGTATTCCATTTTCATTTTTGCTGAAGCTGCAAAAGCGGCCGTGACTCCCGGGATTACTTCGTATGGGATATTAAATTTTTCAAGTTCCCGCATCTGCTCTAGGATTGCGCCATATAATGACGGATCTCCGGTATGAAGGCGTACCACTTTCATTCCCTTTGAAGAATATTCCCGGATTGTGTCAATGATCCGGGTTAAATCCATATCTTCGCTGGAGAGGGTTTCTGTTTTTTCCCCTTTCCAGCACAAGACAGCCTTGGGTACAAGAGAACCTGCATAAATGATAAGGTCGGCTGTTTTCAGTGCATTCATAGCCTTGACGGTTATCAAATCAGGATCTCCCGGCCCTGCGCCTGCAAAGATGACCATGTTCGTATGGTTCATATATTATTTCCTTCCCTGGTTTTGGCTCCTGAAATAATCCAGACCGGGTTTATGGCTTCGAGCCGGTCCCCATAAGGCATGGGTTTTGATCTGGACACCTGGACCTGGACCACATCGGTTTTAAATTTGTATTTTTCAAGACAGGTCAAAACGGTTCCCATGGTCTGTAAAAGAACTGTATTAATGACGATCCTGCCAAAAAGGGCAAGTTTTTCACAACACACATCCATCATTTGGGCCATATTTTTTCCGCCGCCACCGATAAATATCCTGTCCGGAATTCTAAGCTCTTCTATCCCGTCCGGAAACTCGGTATTTACAAGCTTCACATTGGAACAATTAAAATTTTTAAGATTATGAATGATATCTGAAATCCTTTTCGAATGCTTTTCAATCGAATAGACAAGACCCCAGGGAATTAAAAAAGATGCTTCAATCCCGACGGACCCGCAGCCTGAACCGATATCCCATAGCACATGATCCTTTTTAATAAATTTTAATTTAGATAAGGAAAGGCTCCGGATTTCTGATTTTGTGATTAATCCTTTTGAATGTTTAAAAAGAGAGTCATCCATGCCAATATGTGTTTCCCGTGAAACAATATTTTTTTCCAAAAGGCGTTTAAAAAGGATGACGATATTTGGATCTTGAAAAGTTTGCTGCCGTATAAGATCAATATTGTCAAACCATGATATTTTTTCCATTTCTTTGTTCCCAAGGTTTTCCAGGACACAGAATCTGAAATCATAGATGCCCTCTTTGATCAGCATGTCTGCAATATACCCGGGATTCATTTCAGGAGAAGTCAAAAATGCGATTTTATTTTCACCGGAAAATTTAGAAAAAGAAATGGCCTCAGCCTCTTTTTTGCCGTGAAGGCTAATGACGAGTGCATCGTGCCATGGTTCTTTGATGGCCGTAAATGCAGCTGATATGGAAGATATATTGGAATGAATATTCAATTGGGTTTTGTCGAAATATTGCATCAGCGTAGCGCCGATCCCGTAGAACAGTGGATCTCCGGATGCCAGAACAACTATTCTGTACCCATCCATTTTTTCCCTGACGGCATCAATCACTCCGTTAATCCGGCCTTTAATCACAATTTCTTGTTTGCCTAAGTCTCTAAATAATGCGAGATGACGTTCTCCTCCAACAAGAACATCGCATTCCCGGATCAGAGTAAGATGTTTTGGCGTCAGGTCATCCGGGCCGAGACCCATCCCTATAACATCTATTGCATACATATCAACCCATCCTGTATTATAGATCCCCGATTTTTCATTTTGAGGCAAGGATCAATGTCCAGTAATCAGGGGCTCTGTTTTCAAGCTCGCCAACATCATTGATAATCTCCTCATTGTCTCTGCCGCATTTTGACACGGCAACGCTTCTTTTGTAAAGGCCTGTATCTTTTAATGCCTGGTTGACATCCCTGATATTTTTGTAAGCCTTGACAATGGCAACATTTTCGATCCCGGTAACATTCCTTATCCGATCCCCGCCGAAAGCACCCGAAGTTATGAGTAATGATTCTTCTCCTTCAACAAGTATCCGGTTCAGCCGGGCAGAGGCTGCATGAAAAGAGGTAATCCCGGGAATGGTTTCAATATCCGCATCCGGCATGATACATTTCATTTTTTTAAGAATATATCCGAAAGTGGAATAAGTGGTGGGGTCACCCAGGGTCAGGAATACAGCATTTCGGCCTTGCCTCAGCGTCCCGGCGATCATTCGTGCATTTTCAGTCCAGGCGGTTTCAGCAGTATTCATATCTTTTGTCATGGGAAAAGATAGTATATTCACGGGGACATCAGGTGAAATATAGGGTGAGGCGATTTCTACAGCAAGACTATATGTGTTTTTGGCAGATGCTGCCGTGAAGATCACATCTGCAGATTTAATCACCCGGACGGCCTTCATGGTTAAAAGTTCTGGATCACCGGGGCCTACACCCACCCCGAATAGTTTTCCGGTATTGTTCATTGCATTTCCTTATTTAATTTTTTTTCAGTAAAAATATCGGGATAAAGAATTTTTCCAACAGAGACCATTCCTTCATAAAGTCTTGGAACCGGTCTGGAAATGATATTTTCATCAATCAAATAGATCTGGTTTTCCTTTATAGCTTTAATAATATTAAAACCAGGTTCGGTTTTAATTTCCTGAACGGTCACGGAATTCATGATACCGGTTTGAGCAAGAAAAACATCAATTTCCGAAGCTTTTGAAAGCAACTGTTCCTTACCGTAGACGGCAATGTTTGTATCTCTTGATGCAACGGCATCAGAGGCAATATTAATCCCGCCTGCTGTTTCCAGAACAAAGATGGGCATGGCATCCTTTGTAAAGGTTTTCATTTTGACATGGATCGCTTCAAAATATACTTTCTTTTTTAAGGGAAGATCCCGGGTTAATGACAGGATGTGGCCTGTCTTTTCTTTAAACTCTTGAATCATTTTTTCAGCAGCTTCGATTTTCCCGGTCAATAAGCCCAGTTTCAACCAGTAATCATACATCTCGTCAATATCAGAGGGTTGGAGGGAAACAACCGTAATCCCTGACTTTTCAAGGCGCTTGATCAGTTCAGGATATCCGTTGTCAATCATGGGCCTGATGAGCACTAGATCCGGAGAAAATGCCAGAAATTTTTCCGGATCATCATGATAAGAGAATTTTTGTTTCCTGTCCGCACTCAGAGGAAAAAGGTCGTTGTGAGAAACCCCTATGATCTGATTCTCCAGACCAAGAGAAAACAGGTTTTCAGTGTGAGCCCCATAAAGTGATATAATCCTTTTAAAGGGCTTATCAAAATCAATCCGACGCTGATGATGATCAATAAGGGTCAGTGCCGGGCATAAGCCTGAAAAAAGAAAAAGGATAAGGAAAATAACCAATCCTATAATATTAATGCATCGGATAATACACCTGCTTTGCATGAACGTGTTGATTATATTCAACAATGGAATCTACCTGAAATACATCTTTGATGATCTCCTCTGTCAGGGTTTCTGTTGAACTGCCGAAAGCCCTGAGCTCCCCCTCTTTTAAAACAAGAAGGCTATCAGACCACGTGGAAGCAAGGTTCAGGTCGTGAAATACACTGATCACAATCCTGTTTTTTTCTTTGACTGATTGTTTTACAAGCTGAAGCATTTGCAGGGTATGATGGATATCCATATTGGAAAAGGCTTCGTCCAGGAGAAGAATGGGTGTCTCCTGGCACAGGGCCCTTGCAAACACGCACCGTTGCCTTTCTCCTCCTGAAAGCTCATTTATTTTTCGGTCCTGTAAATGGCTGATACCGCAAATATCCATTAATTTTTCAACTTTTTGGATATCTTCGGCAGAAGGAAGTGAAAATCGTGAAATATATGGATGGCGTCCCATCAAAATAATATCTTTTACGCTGAAGGGGAAGTTAACGGTATGGTCTTGAGAAACAACGGCAATCAATCTTGCCAGGTTTTTTTTTGAAAATGAAAAAACCGGTAGGGAATTAATTTCAATATTGCCTGATAAGGGTTTTAAAAAACCTGAGATCAAATCAATCAGTGTTGTTTTACCGCTTCCGTTGGGCCCGATAACCGAATAAAAAGAACCGGATGAAAATGACCCGCTGAAAGCCTTAATAGTCATACCTGCATCATAAGAAAAAGATACGTTATGAAGACGAATTTCCATGCTCACCTTATTTAAACCGGTTCTTTTTGAATATCCAGCAGAAGACAGGCCCGCCGGTCAAGGCAGTCAGGACGCCAATGGGAATTTCATGGGGAAGAACGGCCCGGGTAATCGTGTCGGCAAAGAGGAGCAAAATTGCACCCGACAACATGGACAGGGGAATAAGTTTTCGATTATCAGGACCGGTGATAAATCTGACCATATGGGGTACAAGAAGACCGACAAACCCGATAATACCTGAAATCGATACACAAACAGCCGCAAGCAGTGATCCTGAAAGAAGCAGAATAAAGATTACTTTTTTCAAATCGACACCAAGGCTTGATGCGGATTTGGCACCGAGAGAGATCAGGTTAAGATCTCTTGCAAAAAATATGGAAACAAAAAATCCTGCCATAAGAAAAATCATGATGATGAATACATTGGACCAGGTTTTTGAAGCAAAGCTTCCCATGAGCCAGAAGATAATAACGGATACCTGTTCATTGGCAATGAATTTTAAAAAACTGATTCCGGCAGATAGAATGGCGGCTACAATAACTCCGGACAAGATTAGATTATTGGAAGAAAGACCTGCTGTAGGGTTTTTGGGTGAATAAGATAAAAAAATAACGGAAAAAAGAGTAAGACAGGCGCCAATAAATGAAAAAACCGGAACGGAAACAAAGGCATTGCTTAAATTCAATATTATGGCAATGCAGGCACCAAATGCTGCTCCGGCAGAAACTCCCAGGGTATAGGGGTCGGCCAGAGGATTCAGCAATATCCCCTGAAACAATACACCGGAAAGGGCCAGGGCAGCTCCAACGCATGCGCATGACAGAATTCTCGGTAATCTGACATCCATGATAACGGCCAGATGGGTTTCGTTGATATCTTTAAAACTATATAATGAGCTTGCTGTTTTTGTGATAAGAATCTGAAAAATATCAGTGATCGGAATCCGGATATAGCCCATGGAAAGGGAAAGAAAAATCATTAAAAATAGAAAAAGGGAGAAAAGGATCACCAGAAATCCTGTTCTCCCTTTTAATATGGCACCCGGTATACTCAATTTGCTGCCATAATCTACAGGACAACGCCTGAAACTGTTAGGCCGGAGTATTTTTCAGAAAGAGAAAAAGCTCCAGATTGATTATTTGATCCAGGCTGTTTCATGTGAAACAGCCTGGAAATGCAGGTTTCTGAGGAATTTAGGCCAAGGGTGGAACCGGATGAAAAAGCTGGGTTAAAAAACAAGCCCGGGCGGTGTATCCATGTAATAAAATCAATTTTCCTCATAATATTCCTCGATTATTCAAGGTTACAATCATGCAGAACCGGGCGTCAATAAAAATTCCCATATCAGAGCCAGTCTGATATGGGAACCGTTTTTATCCTCATTTTATTGATCCGTCCCTTGTCCACGCAAGTAACATGACCAAACATTCAGGCAGGTTTTCTGGCTTCCGGATCATTTTACAGGCCACACCTTCCCGTTCATCGGTTTATCAACAGTGGTATTTGTGACCTTCATCCCCGGTTACAGCGGCGGGTCCGTTCCTGATTTACACAGGATTCCCTATTATCTGCACCTGCAGCACCTGAAATAATAGGATAAAATAAATGGATATCCAACAACTGTCAAGGAAAAGTTTTTTTTGCAATACAAGACTGTTGCATAATTAATGATTCACCTGTATCTTAAAGCCTTATTATTTAACACCAGTGAAGGTCCCATGAAATTTGAAACATACCATATCTCATCAGATATAAAGAAAAATTTATCCGGGCTTGGATTCAAACGCCCGACAGACATCCAGTTTAAGGCCATTCCATCTATCCTGAAAGGTGAGGATGTCCTTGCAATTGCCCAGACAGGGACCGGGAAAACAGCGGCATTTGCCATCCCTGTCATTGACAGGATTCACAGAATGAAGACTTCGAAAAAGTCTTCTGGTATAAAATGTATTGTCATGGTCCCGACAAGAGAGCTTGCAGCTCAGATCGGCGGGGTATTAAATGATCTTTCCAGGCACACAAAGGTAAATTCCTTTGCTGTTTTTGGTGGTGTGGAACAGGACAGGCAGATAAAAAAACTTGGGGACGGCATTGATGTGCTGGTCGCGACTCCAGGGCGTATGTTTGACTTGATCAGTCAGGGTTTCATCAATCTGAACCATGTGGACACCCTTGTTCTTGATGAAGCCGACCGGATGCTGGATGCCGGGTTTATTAAAGATATAAAAGCGATCAAGAAAATGCTGGTGCAAAAACATCAGACGCTTTTCTTTTCTGCAACCATAAACAAAGAAATTAAAAAATTAGCGTTTTCCCAGGTTAAAACATCGGCCATAAGAATTCAGATATCTCCGGAAGACCCTGTTTCAAAGAACGTTACCCATTTTATCATGTTTGTAGAAATGGATGATAAACGTTTTTTTTTAAGGAGATTCGTCACAGACCACCCTGATGCAAAGATTATGGTTTTCGTCAGAACCCGGGTCAGAGCCGAACGTGTGGCCAAGGCCCTTGAACGAGTGGGAATTGAATCAATGACCCTTCATGGTGAAAAAGAGCAGAAAGACAGAGCACAGGCAATGGACGGGTTTAAACAAGGACAGGTCCGTATTCTTGTTGCTACGGATGTCAGTGCCAGGGGAATTGATATTCCGGATGTCAATTACGTCATTAATTATGATCTTCCGGATAAGAATGAAAATTATATCCACAGGGTGGGAAGAACAGGACGGGGAATAAAAAAAGGAATAGCGGTTTCCTTCTGCAGCACAGAAGAAAAAGAGCGGTTTGAGTCCATCCAGGCATTTTTAAATAAAAAAATTGAAGTTATCCCGGTCAGTCAAAAAGAGTATGATTATACTATCTCCTTTTCTAATGAAGGAGATAGTATCAAAGAGTTGATCCGGGAACAGGAGGAATGGGAAAAAAGCAGAAAGAAAAAGTCAAAGAAGAAATGAAAGCCGTTAAATCAGCAGATCATTTGATAATGACAATCTCTTTTGTAAATTTGTTTAAAACTTCTGTTTCACCCTGATGATTGATAACCACAATATCTTCCACACGCATGCCCACCTTACCGGGAATACAGATGCCAGGCTCAATACTGAATGCCATACCTCTTTCAAGATATCTTTTATTATTCCCGTTGATGTAAGGGGCTTCATGAACGTCAAAACCAATACCATGGCCTGTCCGGTTTAAAAAATAGTTACCCATACCGTGATGTTCAATGTGCTCCCTGGCCTTTTTATCCACATCGCAGCATCGCACCCCTTCTTTTGCGGCAAGCACGGCTGCCTCCTGGGCCTCCCTGGCAATTTTGTATATTCTTTTTTCTTCCTTTGAAATATTACCGATAAAAAAGGTTCTGGAAATATCGGAACAAAATCCCTGGTAACGGCACCCGAAATCGAGTAGGAGAACGTCTTTTTTGGCAATGATACCTGAATTTTCCCTGTAATGAGGTCTTGAATTATTGCTGCCGCAGGCCACAATGGGTGAAAATGAAAGACCGTCCGCCCTTTTTTCAATAAACAGGTCTTCGATTTTAATCTTGATTTCTTTTTCCGTTATGCCAGGTCTGATAAATCCGGTTAGATTCTCCATGACTTCATCGGCAAGGCGGGCAGCCCTTCTCATTTTATCAAGATCCGGTTCTGTTTTGATAATGCGAAGTTCTTCAAGAAGATGCGAACCGTTAATAAATTCACATGGAAAAATAGATTTCATATCAATGCTGTCTATAGCCCGGATGCTTTCTCCCAGAGCAATTGTCTTGTTGTTAAGGTCAAAATCCATGACAGCTTTTTGTAAGGGTTCATGAAATCCCTGGCTGTCATTCCAGATATAAAACGGAGCAGCCGCATCAAACCACCGTTTCATGTCTTCGGCATATATCAGGTTGCAGATGTAAAAATATTGTCTCTCACGGGTAATGAAAAGAGCTTGGAATCGTTCACATCCCACAGGGTTAAACCCTGTTAGGAATTCAAGCGTGTTGGAAGGGCCGATGACAACAACATCAAGATTTTTTTTCTCCATTAATATAAAAAGTTTATCAATCTTTGAAATGTCAAACATAGAAACCCTCCCAATCAGCTTTGATACATGTTTTTCTTTTTTTGAAATGTCCGGTTATTTGAAAATCTCTTCTTTGAGCATGCAGCAGGCTATTCTGTATTCAGGCATGCCGTTTTTATCATAGGAAAGGTTTTGAGGCTGGATGATTTTATTCATCACGCAGCCTTCGGCAATCGTAAGAGAAAAAAGATCGCTCTCATTGATTTTTGGCATGGGGATGAGCCTGTTTTCTTTTATTATATAAGAATGTAGGGAAAAATCTTCGCAGATAGGGCATTGATAGACCCGGCCATTGGGAAAGACAAAATAGTTCTGTGCCACATTACCCGCACATTCAAAAATCTCTTCCCGGTTGAGAAAAACTTTTGGATAGGTCACTGCAATGCCTTGATCGGCAATCGATGCTGCTACCTGCGGGATGATTTCAAGCCAGGAGTCTCTTGACACTTGAAGATATTTTTTTGCCCCTGAAGAAGCACCTCTCATGCCGATGACCTGGATGAAAAACCGTTTGATACCAAGCCCGCTGACAAGCTTTGGCATAAGTTTCAGTTCATGGATATTTTTGTCTGAGACCGTATAAATCATTGAGCATAAAAAATGTCTATTGCCGGCTTTTTGCAGACCATCCATGACTTTGTCAAAGCTTCCCTCGCCTCTTATGGCATCATTGGTTTTTCGGGTAGCCCCATCCAGTGAGAACGATAGGAAATCAATATCATTGCTTGAAATCTTGTTGAGGATATCATGAAAGAGATAGCCGTTGGTATCAATGGTAATGGATTTGAAACCGATTTTTTTTGCTGATTTGACCGCCAGAGATAGATCCGGATGAAGGGTGGGTTCACCGCCCAGGTAAATGAGATTCGTTGTAGCAGCCTTATCTGAAAAAAGATTGAGCCAGGTTTTTATGGTTTCGATATCAAGGGTGTTGGTTCCGTGCTGTTCTGTATTGATATAGCAATGGGTACAGGAAAGGTTGCATTTGGTAAGGATGTGAAAAAAGAGATTAGAGGAATCCCTGGAAAATGCAACCGTCTGTTTTTGCATGTTATCCCATACATTGTTTTGTAAATTTCGGGTCAAAGGGGACCGGGTATTGGCCGTCAAAACAGGCTTTGCAGAAATTCCGGTCCGGATTTTCCACTCCCGTGGCCTCCAGCATGCCTTTGATGGACAGATAGCACAGGGAATCCAGCCCTAGATAATCCCGTAGTTCTTCAACGGTTTTTTGGGCCGCAATGAGTTCTCCCTTGCTGGAGAAATCAATACCATAATAGCAGGGGAATCTATGGGGCGGGCAGGAGACCCTCATGTGCACTTTCTTAACGCCAAGTTCCCGCAAGGCCTTGACCCGGGTTTTGGCTGTGGTGCCGCGAATGATAGAATCTTCAACAATGATAATGTCTTTGCCTTTGATCAGTTCCCTTACCGGGTTGAGTTTCACCCGCACGGTAAAATCCCGCATGGACTGGGTGGGCTGGATAAAGCTTCTGCCCACATAGTGGTTCCGGATCATCCCCATTTCAAAGGGAATGCGAGATTCCCTGGCATAGCCGATGGCGGCATAATTACCGGAATCCGGAAAGGGCATGACAAGATCTGCTTCCACAGGAGATTCCTGGGCCAGCCGTTTACCATGGGCCTTTCTCATTTCATAGACATTGAGGCCGTCAATGGTGGAGTCGGGCCTGGCAAAATAAATATACTCGAATATGCACAAGGTTTTGTGTTTGGCCGCATTGGGGTGCCAGATGCTTTTGATGCCGTCTTCATTAATGATGACGATTTCTCCGGGATCCAGTTCACGGATGTATTCAGCCTGGATAAGATCAAAAGCGCAGGTTTCCGAGGCCAGCACATAATGGCCATTGAGTTTGCCTAATGCAAGTGGTCTGAACCCGTTGGGGTCCTTCATGCCGATGATCTCACCCTTGCAGGTCAGAAGGATGATGGAATAGGCGCCTTCGATTTTTGAAACCGTTTTTTGAACAGCACTTTCAATATCCCCTTTGATCAGGCTTTTAATAAAAAGATGAAGAAACACCTCTGAATCCATGGTGGTCTGGAATATGGACCCTTGTTCTTCCAGTTCCGCTTTGATCGTATGGGCATTGACCAGATTTCCGTTATGAGCCACGGCATAGGACCTGTGCCGGTGATTGACGACAAAGGGCTGGGCATTGGTTAAAACCGAATCTCCGGTTGTGGAATACCGCACATGGCCGATGGCAGACCCCCCTTCGATCCTTTCCAGGTCATCCATGTTAAAGACTTCCGGAACAAGCCCCATACCTTTATGGGAATATATGGCATCAGTTATTCCCCGGTTAACGGAGATACCGGCGCTCTCCTGCCCCCGGTGCTGGAGGGCATAAAGGCCGAAATAAGTTATTTTTGCAGCTTCCGGATGTTTGTACAATCCAAAAATGCCGCATTCATCTTTTGGACGCTCGCAGGCGTTAAATATGTCATGCATGGTTATTTTCCCGGTGATAGTCCTGAATGGTTTGCACGGACAGGGTTTCTTTTTTTAAGGCTTCAATGGCACTGCAGATGGCCCTTGCTCCATCGGTTGTCGTGGAATAGGGGATCTTGTATTTGATGGCGGCCCGCCGAATTTCATATCCGTCCCGCTGGGTCTGGCTGGATGCCCCGGTGTTCAAAATCAACTGGATTTCATTGTTTGTAACGGCATCCACTACATGGGGCCGTCCGGCAGATACTTTTTTAACAATTTTTGTGGGGATATCGTTTTCAGTAAGGAATTGGGCTGTCCCGCGGGTGGCCATGATAGTGAAGCCCATGCCGTGAAATTTCCGGACAATGGGAAGGGCTTTATTCTTATCCTTATCCTGGACACTGATAAAGATGGTACCTTCTGTGGGAAGTTTCTGACCTGCGGCAAGCTGGGATTTGGCCACGGCAGCACCGAGATCTTTGTCAATCCCCATAACTTCGCCTGTGGATTTCATTTCAGGACCCAGAACCGGATCTACATTTTCAAACCGGTCAAAGGGCATGACAGCTTCCTTAACACAATAATAGGGTGGAATGACTTCTTTTGTAAAGCCGAGTTCATCAAGGGTTTTTCCCAGCATGACCTTAGTAGCAAGCTTAGCCAGGGGAACACCGATGGCTTTGGATACAAAGGGGATGGTCCGGGATGCCCTCGGGTTGACTTCAATGATATACACCTTGTCATCCATGATGCCGAACTGGATATTCATAAGTCCCTTGACATTCAATTCTTTTGCAATGGCCCGTGCCGCATCCGCCATTTCATCAATATGAACCTTGGAAATGGAGTACGGGGGAAGCACACAAGCCGAATCCCCGGAATGGATACCGGCTTCTTCGATATGCTCCATCATGCCGCCGATAATGGTTTTTTCTCCGTCTGAAATAACATCCACATCCAGCTCAAACGCCTCTTCAAGGAATTTGTCGATGAGAACGGGTTTGTCCGGTGAGGCCTGGACTGCCAGATCAAAAAATTCTTCCAGGTCTTTTTCATCATACACGATTTTCATGGCACGGCCCCCCAGGACAAAGGAAGGGCGGACCATGACCGGATATCCGATATCCCTGGCCACTTTTAAAGCGTCGTCAAGACTCAGGGCGATTCCGTTTTCAGGTTGACGAAGGCCGAGTTTTTTGAGCATCTCCTGGAAAAGATCCCGGTCTTCGGCCCGGTCTATGCTGTCTGGACTGGTGCCGATGATGGGGACCCCGGCTTTTTGAAGGTCGGAAGCCAGGTTCAGAGGGGTCTGCCCGCCGAACTGGACAATGACGCCAAAGGGTTTTTCTTTTTCAACAATATGAAGGACATCTTCCCGTGTCAGGGGTTCGAAATAAAGCTTATCAGACGTGTCATAATCGGTGGATACGGTTTCAGGGTTGGAATTGACCATGATGGATTCAACCCCTTCTTCCCTTAACGCAAAGGAGGCATGAACACAGCAGTAGTCAAACTCTATGCCCTGGCCGATTCGGTTGGGGCCGCCGCCCAGGATGATGACTTTTTTTCTGTCCGATACCCTGGCTTCACATTCTGTCTCATAGGTCGAATAATAATAGGGAGTGGCTGCCCTGAATTCTGCTGCACAGGTGTCTACGAGCTTGTAAACCGGAATAATACCCAGGGCTTTCCTGTCCTGTTCGATTTTTCTATCTGTCAAGCCGGTAAGAAATGCGAGCTGCCTATCTGAAAATCCATATTTTTTTGCTTTTTCAAACAGATCCCGTGGAAGATTTTTGCCTGCCAGTTTGATCTGTTTTTCAAGATCAACAATCTGTTTCATCTGGTTCAAAAACCAAGGGTCGATACCTGTCAATTCATAGAGCATGGTAATGGGCATGCCGTTTTCAATGGCATATTTGATGTAAAACAGGCGATGGGAATTGGGTGTGGACAATTTATATTCCAACTCGTTTCCTGCCACGCTTCCGGGAACCGGGTCTTTGCCGTCGCCACCAAACCCTGCCCTGCCGATCTCAAGGGATCGAATGCCTTTTTGAAAAGCCTCTTTAAAGGTTCTGCCGATGGACATGGTTTCACCCACGGATTTCATGGCCGTGGTCAGAATATCTTCTGCTTCCGGAAATTTTTCAAAGGTCCATCTGGGAATCTTTACCACGCAATAATCAATTGAAGGTTCAAAGCAGGCCATAGTTTCACCGGTAATATCGTTGGGAATTTCATCCAGGGTGTAGCCGATGGCGAGTTTGGCTGCAATCTTGGCAATGGGAAAGCCCGTCGCCTTGGAAGCAAGGGCTGAACTTCTTGAAACACGGGGGTTCATCTCTACGACAATAATGTCCCCGTTTTCAGGATTAATGGCAAACTGGACGTTTGATCCGCCGGTATCCACACCGATTTCCCTCATGATGGCAATGGAGGCATCCCGGAGATTCTGGTATTCCTTATCCGAAAGGGTCTGGGCCGGTGCCACGGTGACGGAATCCCCGGTATGAACGCCCATGGCATCAACATTTTCAATGGAACAAACAATGACCACATTGTCTGCATGATCGCGCATGACCTCAAGTTCATATTCCTTCCACCCGATGACCGATTCTTCGAGCATGACCTGGTGGATGAGGCTGGCATCAATCCCGGCTTTTGAAATCCGGTTAAGTTCTTCCATGTTATAGGCAACCCCGCCGCCGGTTCCGCCGAGAGTGAACGCAGGCCTTACGATAATGGGGAATCCGATCCGCTTTGAGACAGCTTCCACTTCCTGCAGATTGACGGCAAACCCGCTTTTGGGAATCCTTAAGCCGATCCTGTTCATGGCATCCCGGAAAAGCTCCCGGTCTTCCGCTTTATTAATGGCTTCTTCGGAAGCGCCGATCATTTCCACTTTATATTTTTTAAGGATGCCGGTCTTGGCTACTTCAATGGCTGTGTTCAGCGCAGTCTGACCGCCCAGGGTGGGCAGGAGGGCATCGGGTCTTTCCTTTTCAATGACCTTGATCACGGTTTCAGGGGTAACGGGTTCTATATAAATCCTGTCTGCGGTTTCAGGGTCGGTCATGATGGTGGCAGGATTGGAATTGATCAGAACGACTTCAAATCCCTCTTCTTTCAGAGCTTTACATGCCTGGGTGCCGGAGTAGTCAAACTCACAGGCCTGGCTGATGATGATGGGACCAGCACCAATGATCAGGATTTTTTTTATGTCTTCACGCTTTGGCATCTTTAATCACTTTTGCAAACTGGTTAAAAAGATAGGCTGAATCATGGGGACCGGGCGAGGCCTCAGGATGATATTGCACGGCAAAGGCCCGGATGACATTGCTTTTCAGACCTTCAAGGGAATCTTCATTCAGATTGATATGGGTCATGACGGATTGATCTTTACCAATGGTGTTAAGATCCACGGCAAATCCATGGTTCTGGGAGGTAATTTCAACTTTTCCCGTGGACAGATTTTTCACCGGCTGGTTGGCACCCCTGTGCCCGAATTTGATTTTCATGGTTTTCCCGCCCATGGCAATCCCTAAAAGCTGCATGCCAAGACAGATACCGAAAATGGGGACAAAATTCAGAAGTTGCCGGATGGTGTCAACGGCATAGGTCAGGGGTTCAGGGTCACCTGGTCCATTGGAAAGAAACAGGCCGTCAGGATTCAAATTCCGGATGGTTTTGGCTTCAGTTCTTGCCGGAACCACCAGGACTTCGCACCCTGCCCGTTCAAGGCTCCGGATAATATTATATTTAATACCGTAATCAAGGGCCACAACAGAATGTTTCTTGCCTCTATGGCGCCAGATAAGAGGATCATGGAGTTTTGCAACATCAATATAATCGGGCTGGTTATATTTCCAGAAATAGGGTTTTTTTGTAGTCACTTTTCCCACAAGATCGCTTCCCAGCATGGAAGGGATCTGTTGTGCCCTCGCCACAAGGGAATCGGGAACAAGGTCGGATGTGGAGATCATGGCCCGCATGGCCCCGGATTTTCGGATATGGCGGGTCAGGGCCCGGGTATCAAGATCCTCGATGCCCAGCACATGGGATTTGATCAGGTAATCGGCAAGGGTTCCCCTGGATCTGTAATTACTGGGGAAATCCTGGTATTCTTTCACAATAAAGGCTGCCACCTGTATCCTGTCAGACTCCACATCTTCAGGGCAAATCCCGTAATTACCGATCAAAGGATAGGTCATGGTGACCATCTGGCCATAATAGGAAGGATCGGTCAGAATTTCCTGGTAACCGGTCATGCTGGTATTGAACACGACTTCTCCCTTTGCCTCACCCGGGCCTGTGAAACTTCTGCAGGGAAAAACCCTTCCGTCTTCAAGGGCTAATAATGCTTTCATAAAAATCCACACCTGTTTACCAATGTATTGATATTCAGCATCCGGGTCAGCCCCGGATTATCACAAAAAGATATTCTCTTTGCAAATCGAACCTATTTAGATATCAAACCCTTGGAATTTTGGCAAGCTACTTATAGAAGAGCTTCATTTTTCTTCAATACCGTATTTTTTAAGAATGCTGTAATATTCTTCCGATGTGCGGAATTCAGATAGCGCTTTTGAGAATTCCATTGAAAGGATTTCATGACCCGGCTTTTTTGAGAAGGCGGCATATAATTTCCTGGAATGCACCAGGGGTTCCAGGAATTTTATTTTTTCCAGGATCTTTTCTTTTCTAGCAGCGGTCTTGATGACGGCAATATCTCCGATCCCGAGATCGATTCTGCCGAGGAGAACTTTGGTAATAATTGTCGGGGTTTCCGTGCTCTCATCTTTTTTCAAAAAGGCGGCTGAGTCAAAGGCATCTCCATAGCTGAACCCGCTGGTAATCCCAATGGTGAATTCCGTAAGCGGTTCAAAAGTACCGTTAAAGACAATATTTTTTTCCACAGTTGTAAAAAATCCGGTCCGGCCGATGCTGATAGGTTCTTCCGGATAAATCAGGTAGGATTCGCGATCTTTTGTCTTTAATGCCGAGATCACTACGTCTGCCGTTTTATTCTCCATGGAATACAGGCATCTTTTCCAGGGGCGGTTGAGGAATTCGACGGCGATTTCCATTTTTTTGGCAACAGCAGCGAATATTTCGATTTCAAAACCGGCAGCCGTATTATTTTCCATATATCCATAGGGCTCCCAGGTGGTGAAAACGGCAATCAGTTTTTTTTCTTCAGAAAGGCCATAGCCTTGAAAAATAAAAGTGACACACAGTATTATAATGAAACTTGTTTTGGTGATGATTTTCATGAAACCTCCTCAAAAAAAATTAGCTCAATAATAATCCGGCCCAACAGCGATAGGAGAATTTAGGAAAAATGGAATTGTCTTCCGTGGAATAATTCCGATTATATTCCAAACAAAAAAAATTATCAAACAGAAATTACCGGCATCCTGATCGGGTATTTTAACCACATTGCCATATTCCTTTTCGCTATTTCTTGATAAAATGCCGATCCGATATTATGGTAAAAATTTAAATTAAAATTTCAGGTTGAAAAATGGACTATACAGACATACACATCCTATTCCCGAACATCGATCAATCCCTGGCCACCCTGATCAAAAACCGGCTTGATGCCATCAATGAAAGCATTAAAAACCAGGGTGTTCAGATTGATTTTTCCCGGCCCTTGAAAGCGGATTATATTAAAGCAGTTTTTTTCAGTGAATACATTGCATCCTCTTTTACCCGAAACCCATCAATTTTAAAGGATCTCATCGAAACCCGGGATTTTGAAAAATCCTATTCCGCAAACACCTTTGCCATAAAATTTGAAAACCTGATTTCAAAGGATATGGATGTGGCTAGGGTCCGGGAAATCCTGTTACAGGCCAAGATATATGAAACCATCAGAATTGCATGGCGGGATCTGACTGGCAGGTCCTTGCTTGAAGAAACGCTCCGTGACCTCTCCTGTCTTGCCGATGCCGTTGTTGCCGGGGCTGTGGATAGTATCTATGATTCCCTTTGCAACCGTCATGGGATGCCTGTGGATAGTGAGGGAAATTTCCAGAGACTGATTGTGCTCGGCATGGGCAAGCTGGGTGCCGGCGAATTAAATTTTTCATCAGACCTTGATCTTATCTTTGTTTATCCCAGAGAAGGCTATACCACCGGCGAAAGCGTGATTTCCAACGAAGAATTCTTTATTAAAGCCTGCCGTATGTTTTTAAAGCTATTTTCATCAGGATTCAATGAAAACACGCTTTACAGAATTGATACCCGGCTGAGGCCCTTTGGTGACGGCGGGCCGCTGGTGATGAGCAGTTTTTCTTTTGAAGAATATTACCAGGCCCAGGGCAGGGAATGGGAACGGTATGCCATGATCAAGGCAAGACCGGTGGCAGGCGATATTGAAGCCGGGTTCAGGCTTTTAAAAAACCTGAATTCCTTTATTTACAGGCGGTATTTTGATTACGGGTCTTTTGATTCCTTCAGGGATATGAAAAACAGGATCATCCTGCAGGTCAACAATAAAAAACTTAAACACAATATTAAGCTTGGGGCGGGCGGCATCAGGGAAATTGAGTTTTTCGGACAATTGTTCCAGCTGATCCGGGGAGGGGTCGAACCCAAATTCCAGGAGCGAAGTATTCTTAAGGTGCTTGATTTGCTTGAAACCCAGCAGTGCATCAATGAGGCAACAAAAAATGACCTTAAACAGGCATACGGGTTTTTAAGAATGGTTGAAAACAGGCTACAGGCTTATTCAGATCTTCAAACCCATGATATTCCTGAAAAACAGGACCAAAGAAGGATACTTGCGTTTTCCATGGGGTATGATGAATGGGAGGGGTTTCAAAAGGACCTCAATCATCATATGCAGCGGGTTCACCATCACTTCAACCAGCTTCTTCTGACGGAAGAACAGGAAAAAACCGACAAACCAGCCCAGGCGCTCAAGGAATTATGGATTAATATCAATGACCCCCAATTCGTACCAGAGGCTGTTGCCATCCAGGGCTTCAAGGACCCGGACCGGGTTCTGGGAATATTAAGATCACTGGAGGAGCATCCCAATACCCGGCGCTTAACTGCCAACGGCAGAAAAAAACTGGCCCGGCTCATTCCGGTGATGGTCAGAAAAATAGGGGTCCAGGATGATCCTGAAGCTCTTTTGATCAAACTAATTGATTTGATAATCACCATTGAAAGAAGAACCTGTTACCTCTCCCTTTTGATCGAAAATAAAAGCGCACTTGAAACCTTGATTACCCTTGCAAATAAAAGTCCCTGGATAATTTCCTTTCTTTCAAACCATCCTGCTTTGCTGGATGAACTCATGCATCCGTCCACCCTGTATTCTCCGCCGGACAAAAAATCCCTGGAAAACGAAATGGAACTCCGCATGGCAGCCATCCCTTCAGGGGAAGTCGAATTTTTGCTGGAGGATGTTTGCATATTCCGTCAGGTCAATATGCTGAGAGTTTCTGCAGCCGATATAAGCGGGAATTATCCATTGATGAAAGTCAGCGATCACCTGACCTATATTGCGGAAACCGTTCTGAACCGGGTCCTTCAGATCGCCTGGGATATTGTGGCTCAAAAATACGGAATCCCCGGCAATGTATCAGGGCAAAGTCTGGATGATTGCGGATTTGCCATAATTGCCTATGGCAAGGTGGGCGGGCTGGAAATGGGATATAAATCGGATCTTGATATTGTATTCCTTCATAGGGGGGAATCCGGGGTTACAAAAGGTCAACCAAAGAGTATCGATACCCTCCGGTTCTATTCAAACCTGGGCCAGAGAATCATCAATGCCCTGACCATGCATACCCCGGCCGGAACCCTTTACGGGGCTGATATGAGGCTTCGGCCCGGTGGAGCGTCAGGCATGATTGTTTCCCATATTGATGCCTTTAAAGAGTATCTGGAGAAACAGGCCTGGACCTGGGAACACCAGGCATTGATCAGGGCGAGGTTCGTGGCCGGGGATAAAACCCTTGGCTCACGGTTCGGAGAAATCAGAAAAGCGGTTTTGATTGAAGAAAGACAGGCCAGGGTTTTGAAAAAAGAAGTGGGTGAAATGCGGGAAAAGGTCAGGGAAGAGCATTTGAAATCTTCAAAAGATTTTTTTGATCTAAAGCAGTCACAAGGAGGGATCGTGGATATTGAATTCCTGGTTCAATACCTGATTTTAAAGAATGCCCATGATTGCCCGGATCTGATCATCTGGACGGATAATATGAGGCTTCTTGAAAGTCTTAATGCAGAAGAAATTATTACGGATTGTGAGAGCGAAAGGCTTCAAAACGCATATCTGTCCATGCGGAAGACCATTCACAGCCTGAATCTCCAGGAAAAGAGCCTTGAGATCCCTGCTTCCTTTTTCCATGACGTTAGAAAGCAGGTCATGGAAATATATGATAAATACCTCAGGAATTGAACTGGATTGAAAAATTGATCAGGAAATCATCACAAGGCTGAGCCATGGCCAGTAGGTAATAATCAGGACGGCCAGAAGCAGTACGATCATAAACGGGAAAGTGGCCCGGTAGATTTCAATAATGGGTTTGTTAAACCTATATCCGGCAATAAAAAGATTCATTCCCACAGGCGGGGTTAAATATCCGATCTGCATGTTGGCAAGAAAAATAATACCCAGATGGATGGGATCAACTCCATACTCCTGAGCTACCGGCAGTATCAGCGGTACCATAATGATGATGGCTGAAAAAATATCCAGCATGGTCCCGAGAATCAAAAGAAAAATATTCAGGAGAACCAGGAATAAAATCCTGCTGCCAATAAAAACCTTGCAGGTATTAAAAATTTTCATGGGAACTTCAGCATCAATAAGAAAATTTGTAAATGCAAGACATACCCCGAGAATCAGAAGGATTCCCCCCACCATCACCATGGAATCCCTGATGATGCCGGGAAGATCGGGCAGCTTAATTTCCCTGTAAACCAGGACTTCAATGATCAGAACGTACATGGCAGTTACGGCAGCAGCTTCGGACACGGCAAAATACCCTGAATAAACACCGGTAAATACAAACACCGGCAGGGGAATTTCCCAGATGGACTCCCGGGCTGCCATAAGAACGTTTTTAAAGGAAAAGGGTATCAGGGGAACCGGATTCATCCTGTTTGCCCAGATGCTCCACAAAGAGAGAATAACAATCATTAAAATCGCCGGCAGGATCCCTGCAATAAATAGTTTTTCAATGGTAACCGCCTGCCCTGCATCCATTTGCTGGGCAATGACTCCATAGAGGATGAGAGGAAGGGACGGGGGCAGAAGAAGACCGAGGCTTCCGGAAGTCGTCACAAGCCCAAGGCTGAATTTATCTTTATAACCGGCCTGTTTCAGAGCAGGGTACAACAGGGCACCCATGGCCACAATAGTGACACCGGAGGCACCGGTGAGGGCCGTAAAAACAGCGCAGACCACAAAGGCTACGATGGCAAGGCCGCCCGGTACCCATCCCAGTACAGCCTGGGTCAGGCTGACAAGACGTTTTGAGGTATTACTCCGGCTTAAGATATACCCGGCAAAGGTGAACAGGGGTAATGCAATAAGGATGGGTGTGTCGGCAATACGGTAAAGCTCAATGGCCATAACGGATAAATCGATATCACCGGTATGAAATCCCAGCATGGCTCCGGCAATGATAATGGAAAAAAGCGGGGCGCCCAGAAAAGCAAACAGGATGATGAAAGAGACCAGTAAAATTGTCATTTGATTTTCTGCTTGGAAGAATCAAAAAGAGTTGTAAATGATAATAACAGGTATCTTAGGCTGATAACGGCAAATGATGCCGGAATAATACTCTGGCAGACCCATGCCGGGATATTGGCAAAGGCAATCATACCGTCCGCTTTTTCCATCATGACAAAATTAAAACTGAAACAGGCCATCACAGCACAGATAAAGGAAGTAAAAAAACCGACCATAACGAATGAATATTTTTTAATATGGCCCGGAAGATATCGTGAAATCAGGTCGATATTGATATGGCTGTTGTTCCGGCTTGCCACCATGGCACCCATGAGGCTTATCCAGAGCACCAGAACCCGGATAAGTTCATCACCAGACCTTATCCCGGAATCAAAGAGATTCCTTGCAAGAATCTGAAAAGCGGCAACAAACACCATTAAAAGAAGAAGGCCGATAAGGACGCCGTCCTCAAGTTTTTGAAGAATCCTGATTCCCTGCCGGATGCGGTTTGCTGTTTTACCGGCCATCAGGGATTGCTTTTTTTTGAGTGGAAATCATTCAGGTACTCATTCATTTTGTCTACGATATCCTGGGGAAGAACTCCGGATTCTACCATCTCCCTGGAGGCAAGATCTGCGATCCTGTACCACTCTTCCAGGTCCTGCCGTGAAGGGGTTGTAAATGTAATGCCCCTGCTCTTAAGGGTTTCGATGGCGTCAATATCATCTTTGCGGTTCTGGGTATCGATTTCATTTAAGGCCGACGTCATAACACGGGTGATGATCTGCCGGTCTGTCTCATCGATTTTCAGAAATTGATTTTTATCAATGGCCAATACAGCATGAAGATAAATCAAGGGGATATCCATGACATATTTGATCTGGTTGTGCCATTGCAGCACAACCGCACCCACAGGCGATGTGCCGATGGTGTCGATGAGTCCTGTCTGAAGGCTGGTTCTGACATCGGAAATGGGCAGGGGAACCGGGGTAATTCCGAAAACTTTGATGGAATCCTGGCTGATTTGATCATTATCCGGAATCCATACTTTCTTTCTCCTCAAATCTTCTACAGTCTGAATAGGTTCTTTGGACATGATATAGGCAAATCCCCCGCCAATGATTCCAAAAACAACAAATCCGCCTTTATCGAGTCCTTCAATGATATAGGAATCCATAAATTGACGGACATGGTCCACCTCGTCAAGATTCCTGAATTTAAACGGCTGTGCATAAATCTGGTTTGCAGGGAAAAACTGGGATAGGCTGCCGGCCACAAAAGCACCTCCCTGCAACTGGCCGATGCGGATTTTTCTCAACACTGCATTGTCATTTCCCATGACACCGCCGGGATAGAATTTCATGGCAACGCGCTTTTCAGTTTCTTTTTCAACCTGATCCGCACCTTTCCGCATTTTTTCCATCCACATGGATCCTTCAGGAGAAATGGTGGCTATTTTCAAAGTGGCGGCAGAAGCCAGGCCGGTCAAAAATATGAAAAACACCACAACTGCCGGGCGAAAAATTAATTTTAAAAACATAGGACTCTCCATTTTCATCATATCTAAAAATATTCATCCGCACTGATGATTAATTCATGGGCCTGTTTTTGCGCCCAGGTGTTGACAAAGGTATATCCCGGTATATGAGGGTCGGCAGCAATGACTTCGTTGAGCAATTGGTCATGAAGTGTCCGGTCGAATATCAGTCTTGCATATAATTTGGCGTAGAGGACCTTGACCATGAGATTTTTGTCCCGGCACAGAAGAACGGCTTTTTCAAAATGCGCTTTCCCCTCTTCCGGCCGCCCGCCGACAGAAGGCGGCAGAAAAGTTGAAAGGGTCGCAAGATACAAGTGGGCAGCCCCATCTCTATAGGTTTCATCAAGTTCGATCACCCGTTGCATGATAAGTTCGATATGGGAAATGTCTGCAATGGCATTAAAATCGTCCTTATTGGCCATAATCCATGAAGCCCAGGCATTGCCGAGGGCAAAAAGAACCGGGACGTCCTTTTTTTTCATTCCGGGAAGAACCGTTTTTAGCTCTTCAAACGATCCGGACTTAAGATTGCAGGTCTGTCTTTTTTCAAGACAGATGGCTTTTTCAGCATAATTCAGGGCCTTACCCGCTATTTTTTTTGATCTTTCCTTATCTTTTACAAAAACATCTGAATAGGCTGTGTACAGAAGTGCTGCCGTGGCAAGCAGTTCTGAATTTTCAGGGTCTTTGCCGATCAGGCTGTCGATCATCAGAAGATAGGCCGGGGCTCCGCTTTCTACAAGGGAAAGATCATCATTGTCCAAGATGGTTTTTGAAAGATGCCCCATCATGTCAGAACTAGCTGATTTCATAAGCATGGAACACCCGGATAAGGAAAAAAAACCGATGATGCAAAAGCATGAGAAGACAGCAGTAAATATCAAGGATTTCGTATCATGAGTCAATCCTCTGCCAAAAATCATATGATGAGCAAGTCCTTTAACTGTTTGGGAATTTCAATTCCGGTAAATCAATATTAATCCGGAAATTAGCGTGTTTGAAAAAAAAATGCAACTATGATTCGTGCCTTCTTTATTTT
Source organism: Desulfobacterales bacterium RIFOXYA12_FULL_46_15 (assembly GCA_001799395.1). Taxonomy (GTDB): domain Bacteria; phylum Desulfobacterota; class Desulfobacteria; order Desulfobacterales; family Desulfobacteraceae; genus Desulfobacula. The sequence goes on along the minus strand of MGTJ01000101.1, from coordinate 7,949 downwards.
TAAATACAGTCATATAAGACTTGCTTTTTTTCCATGGAAATAAGACCTTACCCTGTTATGAATTGGAATGAGGTAGTCAAAGGATTATGGGTCATTTAACGGGAATAGGGTTAATATTAATTTCAGCAGCTTCATTCGGAGCCATGGCTATTTTCGGCAAATTTGCCTATGCTTCGGGTATCAGCACCCATTCCCTGTTGTTTTTCAGGTTTTTTATCTCCGTCATGGTAATGGTGCCCATTGCCCTTTTTCAGAAAAGACGGTTTCCCCATGGAAAAGACCTGATCATTCTCGTGGCCATGGGATTTATCGGATACGCCGGACAGTCTTTCTGTTTTTTCACGGCCCTGACCTATCTTTCACCGGCACTTTTGGCCATCCTTCTCTATTTATATCCGGTTATGGTGGCTGGCCTGTCATTTTTTTTCCTGAAAGAATCCTTTACCAGGAATAAGGTTATCGCTCTGGTTCTGGCTATTTCAGGCGCTATCCTGGTCATCGGTCTTGATACTGACGGAAACAGGACAGGGGTCTTTTTCGCGATAAGTGCAGCCATCATCTATTCATTATATACCATTGCGGGAGCAAGGGTCATGAGCAGAAATGATGCATTTACCGCAAGCCTTGTCGTGATTACATCGTCTGCATTTTTTTATTTTATCTATAATCTCAAAGCCGGGTTTTTTATTCCGGAACAAGGGAGCACCTGGTTGTATATTGGTGCCATTGCCGTCATTTCAACGGTAATTGCCATTTATACCTATTTTCTGGGCATGAAACTGACTGGAGCAGTGAATGCTTCGATGCTGTCCACATTTGAGCCTGTCACCACCATGGTGCTTGCCTCCATCTTTTTGGGCCGGCAGATCGGGTGGATGCAGATGGCAGGAACAGCCCTGATTGTTTTCTCAGCCATTCTCGTGGCCATCCGGCCAAAAGCAGAGGAAGCTTTCCCGGAACAGACAGAAAGCTCTGCCAACGGTTTTGAGTCATAAAGAAATCAATTTACAGGGGGCCAGCGGGATGAAGCCGATGGTGTGGCTCAGTAGGAACGCCGGATCACCCAATCCCGATCAACTAAAATCCAGCCTGCCTGCGGTGGAGGAAATTGAGGCGGAATTGTGGAAGGGGGGTTGGGATGAGTGTACGGAGCTGGAAAACCACATCTCTGAGAGATGCAAGGATAGATCCTGTCACCGATATATACTTGAAAACCTGAGTGATACCGGGACAGCATATTTTCAATAATGGCACCATCAATATGCCCTTGTCTGTGCCGCATCATACGGGAATGCTCCGGCTGGGGGAGAAACTATGGTTTAAAATTGAAAGGGATCTGGATTCTGCAGAATACCGCCTTACCATTGACCTTACCCGTCTTTGAATATTTCATCCGGGTTTTTCAGCTCGTCCAGAACCCTGCGGACGGTTCCGGCAAGTTCTGCCTTGTCAAGGGGTTTTTTGATCAATGCCTTGATACCGGGCAGATCCATGGACCCGGACAATTTTTTATGAAAACCGCTGCAAAGAATGATCGGTATATCCGGCCGTATGGTAAAAATTTCCCCTGCCAGGAGGTCACCGGTCATTTTCGGCATGGTCATGTCGGTGATGATGAGGTCAAAACCGCCAGGATCGGCCCTGAACATCTCCAGTGCATCCCGGCTGGACTCAGATGTAAAGACGGTGTACCCCAGCCCTTTAAAAAATTTTTTTCCGAATTTGGTGATGGATGGCTCATCATCTACGATCAGGAGGGTTTCCGTGCCGCCCGGCAATGGAGCCGATTCCTGCGTATTTTTTTCATCAAGGCCAGCGATCATGGGCAGGCAGACATGAAAACAGCTCCCTTTACCGGGTGTGCTTTCAACCATGATTGACCCGCCATGGTTTTCAACAATGCGGTGAACAACGGCCAGCCCAATTCCGGTTCCCTGCCCCTGGTCCCGGGTGGTAAAATAGGGAACAAAAATATTTTTGATCATATCCGGCTCAATGCCGCATCCGGTATCCGATACCCTGATCTCAATATATTTTCCGGGCTTCAAGGGAATTATTGCGGTCGAAGCCGTACCGTTAACCGTGATATCTTCCACACCGACTTCAAGGATACCGCCGTTGTCTTCCATGGCATGGGCTGCGTTGGTGCACAGGTTCATCACCACCTGGTGGAGCTGTGTGGCATCGCTCATGACCATGGACCTGCTTTTGACAGCAGACCGGATTTCAATACTGGAGGGAAGGGTGGACCGGATGAAATCCAGGACTTCCTTGACGATCCGGTCTACCCGGACCGGCCCTGATTTTTCTTCAGACTTCCGGGCAAAGGTCAGGATCTGTCTGACCAGGTCCTTTGCCCGGTTTCCGGCTTTAAGGATCTCCGTAAAATTGTCGTCCAGCCATGATCCTTTTTTGATTTCATCCATGGACAATTCACAGAACCCGATGATGGATGTCAGGATATTGTTGAAATCATGGGCAATGCCGCCGGCCAGGGTGCCGAGGGATTCCATTTTCTGGGCCTGGAAAAGCTGGGACTGAATGGCTTCCCTTTCTTTTTCCGCCTTTACCCGGGAAGTGATATCCTCAAAAAGGGCGGCAAACTGTTTCGGTTCCGGGGAAAAAGCACTGATGTGAAACCATTTGCTAAAGAGTTCGGAGTAGAGGTCAAACTGGGCCGGCTCTCTGGTCAGGGCCACCCTGCCGAAGGTGTTGATCCAGATGTCAGTGGTGTGCGGGAAGACCTCTTTTACCGTCCGTCCGATGATATCCATGGCCTTGAGACCGGTCATGGCCTCAAAGGCTGGGTTGACTTCCATGAAACGGCAGTCTTCGGGTCTTCCGGAAGTATCATAAAGCATCTCATGCAGGGCAAACCCGTTGAGCATTTCGGAAAAGAGCCGGTAATATTTTCCCTTGCTGACCAAAAGTTCGGCTGTTCGTCTTTCCACCATTTCCTCAAGCCCCTGGTTGAGTTTTATGATTTCAGCCTCAGCCTTTTTCAAGGCTGAAATATCCTGCCAGGAGACAATACCCCCGGTGATCAATCCATCCCTGACGGTAATGGGAACTGCATTGCACAGGACCGGGGTGACCTGGCCTTCCGAATTATGGACGCAAAAGATCTCGTCCTTGACGATTTCTCCGTTTTTTAGGGCCCTCATGAGCGGCAGGGTTTCAACCGGGGCCGGGGTTCGGCCGTCAGACAGAAAAATGGCGAATTTTTCCGAATATTCCTCTACCGGTATATTTTCCAATTCTTCACTCTGCTTTCCGGTCAGGGCGGCACCCATGCGGCTGACTCTCAGGATTCGGCCTCCCAGTGCCTCTGCAACGGCAATGCCTTCCGGCACGCAGGCCATGAGCGCATCCAGGAGAAGCATGGCTTTTTCAGCCTCGGCCAGGGCTTTTGTCCGTTCCGTGATATCAATGGAATAACTGATCAGGCCGTAAGGTTTTCCTCTTTCATCCAGAAGAAGGGAAAGGGACAGGTGAACCCGGATTTCCTTTCCGTCCCAGGTCCGGCATCGCTCTTCCATCTCATGGTTTCCTTTGGCCTTTAACTGATATAGGGTATGATCCAAAACCTGTGGCAGGTCTTCCTTGAAATAAAGGATTGACACATGCTGTCCGATAATTTCTTCTTCTGTATAACCATAGAGGTTTTCCGCCCCCTTGTTCCAACGGGTGACCTTGCCTTCCATATCGGTGACGATGACGGCATCATGGACCTGGGACAGGATCTGTGATTCCCTTTTCCGGATTTCCTGAATCTGTCTTTGGTGGGTGGTGTCGGTAAAGATGACGGCAAACCGGCCCGGTTCAGTCTGATAGGCCAGAACGTCATACCAGCGACCCAGTTCACATGAATAATTTTCCATGCGTACAGGTTCGCCGGTAAGGGCAACCCTGCCAAAGCTTTCAATCCAGTAAGGTTCAAGACCCGGCAGGATTTCTTTGGCCCGCCGGCCTATAAGATCAGCCCGGCAAAGGCCGGTGAGCCGTTCAAAGGCCGGGTTGATTTCAAGAAACCGGTAGTCTGTTGGAATCCCTTTGGCATCGGTAATGATTTCATGCAGGGCAAACCCTTCGATCATGGTGTCAAAAAGGGTCTGATACCGCTCTTTGCTTTGGCTTAAATCTCTGAACAGCGATTGATAAGGATTCTGAAGGCCCATGACAATAATTGCCCGGTACAGGAGCCAGAAGGAAATGATCTTCAGGATATGGCCGAGACTGTTGAAAAATCCGTAAACATCAGTGTAAAGGGTAAAGGACAGCTCTTCAAAAATGAGGGCGGCCATGGAAGCCATGAGGAGGCGCACGACAGAAATATGAAAATGGTTGCGGCGCTGCCAAAGAATTCCCATGGCTGCCGCCACCCCGAGACAGATTCCGTATTCGCTGATCACCTTGAACCGGGTCAGCCCTTGCCCTTCTATGAAGCAGTCCGGGAATCGGCCGGAAAAAATGGAGGTGAGAAGGACAGCGCCAAAAAGGATGAAAAAAACCAGGATCTGGTAAGTCCTGGCTTTTCGCTTCAGCAACAAAGGAGCCAGCAGCAGGGTTCCGGCATTAAGATACCGGGCTGCAATCCAGAGCTGGGTCGGCAGGTTGGCTGTGGCTCCGGGAAACACCCCCATACCCTTGAAGGCCAGGGTATGAACAAGGTCGATGAAACCTACTGCTGCATAGCCAGCCCCCAGGAATAAAAAATAACTGTGTTCAAGATAACGCCGGGTATTCCAGGCCACCATCAGCATGCTCCAGGCGATGATGACGCTGAAAAGCTCAGCAAGGGAATGAAACACAAGATAGGAGTTCATCACTGAATTTTCCTTTCAAGGCAAAGGAGAAATATTGCCAGGTTTTGCCTGTTTCTGATTGTAAATCCAACAAATTGACTGAAAATAAATTATCGTACCCTAAATTAAAATCGCCGGTATTGTCAATAGGCTGACTTTTTATTCATTTATTCGGCTTGACATAAAGGACGGGCAGACCAGGGATGTCAGCATCAGCGGCTCGGTTTTCAGAAAGCACAAAGCACAAGATCATCGGGTCGGTTATCATCCTCAGGGACAGGGCGGCATAATCGGGGGATGCACTGTATTGGCGGATATCAATACCGGATGCGGCAAGGACGGGAAGCATTTCCTGGACTGCCGCCTCCAGGCGCCATTGAAAATCCACCAGGGTTCCTTCAAGATCAAAGAGGATAAGATCAAATAGTTTAACCAATGGGAACATACTTTATAAAGTGACGGCTTTTATGTCAAGCCTGATTCGGACATTCAAAATTCAACCGGATTCCTTAAATCCCTTGTTGTTGTTGCCGACGGCGTTCCGGCAATTTAAATGGAGAAGCAAACGGCTGACCGAGCGGAGCAGGCTTGTATCCTCCATACCGCTGTGTCAGAATTAATTACCCGGCTACCCGATTATGTTTTTTATCAATCAGACATCTTGCATAGATGAATCGGGGTCAAAGTCAACTGTTGCTCCAAGATTTAATCCCAATGATTTAATCGTTCTTTCAACAATAAAATTTGGCACTTTTGTCAGCCTAGAGAAATCACCGGCAAGTCCGTGAAGTGTTGGACGAGACTTCTGTATGCTGGTTTTATTTTTTTTGTTAACCTCCCTGTCTGTGGCATCAAAAGAACGAAGAATGAAAAGGGCTAATGCATGAAAGTCGCCGGGCCAAAGGATGGCTAAATTTTCTATTCGGGACAAGTATACAATTTGTCTCATTCTATCAGAATTCAGATTCTTCGATGTCATGATATATAGTTCTGAATATTTCTAAAGATTTGGGGAGGTGTATTTTTTGTTCAGATCCAAAGCCCGATAGCCAAGTTTCCTTTTTTGACGGTTTTCTGTAAAAATTATCAGAAAGCCTGGTACAGAGTTTGTAAGATTTTTCCAAAATCAGATTCATTGTTTAATCGCCTTAATTCCGCCAATCATAAGCATACCCATAAATGACACAGAGTTATGTATGATTTGTTCATTCGTTCGTGTTTCGAAATCAATTGAGCTGTGGTCGTTTTAAAATGCTTGGGAATTAAAATCTCGGATTCGTACCAGTTTATATCAGATTTGGTATTTGCCTGAGCCAACTCAACAACCCAGTCGTTAATTTTTTTATTCCAGTATTTAAAATCATTTTTCTGAATAAATCCAATCATCCCACTGTGTTTTAAAGCTGATCCATGCTTCCCGGTTTTGAAGCGCTCAATACCGCCATTGTTTTTTGAACCGATTACATATTCTTTCTCTCTATTACTCCCTGGTGTGGGCAACCTCTTGGCCTCCATGGAAAAAAAAGATTTATTTCCAAGAACTACCGAATTGATAACATTGCCGCTGTCATCAATTTTTAAGGTACCTATATCGACTGAGGGGCTGTCGCCCCTGTCTGGATTTTCCATATACTCTTTTTCAAACCAGAAGGGTGAAAATCCTCTTCTGGCGTTTAAATTAAGAATTTCGACAAGTGTTTGCGTGAGGCCTTTTTCGTTTTGAATTTGAGATACGGCAATAGATTCGGAAAAAATAATGAGATTTTTTTCTATGAATAAAATCACCTCGTTGATCGATGTGTCAAACTCAGGTGTATACGGCCCGGATAATCTGCCGGATACTTCTGATTCATATTTTTCATTGAACATTATTAAAACCCTTGGGTCACTAAATCAGAAAAGGTTTCGTCAGCATCCCGGATTGCAACCGATCGTAACCAGTAGCGCGTCTGCTTGGGTTTAATAAGATAAATAATATTGTTTTCATAGATCCGAAGCATTCTAATGATTCTTGCATTTGAATGCACATTATTTTTGATGAGTTCATCAAGATCATCCTCAAGTCTCTCAGTTCTTTGGAGTACGATGGATGAAGGGTCGTCAAAATAAAAGGGAAAGCAGATATATGATCCGGTTTCAAAATAGTGATATGGCTTGAGATTTTTATAAACAGAATTTAAAACCTTACAATAGACATTGGAAAATTGTTTTAACTGGCCCTGTGTTACCGGTTTTTCCGAGTCCGCACTCTCGCCTTTTCTCCTGAAATCAAGCATATAATCAAGCACGTCATCCATGAGAATTTGTTCGAGATCAGATAGATTAAGCTCGTTTTCATCCTCAGGATATGGCAGACTTTCAATATCGTGCTTTAAGATGGCCGTAGCCCTTTTTATCATATACTTACTACTGAATCCGGCAACATGAAAAAGATATGTTCTGTTATTCCTGAACCGGTTTTCAATTTTTTTGAGGGCCTCGGCTTGATTCGGAGCATGAATACCGATTACTTGATCCCTGAAAGAAAGATCGTCTTCCCGAAATATTACTGGAATGGAATTTTCCGACACCCCTTCCTTTATCAGAAGGTGAGGGGCTTGAAAAATCTCTTTATTCTTTTTTCTATTTCGAAGGAAATACTTGTTTTCAAGTTTGTCAATTTTACTGTCATTGATGCCATCCTCTGTGAAGGCATCCGTGGGCAGTGTATTTTTCCCGGTAAGGTATTCTGCTGTTTGAAACTTCTTTTCAAGTTCCTGCAACTTCAGGTTTTCCTCATCTGTTAATTCCGGAGCTTTTTTCTTCAATTTGACAAGCGTATCAATTTCCTCTTCATTTCCAACGATAAATCCCTCTGCAATTTTCCACCCCCCCTCCTCATCCCGTTCTTTTTCAGATAAAAATGCACCAAAACTCCGGATAGGTTCCAGCCTGTCCAAAAGCTGTCTTAACCTGCCGCCTCCCAGCAAATTGGCTTTCCAGACAAGCCTGCTTTTTAAGGCGTCTTTAAAAGGTACTTTATGAAAATCATAGTGGTCTAATTCAAAGTAAAGCTTTTCTTTGGCCGGTTTTGTCCTGCGAACCGTGACATGAAGGATGTCTGTTTCATCAGGCTTTTGATTTTTTGCAAAAACCGCTGTGACC
>MGTJ01000100.1 GCA_001799395.1 Desulfobacterales bacterium RIFOXYA12_FULL_46_15 | reverse complement strand
TCGCTCCCCCCGCGGGAGCGTGGATTGAAACATATACCAAATATTTTGATAAAAACACCACTGCGTCGCTCCCCCCGCGGGAGCGTGGATTGAAACACATAATAGAAGAAGGGAAAAAATAATGGCAATAGTCGCTCCCCCCGCGGGAGCGTGGATTGAAACTCCTTTTTTGTTGGTTTTTCTGCACTGGCCGCTTGTCGCTCCCCCCGCGGGAGCGTGGATTGAAACACACACATCGCGAGTTTTGCCCACCCATCGGTAAGGTCGCTCCCCCCGCGGGAGCGTGGATTGAAACAGGCTATTGAGAAAACTATTGAGACAAATTTGGGCGTCGCTCCCCCCGCGGGAGCGTGGATTGAAACTTGGCATGACCAGGGCGGTAATCCGGTAAAATCGTGTCGCTCCCCCCGCGGGAGCGTGGATTGAAACAAAAAGATCAGCATTTGTGCGTCAGTCCACCGAGTGTCGCTCCCCCCGCGGGAGCGTGGATTGAAACTTCCCAGGTGGCGGTCATTTAGCCCGCCACAGTGGTCGCTCCCCCCGCGGGAGCGTGGATTGAAACCCACGTAGGCCCACCGTCTTTTTTTGCAGGGTACGTCGCTCCCCCCGCGGGAGCGTGGATTGAAACAAGCTCAACGGGAGAGCCCCTGAAGGGGTAATCGTCGCTCCCCCCGCGGGAGCGTGGATTGAAACAATGCGTTGTCAAGGACTTGCTAAAAGAAAAAACGTCGCTCCCCCCGCGGGAGCGTGGATTGAAACTTATGATAAAGCAGAATATATCGAAAGCTCAATCAAGTCGCTCCCCCCGCGGGAGCGTGGATTGAAACAAAAACTCGTTGCCGGTGAATACGACAGCCTGACCCGTCGCTCCCCCCGCGGGAGCGTGGATTGAAACAGATATTTCAAAAGTCCGGTGCAATCTGGCCCTCGTCGCTCCCCCCGCGGGAGCGTGGATTGAAACACTCCTTACGGTGTTGTCCTTCATTAGCTCCCATGTCGCTCCCCCCGCGGGAGCGTGGATTGAAACTGAAGTATGGTGTTGGAGGGTTGAATATTGATGGGGTCGCTCCCCCCGCGGGAGCGTGGATTGAAACCGCTATACCCATTGTAGGTGGTATTTTTGCCACGTCGCTCCCCCCGCGGGAGCGTGGATTGAAACTTGCTGCCTGATCCGTCCGGAGGGGCAGTCATTTGTCGCTCCCCCCGCGGGAGCGTGGATTGAAACACATTTCCCACATTATATGGAAGAAAGATAATTCCGGATCTTTCTGGAAGACTGACACAGGAATTCGGTAAAGGCTTTGATGCTTCAAACCTATGGAATATGAGGGCGTTTTATATGGCCTATCCAATTCTCGACGCAGTGCGTCGAGAATTAAGCTGGACCCATTACCGCATTCTCTTGCGTGTGGAAAAGGATGATGCTCGGGCGTTTTATGAGAATGAGGCTGTGAATGCAAAATGGTCCACTCGGGAGCTTGAAAGACAAATTGCTTCACTTTTGTTTGAGAGGCTTGCCCTTTCCAGGGATAAACAGGGTGTTCTGGAGCTGGCCCGGAAAGGGCAGGAAATCAGGCAGCCGTCGGATTTGGTTAAAGATCCTTATGTCCTTGAATTTGTCGGTTTGAGGCAGGAGGACCGTTTCCTTGAAAAAGAGCTTGAACAGGCGCTGATCAACAGGCTGAAAGATTTTTTGCTGGAACTGAGCAAAGGATTTGCTTTCATGGCCCGGCAACAGAGAATATCGCTGGATGGGAAACATTTTTACATTAATCTTGTTTTTTATAACCGGCTCACCCGGAGCTTTGTTCTGATCGATTTACAGGTTGGAGAACTGACACACCAGGGATATCGGCCAGATGCAGATGTATGTGAATTATTACCAGAGGGAGATGACGAACGCTGATGAGAATCCGCCCATTGGTATTATCCTATGCTCGGAAAAAAGCGATGCCGTTGTCCGTTTTACTTTACCGGAAGATAATAAACTTTGACAATTAGTGATTTATGTAATGACCCATGACTCAAGACATGAAAAAAATCGGTAAAAAAATTAGCATTCAAAAATACTTCTAAAAACAACATGTTAGAGGAATTATGTTCCCCACGCCTGTGGGGATGAACCGTGATTGACGGTGAAGGGAAGTCCAAGATTGCACTCCCAGGGGCAATCCCTCCGCCATATTTAAAAACGCTCGAAGAATTGAAAGGAAAACTCAATGAAAAAACAACAAGATTTGATAGCCTGGACGATTCCGGAAGAAAGCTCGGCACAGTGGATATCGGCGGTATGGCTCCAGAAGGGGGATCTATTGACGCCAAGCTACCACAGAGCCCTGATGATAGACCAGGTTCAGGCAATGATCGACAAGGCGGAAGACCCGCAGGAAGCGGTATGGATGCTGGAAAGGGGGCTGGAAGAAGCTGACCTGTATCCGGACGGGATGTTGTCACCGAAAAAAACGGAGACGGCGGCAGAGGAACTGATGTCATACCTGATAAACGAACGACTGTATCACCACCTGTCCCTACTGGGGATTCACGACGACCTTCCGGCAGGCCCGATAATGGAGACAGATCCAAAGGCCGAAGAGATACTCGAACAGATGGACTTGAAAACCTGGATAGAAAATCTTTAAGAAAATCCTGGCTACTTTGGATAAGAAGAGCCTGCATTATATGGCAAACATCTCTGAATCGAGCAAATAAATGGGGATGCTTATTGACGATCTGCTCTCCTTTTCACGCATGGGCCGCAATGAAATGTCCGAATCGCAGGTTGACCTGAATGAAGTGGTTCAGGATGTCATCCAGGAAGGCAGGTCCGAAACCGAGGGCCGGGACATCCAAAGGCACCGGCATTGGCCAGGCCAATGCGGGCCGGATTATCAGCCGGCATGATGGAGAAACCTGGACTGAAGGCGAAGTCGACCATGGCGCAACTTTTTACTTTTCGCTGCCTAACCCTGGCCCAAAAGGAGGCGCAAACGATAACGTCGGTCCGGGCCTTAATTCACCCTTGCCCGGATCAATGCCAGAAATTCCGTGAAGGTCTTCATGCGGAGAATCTGATCCAGGATGTGCGGATCTCTGAAAAGTTTTGCGATTTCAGCGGCAATCTCCAATTGGGCGCCGGGTTCGTTTCCAGGCGTAAGAACCAGGAAAATAACCGTTGCCGGTCTGCCGTCCGGTGCATCAAAATCAATGCCTGTTTTGGAGATGCCCGCCACGACCAGGGGAGCCCGGAGGTTTTCGACGCGGGCATGGGGAAGGGCCACACCATTGCCGATGCCGGTGCTGAGGAGTTGCTCGCGAGCCCAGATCGCTGTTACCAGGCTGTGTGTATCCAGACCCTCCGGGCCGGAAACCAGGGCCGTCATCTCTTGGATGACCTCCCTGCGGGAAAGGCCTTTCAATTCCCATATACAATATTTTGAGGACAGGAGATCCCGAAGCCTTTGCTTTTTTTCGGTTTTAAGGATGAGGCGCATCAGGGGGCCGCTGGCCATTGATGTGACAATGGCCATCACGATCAGGGCCACAAAGAGGGGCTCCCGGATGATTCCGGCTTGAAGGGCGATCATTCCCACAATGATTCCCATGGTCCCTACAGATATCATGGCAGAGCCCACGGTCCAGGATTCTTGTGAAGACATCCCGCCCCACCGGGCACCTATGAAGCCACCCATGATTTTGCAGGAAAAAGCAATCCCCAGTACCGTCAAAACCAGGGGAAGGTCGAAATGGGATAGGAAGTTGACTTTAAGACCGATGCCGGCAAAAAATACCGGGGCAAAAATAAAGGAAACAAAATCACCGATGATGACCCGGGTTCGTTCCCGAAGGTGTGAGGAATCTCCGACGGCCACGCCCACGATAAAGGCGCCGAAAATGGCATGAATACCGATCCATTCGGTAAAAGCCGCCCCGAGGAACCCAAGGCAGAGGGCAAAACTCAACTCACCGCCGGGCCACCGGGTATAGGCCTGCACAAAGGGCATGACATTGTGAATCAGCCGGCGGCCCAGGGTCAGCATGAGCCCTGTAAACGCCAGGGTCAGCGTGATGGTCAGGACAATGGGGTGGGCGTTTCCGGCCGGGTTTCCCAAAAGGCTTAAGACAATGGCAAAAACAATCCATCCGGTGATGTCGTTGAGAATGGCTGCACTGATGACCACCATGCCCAGATCGGTGCGGTAGAGGCCCATGTCCATGAGGATTCTGGCAATGACGGGCAGGGCGGATATGGATATGGCGATGGCGAAAAATAAGGCGAATAATGTCGGATCAACCCCTGAATGCCGGCCCAGGGCACCGGGGATGACCAGGGCCGCCGTCAATGCAATGAAAAACGGGATGACCATACCGGCTATCCCCACCTTGGTACCGACTTTTCCCTGTTTCCAGATGATGGACAGATCCACCTCCATACCCGCCACCAGAAGAAATAGGGCAATGGCTAAGGTTCCGATGGTATCCAGGGCAATGGCGTTCAAGCCGTTCAGGGGAAAGAGGAAGAGGCTCAGGTCCGGTGCCAGGGTACCCAGGACCGTGGGACCCAGCAGAACACCGGCAATCAGCTCCCCCAGCACAGCCGGCTGATGGAACCGCTGGGCCAGCTCACCCAGCCCTCTGGCCACAAACAGCAGAACCCCCAGAGAAAGAAACAGAATGGTGATATGATAGGATGTCAGCATATATGGTGTTCTCCAGATACAGGTACAATATGTTGAACCTGTATCAGGTCTAAGCAAGTTAAGGCAAGAAAAAAACAGGGCTACGTCAAAATTGAATTTTTAATCCATAAACCATAATAACTTTTTCCTGAAGGCCACCTGTTTTTCTCTCGACCTTTTGAAAAATGTCAAACGAGACAGTTAAGGGTCTTTGTTATCCATTAGGACATTGGGTTGCTTGATGTCAATAAGATACGTAAAAAAGAGATGAAAACAAAGATGCCGGGTCCTATTGACAACATCCCGCATAAAATCATAGATATCAGCCTGATAATACAACCAGATAACAAAAAATACAGGAGTCACCACCCAAAGTGACCATTACCAAAATAACCATCATTAAATGAAACCATGATATTTTATACTGCATCAAAGGAGAAGGATTGAAATCCTGGTCCGTTTATTTATTAAAATGCTCGGATAATTCTCTGTACTGCGGTGTCACCAAGGATATTGAATCCCGTATTTTAAAACATAATCAGGGAACAGCTTCAAAATATACCAGGGCAAGACTTCCGGTTGAATTGGCGGCTGTCCATAAGAATCTTTCAAAAAGTGCAGCATATAAATTGGAATACCGGATCAAAAAATTATCTGCGGATAAGAAAATACCTGCATTAGAAAACTGGAATTTTTCATAAATGGCCGGAGTAAGAATACCATATGACCAATTATCTCCTGAAGCGCTTAATGGTGTTATTGAAGAATTTGTCACCAGGGATGGCACTGACTATGGGGAAATCGAAATTTCTTTGGAAACAAAAATAAACCAGGTGTTGAATCAATTAAAATCCGGAAAAGCTGTTATCGTTTTTGACTCGGAATCTGAAACCTGTAATATTTTGAAAACTAATGATCCGGTGTTGAAAATTCTTGGGGATTGATTCAGCAGAGGCTGCATCGCGGCAGCCTCTGCTGAGTGTTTTTATGGTCAGCCCTTGGTCCAGAGGATGGCTTTTCTCTTTTCAGGGATGAGTTTGACCAGGTCTTCAATCTTTCCAAAGGTCAGGACCCTTGCCATGCAGTGCTTGACACAGGCAGGCGTGAGGCCCTGCTTGACCCGGCCGGCGCAGAACACGCAGGCCCGGGTAAAGTGCGGGATATTGGTGATAAAGAGTTTGTCATTGGGAAGGGTGTGGACGAATTCCGTGACTTCCACCCCTCCGACTTTTCCGGCAGGCCTTTCATATTCCTGTTTGCAGGCTATTTCACAGGTCTTGCAGCCGGTACAATATTCATAATCGATAAGCATTCCGTATTCGGTCATGGTTTTTATCCTTTCGCCTTGTATACTTTGCAGAGCATGCTCTTAATGGGGGCACCCAGTCCGGCTTTCCCTTCATGCCCCATGGGGATGAGCTGATTGACATTGACGTCCCATACGCCGAACAGGCTGGGTTCCCTGCCTTCTTTTTCCGGGAACCACCATCCGTGTTCAGCCATGACCACATTGGGATGGATGACCGGGGTCACAAGGGCTTTGACCGTGATTTTTCCCAGCCAGTTTTCAACACAGACTTTTTCACCATGTTCGATCCCGTATTTTCTGGCTGTATCCGGGTGGATTTCCAGGACCGGTTCTTTCTGCTGCTCTCTGAGCCAGGGAATCTGCCGGTGTTCGGAATGGAAAAAGGGTCCCATTCTCCGGCCTGTGGCAAGAATCAGCGGATAGTCTTTGAACAGGTCAGGGGTGCTGATATGGCTGTAAGGAGGCTCTTCGTGGTAAGGCATTGGGTCAAGACCCCATTTTTCCAGCCAGGAGGAAAAAAGCTCGATTTTCCCGGACGGGGTCCTAAAACCTTGTTTTTTATCAGGTCTGAGCAAGCCCCTTTCATACCTTAAATAGGGTTTGCTGGGATGTCCCTCGGGAGGAAGCATCCAGGTGTTGTCACACAGTTCCTGGTAAGTGATACCGGCGGATTTTAAAAGGGAATCAAAAAGCACCCGGGTGTTGGGGAAGGGGAAATCCTTCATGAACCTTTTACAGAGTTCCAGGTTGATTTCAATGTCGGATTTGCATTCTTCCACATCCACGACTTTTTTGATGGCATTTAAGGGGACCCACCAGGCCTTGAGCGAATCTTTTTCAAGAAAGGTGGCTGCCGGAAGAATCACATCGCAGAGCATGGCCGTGGGGGTCATGAACAGATCCACGCAGACCGTGAAATCCAGTTTTTTGATGGCTTTGTGCCATTTTTGGGGTTCCATGCCGGTGCAGGCAATGGGGTTGGCCGTCTGTATCCACATGCCCTTGATCGGATAGGGGCTGCCGGAAAAAATCTGTTCCAGGACCTTGTCGGGCTGGGCCCAGGCCCTGAAATCCTTGATACAGCCGTAGTCATGGATGCCGATGCGTTTGTTCATGACCTCGGGCGGCAGGCTTAAGATGGCGCCGCCTGAATGATATGGATAGGTCACGACATCAAATGCATACCGGGCAATGGCATTTCCGCCGGGGATGTCCAGGTTGCCGGTGAGGCACCAGAGATGGTTAAGGGCCTGTGAGGTCGGCACGGTGGACGGGATGGTGTCAATTGGAAGCCCCCAGTGAAGGGCTCCGGGCTTGGCTTTGGCATACATGCGGGCGGCCTGGCGGATTTTCTCGGCCGGGACCCAGGTGATGTCCTCAACCTTTTTTGGGGTATACTGTTCGGCATTCTCTTTGTAAAGGGTCCAGACAGTCTTGACAGAGGCCTTTGAACCATTGGCTAAGGTGATATTAAAAGCCCCGTCCATGGAGGCTTTGACGCCTGTTTTGTCATAGGCCTGGGCTGTTGTGTCCCATATCATGAAATCCCCGGAAATTGCATCATGGGCGACAAAATTCAGATCGGAACCGTCTTCTCTGATATCTTTTTCTTTCAGGAAAACCGGGATTTTCCCATCGGTTCTCACCAGGTGCGGGGAATTGGTCCATTTTTCAATAAAATCCATGTTGATGAGGTTTTCTTTGATCATGACATGGATGAACCCCAGGGCCAGGGCCGCATCGGTACCGGGCCGGAGCTGGAGCCAGATTTTAGCCCGGGAGGCGATCCAGGTGCATCTCGGGTCAATGACGATGAGTTCGGTCCCCCGTTTCATGAGATCCACATACCAGTGGCCGAAAAATCCGTCCGGGCAGGTGGCGGGCAGGTTCTGGCCCCAGATGATGACGGTTTCGGGAATCTTGTATTCAGGGTCGTCATATCGTTTTTCAAGCCACTGGGAGGCATCCACCACGGCAAAATCCCCCTGGGTGATGGACATCATCATGAGCCTGGGCGTATAACAGGAAATCCCGGAAAGCCCGAACATCCAGTTGGGGCTGCCAAAGGCATAGGCCAGCATGGATATCCAGCCGCCGATGTCCCGGCCGGTTCCCTGGTGGAAGATCACGGATTCGGGGCCGTAGTCGTCCCGGATTTTTTTCATTTTTTCTTCAATCAGGTCAAAGGCTTCCTCCCAGGAAATTTCCTCGAACTTGCCTTCCCCCCGTTCGCCGACCCGTTTCAGGGGTTTTCTGAGACGGTCCTTATGGTACATGTACTGAGTCATGGAAAGACACCGCGAGCAGAGCCTTCCCTGGTTCCAGGGATGGTCCGGGTCGCCTTCCACCTTGATCACTTTGTTGTCCTTGACATGGACCAGTATTCCGCAGCCGCCGTGGCATCCGGGACCGGGGGACCATGTCGTTGTCTTGATAATTTTTACCCCATCTTTTTTCATCGTGTCTCCTTTATATTCTTGCACCTAACTGCCGGGAAATCATCCGGCCGGTTTCAGCGATCATTTTCCCGAAAACCTCAAACCGGTCTTCCTGGAAAGTGCCCAGGATAATAATGCAGGCAGCCGCTTCACCATTGTGGTCAAAAATGGGACTGCTGACGGCATTGATGCCGGGCGACATTTTACCCTGATCCATGGCATATCCTTTTTCCCGGCAGAAGATCAGTTCGCTTTTGAGTTGATCTGCATCAAAGTCTTCAGGGTTTCCATGAAAAAAGATCTGCCCGGAAAAAAGGAGCCTTTCCTGTTCTTCCGGGGTGAGATAT
This sequence comes from Desulfobacterales bacterium RIFOXYA12_FULL_46_15, assembly GCA_001799395.1. GTDB lineage: Bacteria > Desulfobacterota > Desulfobacteria > Desulfobacterales > Desulfobacteraceae > Desulfobacula. The sequence goes on along the minus strand of MGTJ01000100.1, from coordinate 3,665 downwards.
CCGAAAACGGCTTTTCCGTGGGACCCGTGGGTAATGGGCAGGGACTGATAGAGATTGACTGTGACCGATACCTTGTCGTTGCCGTCATATTTCCCGGTAATAAACACCTGGTCATTACAGATGATCCCCAGCAGCACGCTGGTTTTGGTGGCTTCGGATAGTTCCTGGAGGTGATCTCTGGCAATGGCGGTGATATCGAATTTTTCCTTGGCTTTCTGGGCCAGGGGCATGAGGGCCGGTCCCAGGGAATAGGTTTTGGATGCATTATCCCGGGTTACGAGGTCGTATTTGGCCAGTGCGTTTAAAATGGAATACCCTTTGCTCTTATGGATGCCGATTCCTTTGCAGATGGCGGTCAATCCCATATCATTGCCTTTGTTTTTCTGAAGGCAGAAAAGCAGTTGGGCGGCCTGCTCCACGGCAGGGGCGGTTGGGCTGGATGCTGGTTTTTCTTTTTCCTGAACAGGTGATTTCATAAGTATTGCTCCAAAAAGTTCTGTATATAGAACATGATTCTGTATACAGGGCTAATTAAACTAAATTGAGAAAGCTCTGTCAAGAAAAAAATTTTGAGATCAACAAGGGTTTATGATATAGAATGGTTTTCTCCATAAAAAGGGGACTTGGAATGATCAAAGACATAACACTTCGTATCCGGCCGGATAAAATTCATGATCTCGAATATATCAAGGAATATGCTGCCAAAGCACTGAAAATGGATATTCCGGACGTTGGCGCCGTACAGGCCATAAAGCGGTCCGTTGACGCCAGGGGGCGGTCTCCGGTATTTCAGATCCAGGCAAGGGTTTATTCAGGTGAGCCCATGGAAGACCTTTTGCAGCCGGTAACATATAAACCGGTCAGACCAGGCAAAAAGGCCATCATTGTCGGCAGCGGCCCGGCAGGATTATTTGCTGCGCTGAGATTGATCGAGAACGGCATTCTCCCTATTATCCTGGAGCGGGGAAAAGACGTAAGGGAAAGACGGTTTGATCTAAAAACCCTACAGACTGAAGGAAATGTAAACCCGGATTCCAATTATTGTTTTGGTGAAGGCGGGGCAGGAACTTACAGCGACGGAAAACTGTATACCCGGTCCACCAAACGGGGGGATGTGAAAAAAATTCTTTCCATCCTGGTTCTTCATGGGGCAATCCGGGATATCCTGGTCAATGCCCATCCCCATATCGGTTCCAACAGATTGCCGGGGATCATTCGGGCTGTCCGGAATACCATTTTGAAATGCCGCGGTGAGATTCATTTCAATTCAAGGGTGACAGGCTTAATTTTAAAAAACGGGCAGATACTGGGAGTGAGAACAAAAAACAGTGAATTTATATCTGATGCAGTCATTCTTGCGACCGGCCATTCTGCCCGGGATGTATATGAACTGCTCGATAAAAATCAGATCCTTCTGGAAGCCAAACCCTATGCCATGGGCGTCCGCGTGGAGCATCCCCAGGACTTGATCAATACCATACAGTACGGGAAATCCAAAGACAGCCCGTTTTTACCCGCAGCCGCCTATTCACTGGCCTGCCAGGTGGGACAGGCCGGGGTCTATTCATTTTGCATGTGCCCCGGCGGCATGCTGATCCCGGCATCCACAGCGCCTGGTGAGCTGGTACTGAACGGGATGTCCAATTCCCTTCGTAATCTGCCTTATGCCAATGCCGGGATGGTGGTCACCATTGATTCACACCAGTATGGACATCTGGAAGAAGCATTCAGGCATTTTTCAGGTCTTGAATTTCAAAAACAGATGGAACAAAAGGCGTTTCTTGCAGGGGGCCGGACCCAGGCCGCTCCTGCCCAGATCCTTACGGATTTTCTGGAGGACAGGGTAAGCCGGATTCTGCCTGCCGCATCCTATATTCCGGGAATGGTCAGCTATCCTTTGAAAGAAATTCTGGGACCTTATATCACGGATGCCCTGAAACAGGCCTTTCAGATTTTCGGACAAAAAATGAAAGGGTATGTGACAAAGGAAGCCAAACTCCTGGCTGTGGAAAGCCGGACCAGCTCACCCGTAAGAATCCCCAGGATGGCTGATACACGGATGCACCCGCAGATCCGGGGGCTGTTCCCTGCAGGAGAAGGTGCCGGCTATGCCGGAGGCATTGTGTCTTCGGCCATTGACGGTGATGTCACGGCTGATGCGGTTTTGGCTTTTCTTGCAGGAGAAGGTTAGAAAAGAGGGTTAAAAAAAAATCAGCCGGTTCAAAACTGAAGCTGAACCGGCTGAAATTCATGTTTATAAATTAAATCTGATCAAAATATTTGGGTTCCCAGCGCATTTTTTCTATCAGAAGGTTCAGCCGGTCCGGGTCATTGTTGTGTTTGTATCTTGAAAAGGCACAGCCTTTTTTGATGACTCCTGCTTTTATGGCTTCAGCACCGACACATTTGGCAACCTCGAACGAAACATTTTTGAGCTGATCCAGGGGCGGGCAGAGAATGCCGTTCATCAAATCCTCTTCACTGACAAATTCCGCAACAGCATGGGCGGCTGCGGAAAAAAAGGACGGCAGGACTTCTGTGGCCCCGGATGCGATAATGCCGAGCCCCACGCCCGGGAATACAAAGGCGTTGTTGACCTGGCCGATGCGATACTCCTTCCCTTTATGCCGGACCGGCGGGAAGGGTGAACCACTGGCAACAAGCGCTTTTCCGTCGGTCCAGGCGAACAGGTCCTCGGGCTGGGCTTCTGTTTTTTTATTCGGATTGCTCAAGGGGAAAATGATTGGCCGTTCTGCGTTTTCGCACATGGCCTCAACGACTTCTTTTGTAAAACACCCGGATTGGCCTGAGGTGCCGATGAGAACGGTTATGTTTTCATTTTTGACCACATTCAGAAGGGTATTGTCTTCAGGGGTTTTCAGCCAGGTGAGAGCTTTCGGATCTTTTGCAAATTTAATCTTGTAAGGTTCAATGGCCCTGTCACTTGTTACCACCCCTTTTGAATCAAGGGCAAAAATTTTTGAAACAGCTTCTGTTTGACCCATTCCCTGTTCCATAAGTTCTGTCAGGATCTGTTCGGCAATACCGATACCGCCGGCACCGGCACCATTGATCAGGTAAACCTGGCCTGACATTTTTTCCTTTTTGACCTTCATGGCGGCAAGTATTCCGGCCAAAGCAATGGCCCCGGTGCCCTGGATATCATCGTTAAAGGAAATGGCTTGCCTCACATATTTATCCCGGACCGTGAATGCTGTTTGTTTTGAAAAATCCTCCCACTGGAGTAAGGCCTGGGGAAAATTCCGATTAAATGCGGCTACGAATTTTTCAATAAATGTGTTGTATTCTTCACCCTTGAGACGTCTGTGGCGCCAGCCGATATAGTCGCGGTCATTGAGCAGGTCCTCATTATCCGTTCCCACATCAAGGGAGATGGGCAGGCAATGCCAGGGCGCAATCCCGGCGCCCTGGGTATAGAGCATGAGTTTCCCGAGACAGATGGGGATACCGCCTGCGCCCTGGTCCCCGATCCCGAGAATACCCTGGTTGTCCGTGACCACGGCGATGCGGATCGCCTGGTCTGTATAATTCCTGAGAATATATTCGGCATAGTCTATATTGCCGGGATAAAAATGGATTCCGTTGGCTCCCCGGAAATTTTTAGAGTACTGCTGGCAGGCAAGACCTACCGTGGGGGTATAGAT
>MGTJ01000099.1 GCA_001799395.1 Desulfobacterales bacterium RIFOXYA12_FULL_46_15 | reverse complement strand
GCTTTTATATCAGCTACGCCTTTGAAATTCAATCTTGACATCTCGATATAATGTAATTACAATAATCACAAAATAAACAAACTAATGGAATTATAGGAGCATCCTCATGCAAAATCAACTTCGAGTAAGAGACGTTAAACTGGTCCCTATTGGTAATTCTAAAGGAGTTCGTATTCCCAAAGCGCTTCTTCAAAAATACGGACTAAAAAATTCCCTTTTAATTGAAGAAACTGACAAGGGACTGCTTCTTAGGAATAAAGAAGACAGCCAGCTTTCTTGGGACGATACTTATAAAGCCATGGCTGATGAAAAAGAACATTGGGACGATTTTGACACAACGCTTCTTGATGGCCTTGAGGAGGATGGCTTTGAATATTAAAAGATACGAAATATATATTGCTGATCTCAACCCCGCCATAGGAAGCGAAATAAAAAAAGTTCGTCCCGTCGTCATAATCAGCCAAGACGAGATGAACAAACACTTGGAAACAGTTGTCGTATGCCCCTTAACTTCAAAAATACACCAGCAATGGAGGACCAGGCTTCAGATTAAATGTGCAAACAAAAATGCTGAAATTGCTGTTGATCAAATCCGTACCATTAGCAAGCTAAGATTACAAAATAAAATTGATAGCTTGTCCAATACCAAAGCCGCTCAATTAAGAAAGCTTATTACGGATATGTACGGTGAGTAATCCATTTTTCTTTCATCCATGACAATGAACAGGCAGGGCATGTGATAAGGAGTTTTATTGAAAGAAAAGCCCGGAAACACTGATAGATTCCACTTATCACCTTTTCTCTTGTAATATTCCATATATTGAGCCATATAATAAAACATTATGGAAAGTCAAAATAAAAATATACAGAAATTCTGTCCTGATCCAAATCTTGAACTGATGGATCAGGTGCGTGAAGTACTCCGCTATTACCACTATGCCTATCGTACAGAGCAGATATATGGCCAGTGGATACTCCGATATATCTATTTCTTTGGCGGGAAAACCCATCCAAACATGCTTGGGGCCAAGGATGTTAAACGTTTTCTTTCCCATCTTGCAACAGAAGGCAAGATCTCAGCATCGACCCAGCGACAGGCTTTGAATGCCATCGTCTTTCTATATAGAGATGTCCTTGACAAACCTCTGGCTGGTGAGTTTACCCCGGTACGCAGTAAGCGTCACCAAACACCACCCACAGTCTTGACACAGAGCGAAGTTCAGCAGATGCTTGGTGCAATATCCGGCAAACACGCCCTCATGGCAAAACTTCTCTATGGTTGCGGTCTGCGGCTGATGGAGTGTATCCGTCTGCGTATCAATAATATTGATTTCGGTCAGGGGCTGATTCTTGTCCATGGTGGTAAAGGCGGCAAGGATCGGACAACCATGTTGCCAAAAAATCTGCAAAAAGAGATTGAGATGCAGATCGCAGCCGTAAAAAAGCTGCATCATCAGGATTTGGAGGAGGGGTTTGGGGATGTCTATATTCCTGAAGCTCTGGCCAGGAAATATACCAATGCAGCAAGAGAGGTGGGGTGGCAATGGCTCTTTCCGTCAAAAAACCGCTCAACCGACCCGCGTTCAGGACAGGTAATGCGCCATCATGTGCTTGAATCAGGTTTGCAGAAAGCAGTGAAAAGAGCTGCTTTGCAAATTGGTCTCAATAAAAAGACAGGTTGCAATATACTAAGACACAGCTTTGCTACCCATATGCTGGAAAATGGGGTCAATATCCGTATGCTCCAGAAACTTCTCGGTCATGCGAATGTCAAGACCACCGAGATATATACCCATGTCATAGCCCGTGATATCCGCCAGCTGCAAAGCCCGCTTGACAGGCTTTTTAATACCGGAACCCAGGAAGAGTGAAAATTGAAATCCGCTGTTTCGAACTGCACATGCGGTTGACGGAAAACGATTTGAGCCTTATTATAACCCTTATATCCGGGGGATGAACAAGCCTTGGAATAAAAAAATCAACACTGGAGTTAAGGAGAAAAAATGGCAGCACAGAAAATAACCCTGAATGTAGACGGCATGAGCTGCGGGCACTGCTCAGGAATGGTCCGGAAGACTCTTGAAGGCATTGACGGAATTTCAAAAGTCGTTGTGGATCTGAACGGAAAAAAGGCAAGCTTTGAAGTTGCCGGCCAGGACTTGATTGCCAGGGCAATTCAAGAAATCAATGAAGCCGGATATAAGGCATCTGAAAATTAAACGGTTTTAAAAGGCCTGATGATTCAGCATTCATGCTTTTTTCAGGCCTTTTCTTATAATAGTGCTGAGAGTTCAAAGCTTTCAGACCTGTTAATGGTTTGGATAAACCGTTTGAGCAATTCCTTGTCAAAACAATGGACCATACCCTGATCTCTCAGTTTGGTCCTGGCTTCAACCCGTTTTTTTGCCTCTTCTTCCATCATCTCTTTTTCTCTTAACCGCCTGAGTTTTATATCGTAGTCATCCCTGACAAGGGCTGTAGCAGGGATCTTCACATTGTCAGAAACTTCTTTTTCAAATTTTTTAAGCGTATCAAGATATGGATTGTTGCCAGCCATTATTTTCAGGGCTTCATAAGGGGATTTGGATTCCTTGTAGGAGCGCTTGGATGTCAGTGCGTCAAACACATCGGCAATGTGGCAGATTTTTGCAATCATCGGGATCTGATCGCTTGCCAGACCTGTGGGATATCCGCTGCCGTCTTCATTTTCATGATGGTATAAAATGGCCTGCGAAGCATATCTTGAAATCCCTGTATCAAACAAAAGGCAGACGGAATAAGCAGTATGGGATTGAATAATGATATATTCAAGGTTATCGAGTTTCCCGTTTTTATTGAGGATGTTTGAAGGAATTTTAATTTTCCCGATATCATGGAGAAGGCCAGCAACTGTAGCCTGGATCAGTAAGTTTTTAAATCCATGATCCTTTTTCGGGGTAAACAGATCCTTATTGGCATTGATAAAAGTGGCCATGAGCCATCCTACTTTTATGGAATGGGTATGGGTATCATAGTCATGGCCGATAAGATTTGCAATTCCGTTTAATGAGTTGATATCTGTTATAAATTCAATAGCCTGTGAAATAAGCTGGTGAATATTGCTGAGGGCTTTTTTCCCGCATCCGGCCTTGGCAAAATTCAACTCAAACGATTCTTTTACAACCTCTGTTGACAAACTGATAAGGGTGTCTGTTTTTTTTGAAATATCAATTTCATCGTGGTTGAGGATATAGGAAAGATTATCCTTTAGGTATTGATGATAATTTTTGGCCTGATGTTCGTGGATATAGACGTTCTTCCAGGACCTCAACAATTCCATAAGCCTTTCCTTGGGGATGGATGAAGGATCCAGCAGGAGGCACCTGAATCTATACTGGTTGCCTTTATACTGCAGTTTTTCATAAATGGAAAAATCTGTCAGATATTCAGGATTGATAGACAAAGGGTCTATTTCATGAAAGTCTGTTCCGTCATTGTAATATTCAATCTGCAAATTCAATTCAAGATACTCCCGGAGTTGGCATCTGAAATTATGGTTGAAAACTGCTCATACCATATCAGGACAAGGGTTGATAGTAAAGCTTAGGTTTTTAATTTTTTATATTGACAAGCAACCCGGCTTACTATATCGTTAATTGCCGATGAACGATATTAAAGGAGGCGGATAAAACAACCAGATGACAACCGAACAGCTTTCAAAAATATTCAAGGCCCTGGGACATCCGACAAGAATAAAAATTGTCGAACATCTTATCCATATCAACACCTGTGTATGCGGAGAAATTGTGAATATATTTCCCTTTTCCCAGTCTACCATCAGCCAGCATTTAAAAATTTTAAAAGAGTCCGGGATTGTCTGCGGTGAGGTGGAAGGACCGAAAACCTATTTCTGCGTGGACAAAGCCTTATTGGAACAATTTAAACAATATATACAAAACCTCTGAGGATAACCCTTATGAAAAAAACAGAAGGATGCGGGTGCGGCAATTCAGCTTCCGTTGAAAAACTTAAAGTCCCGGCGTCAGGCGTGAGCATCTTAGGCTCCATGGACAAGGCCCCGTCCTGTGGCACAAAAACAACAGCCTGCCCTGCGCAGGTTTATGAAAAACCAGGATACAGGCTTTGCTCCTATGTGGATAAATTTATCACAACAGATGCCGGTCCTGTTCCCATCATCAAATCCAGGCTTCAAAAAGACGACCTCTTTGCCACATTTTTTGTCAGATGCGGTATCGGGCGGCATTCTTATACTGTAGCGCCCGGCCTCTACGGTATCGGCAACCCGGACAAAAATTCCGAGGTTCTCGTGACAGCCAATTTCAAATTGACCTTTGACCATTTGAGAAAAGAGCTGTCAGGAATTCATGCCTGGATACTGGTCCTGGATACAAAAGGCGTCAATGTCTGGTGTGCGGCCGGGAAAGGCACTTTTTCCACGGGCGAACTTGTGAAAAGAATAAAAACCGTATCCCTTGAAAAAGTCGTGAACCACAAACGGGTTATTCTTCCTCAACTTGGCGCAACAGGGGTATCGGCAAGGGAGGTAAAAAAACTGTCCGGATTCAGGGTGATCTATGGACCGGTAAGGGCAAAGGATATCCCGGCTTTTCTGAAAAATGATAAAACTGCGGATAAACCCATGAGGCAGGTCACCTTCTCCCTTTATGAGAGGTTTATCCTCACCCCTGTTGAAATCCGGATTGTGCTGAAGCCTGCCCTGATTTTCGTTCTTGTTCTATTCATCCTGTCAGGTTTCGGGCCTGGCATTTTTTCTTTTTCAGGAGCTCTGGAAAGAGGCTTGCTCAGTTTTTACGCTCTTGCAACCGGTATCATTTCCGGTGCATTTGTCACCCCTGTCCTGCTGCCATATATCCCGTCCCGGCATTTTGCCCTTAAAGGTATCATATCCGGCAGCATTTTTGCCGGTCTCCTTCTTTTGCTGTCAGCCTCTGACATCCCTGGAATCTCAGGATCGCTCGCCCTCTTTTTCTTCAGCGTGACCGTCAGTTCCTATCTGGCCATGAATTTTACCGGTGCTACCCCCTTCACCTCCCCTTCAGGGGTTGAAAAGGAAATGAAGCGGTATATTCCGGTCCAGCTGGCAGGTCTTGTCATTTCTTCAGGGCTATGGATATATTCTGCATTTTAACATAAAGATAAAAAAGGATTGAATCATGAAAGAATTGAGGTATCTGGACGAAGTATCCACCCTGGTGCTTGACCGGGAAAAATGTGTCGGGTGCGGCCTTTGCACTGAAGTCTGCCCCCAGGCCGTATTTGAGATGCGCGGGAACAAAGCCGAAATTGTCGATTTCAACGCCTGCATGGAATGCGGCGCCTGCGTGAACAACTGTCCTTCAGAAGCCATCTCGGTCAGTCCGGGGGTGGGGTGAGCCGCTTATATTATCCAGGTCTGGATAAAGGGAAAAGAAAACGCTTCCTGCGGAAACGGCCAAGGATGCTGCTGACTCATTTCGCCCAAAAAAATCATAAAGATTTATTTTTAATATCCGGTTTCTGGGCCTTTTCAGTAATAATCTCAACCCTTCCCGGGCTGATATTGACGATATCAATCCTTTCATTGGGGAGTGTCAGGTTTGCCTTTGTGATATTGTAATGGAGTTTCCCCCGTTTTGCAGAAGCAAGATCCAGGGATGACATCATATTCTCTTTGCTCAACAGGCTGATATCCTTTCTCAATCCCCTGCAGGTCACGGATATGTTTATTGCTGCCGGTGAGGAAACCATAATACTTTCCGGGATATTTCGATAAACAAGGGGCAGTTCGATTTTCTTTTCAAAATTCTGCTGTCCTGCAAAGACAAGCCATAAAACAAACACCAGGACAAAAACAACGGCCTTTATCTTATACCGTTTGGTAAACCAGGACAGGATGACCTGGCGTATGTTCATTTCAGGTTCCTTTTCATTGAACACCTGGGTCTCAAGAAAAAAGGACAGTTCTTTTTCATCTTTTATCTTTTTAACCTGGTTATCAAAGGCAAAAGATACCTCTCCCCGTTCTTCCGAGATGATCAGGACCCATGCATTGCATTGTTCTGAAAGGCCCAGGGCTGCCCTGTGGCGGGTCCCCCATTCCTGGGGCAGATCCTCCCGGGTGGACAGGGGAAGATAACAGGAAACTTTTGATATTTTCCCGTTGAAAATCAGGATCGCGCCATCATGCAGCGGGGATTGCTTATAAAAAATGGAATTCAGGATTTCCGGCAAAGGCTCACACTCCATGGGAATGCCTCTTGTGACAAGATCAGATACAGGATCTGTTTTTTCAAAAATAACAACAGCTCCGATTCTTTTTTGCGCAGCATCAAATGCCCATCTTGAAAATTCCGGCACCCATCCGTTTGATATCTTATCATGCCTCATACCCATGTTTTTTAACGGGTTGAAACGTTCCAGCATCTGCCTGATCTCCTTTTGAAACAAAATAATAAGAAGGATGACAAAAACCTGCCACAGGATCTGGAACACCCAGGTAGTCAGAAAAAGCCCCCAGGATTTGGCCAGGATGAAAACCCCGCTTAAAACAACAATACCCACAAGGGCCTTGAACGCTTTGGTTCCCCAGAACCAGATGAATAATTGATAGGAAACGAGTGAAATTAAAAGGATATCCAGTATATCCGGAAACCCGATGTTTGATAATATGGCCAAAAGATTCATGGGATAAAATCCTCCAGATTGATTTTCGGCCATAGTATGACACAATTTTTAAAAATTTAAAAGATTTTGGCCCTGCATTCATTGAGAGTTTAATCTGTTTTTTTACATGGCTTCTCTGCCCATGTTGATACCAATGGATTCTGCGCAACGGATCAGCTGAGAATCAAGGGATACGGTCCTGACCTTTCCTGCAAGATCCTTCAGATCCACAAGGACCATGTCCGGAGTTTTAAGGGCTACCATGGTTCCGAATCTTCCTTGAGCTGCTGCATCAACGGCAAAACTGCCGAGACGGGTGGAAAGAACCCGGTCAAAGGAATTGGGGGATCCTCCCCGCTGGATATGTCCGAGAACCGTTGTCCGGACTTCAAGATCAATCTGTTTTTCGATCTGTTTTGCAAGATAGAACCCGACCCCTCCCAGTTTTTCAACTCCCTGGAGCCTGCCTTGCGCTTCCTCTGTCTTGACTGTGGTGCCGCCCTTTTCCCTGGCGCCTTCCGCTATCATGATAATACTGAAGGGACTGCCGCCTTTTTTACGAAACGCAATTTTTCTGATTACATTTTCAATCTCATATTCGATTTCAGGGATCAGGATGATGTGGGCGCCGCCGGCAATCCCGGCCTCAAGGGCAATCCAGCCCGCATTCCTGCCCATGACTTCAAGGATCATGACCCGGTGATGGCTCCGGCCCGTGGTCTGCAGCCGGTCCAGGGCGTCGCAGGCCACCTGGACGGCAGTCTGGAACCCGAAAGTATAATCGGTTTTATCAAGGTCATTATCAATGGTTTTGGGAATACCGATGACAGGGATACCCTTTTTAAAAAATTTATACCCGATCTCAAGGGTGCCTTCTCCCCCGACCACAAAAAGGCAATCCAGTTTCAAGCCTTTAAAGGTTTCCATGGCCCTGCCGGAAAAATCAGTGGTTTTGATGCTGCCGTCATCAAGCCGCTCCCGGTATTCAAAGGGGTTGCCCTTATTGGTGGTGCCAAGAATAGTGCCGCCAAGGGTCAGGATATCTTTGGTTGATTTTACGGTCAACTCCTGGGTCTGGCCGGAAATAAGGCCCTCAAACCCCCCTTCAATCCCGATGACTGTGGCGCCGTATTGAATGGCAGCAGCCCGCGTAACGGCCCGGATAACCGCATTCAAGCCTGAACAATCCCCGCCCCCGGTTAATATGCCGACTCTTTTAATGGTCATAGATACTCCTCTTTAAAAACCCGATTGGGTTATGTAGAAAAAGACTGGTCAGTGTCATTTATTTTATTTTTTATCGCAAAAAATGAGGTTTGTATAGCAGAAAACTTTTGCTCCCGTTCTATCATTTCAGCCCATCCTGTGATATTGAATAAAAAATCAACGAAAGCGGAACCCTGATAATTTAAAGACAGGCTTTTAACATGATATTCGGCTGGACCGGAAAAATCCTTCATATTGATCTGACAAAAAAAGAAATCGCCATTGAGACGCCGGATCTTGACGTGTATACCCGTTATATCGGCGGCAAAGGCATGGGCGGCAGATATCTGAGACCTGTGGCCTGCCTGCCCTGGGATCATCCCGACATGGCAGTCTCCATCTTTACAGGTCCTCTTTCCGGGACTATCTCCCCGACATCCGGCCGGGTCCATATGGTTTCAAAATCCCCCCTCACAGGTCTGGTGGGAGACTCATCCGCAGGCGGAAAATTTGCCACCCGGCTGAAACAGGCCGGATGGGACGGAATTGTAATCAAAGGTCAATGTCCTCATCCGGTGGGTATCGAAATCATGGACAGCCATGTCCGGCTCCGCAATGCCGAAGACCTGTGGGGACTGGATACAAAAACGGCTCATCATCTCATCGGCCCTCACCGCGGGTCGCTGGCCCTGATCGGACCGGCGGCTGAAAACGGGGTCAGATATGCGTCCGTAACCATTGACAGCCATTTCATCGCCGGGCGAAGCGGCCTTGGCCTTTGCCTTGCAAAAAAAAATATAAAATATCTTATAGTGGACGGGACCGGCCGCTGCAAAATAAAAAACCCTGAAAAATTGAAACAGGCAAGAGAGGATATTTTAAGATTGACGGCCGCCTCTCCCGCCCTCATGGGCCGGTTCGGATTTACCTGTCTTGGCACTGGCGCCGTGTTTGATCTCATGGACAACCGAAGGATGATGCCCACGGACAATTTTCGCCAGACCTGGTTTGAGCATACGTCCGGATTAAACGCTGCCGGGTATGCAGAAAAATATACCCCAAAAAAACACGGGTGTCTGGGCTGTCACATCCTCTGTAAAAAAATCGGGCAGAAAAACGGAAAGGCCGTGACCCTGCCGGAATTTGAAACTATGTCCCATTTTACAGCCCTGATCGGATGCATGGACACGGATCTGGTTATCAAAGCCAATGAACTTTGCAACCATTACGGTATGGATACCCTCTGTGCAGCCTCAACCCTTGCCTTGAGACGGGAAATCACGGGGATGAATTACAAAAGCGAAGAAGTTTTGTCCCTGTTAAAAGATATTGCCCTGCAAAGAGGTGAAGGGCTGGACCTGGGTCTTGGCGCGGCCGCCTATGCCCGGAAAATGGGCAGACCTGAAGCTGCCATGGCTGTCAAGGGCATGGCGCTTCCGGCTTATGATCCGCGCGGAGCCTACGGGATGGCCCTGGGATATGCCCTGTCCACCCGTGGCGGCTGTCATTTAAGGGCCTATCCCATCAGCCATGAAATCTTTAGAAAACCTGTAGCCACAGACCGGTTCAGCTTCAGCGGCAAAGCCCGTATTATCAAGATTGCAGAAGATTTAAATACCATTGTGGACTCCCTCATTGCCTGTAAATTCACTTTTTTTGCCGCAGGGCTCGAAGAATATGCCAATGCTTTTGAAGCCGCCACCGGTATTGAGACCTCAACCCAGGATCTTTTAAAAAAAGGGGAGGCTATCTATTATAATGAACGGATCATCAATGCCCTGAACGGATTTGATATCAAAGACGATGACCTTCCGGACAGGTTCTTTACCGAACCCGGCTCCAGCGGGAATAATATCCGGATTTCCCCCATCAGCCGTAAAGATTTCCTCATTGCCAGGAAAAAATATTACGACATCCGGGGCCTTGATTCTAAAGGCCTGCCCCTGGAAGAAAAAGCAACAACACTAGGACTGATATGGAAAAAACCCTGAAAAAATTTGCCGGCAAATTTATCAGTGCAAGCCTCGGGGCAAGGTCAGGCCCTTCTCGGCCTCTCATCGGCTGCCTGGACGATAAAATTACCTGGAACCGTAAAGCAGATGAAACAAAATTTCTTGAAGAGGTGTTCCATGGACTTTTTATCAATTCGATTTCCTTTCTAAGACCGGTTGAGCCCTATAAAAGCCTCATGGCCTTTCTTGCCCGAAAAGCCCTTGAATCCAATGGGTCCATATCACCCAAAGACTGTGAAACCAGAACCTTTCTGCATGACCTGCCGGTCATTGATGACTTCAACCCTGATAAAATCATCCAAATTTTAAAGAAAAGAAAAACTGTGATTGTCGCTTCAGAAAAAGAACGCTCAAAAGGGATCGGACCAGCCGTTATTGCCCAGGGTACGGTCAGCCCTGAACAGGGATTTGTCACCATCAGTTCCGTATGTTTTGCCTGTTTTGTCAAATTTTTTACAGATTACCTGGATGCTCTTCAAAAAGGGATTGCGACAGACAGGGACCATGCTGTTTTGGATGGCGTCACGCCTTATCTCAAACCTGTCCCTGAAAAAAAACCTTCTCTCATGAAAGGGCCGTTTCAAAATGAAGGGTCTGTGTATTCAGCCGTGATCGAAGCAGGATTTAAAACCGTTGAATACGGACTTGTGGACTCCTATTTCGGCAATGTCTCGTATTTATGGAACAAAACCCTTTATATCAGCCAGACAGGAAGCTCTCTGGATGAACTTTCCGGCTGTATTGACCCTGTGCCCCTGGACGGGTCCACCAGCGCCGGAATTACAGCCTCCAGCGAATTGTCAGCCCACATGGAAACCATTTTCAAAACAGGCTGCCGGGCCATTCTCCACGGGCATCCGAAATTTTCCGTAATTTTATCCATGGATTGTGATCCCATTGAAAAATCAAATTGCAGCTTCCAGGACCAGTGCCACATCAAATGTCCCAAAAAACGATTCGTGGCCGGTATCCCCATTGTGCCGGGCGAAGTCGGAACCGGACCGTTCGGCCTTTGCAACACCCTGCCCCAGGCTCTTGAAAAAAACGATGGCGCCATTGTCTACGGCCACGGGCTTTTTACCATTGGAAAAAATGATTTTTCAGAGGCTTTTGCCAATCTTCTAAAGGTTGAGCAGGCTTGCCAACACCATTATCTTGAAAAGATCGGCCGGCTTAGAAAAGGCCTTTAATACATGGCTTCGATAAGATCTGCATAGGCTTCATGGACTTTTTTCCGCTTGATTTTCATGGTGGGCGT
>MGTJ01000098.1 GCA_001799395.1 Desulfobacterales bacterium RIFOXYA12_FULL_46_15 | reverse complement strand
TTGGCAAATAGATTCCCTTGAGAATGGGCCACCACCACAACTTTTTTCCCTTCGCATAAATCCTTATTGTCATCATAGATGTGCTCAGTTCCGGAAAATGGATTAAAGCCGTAGTAACGGTCGATGTACCTATAACCGTTCACAGAAAATTTAAAGCATAAAGAGCCATCCTCAAATTTTCTCTCTTGTTTTCCTCCACCAGTCGCATAGCAAGAGATCTTTGCTTTTATGATAAAATCAATGATGGCTGCCTTTTACACGTATCACCTATAGACAAAACTCACTCCTGCTCAATCTTTGGGTTCATACCGGTACCCGACCCCATGGACCGTAACAATCAGTTCCGGCCGGGCCGGGTCTTTTTCGATTTTCTTTCTCAACTGGGCAATGTGCTGGTCAAGGGTCCGGGTGGTGCCGTAGTAATCCATGCCCCAGGCTGCGTTTAAAAGGCTGTCACGGCTCAGGACCTCGCCCGGGTGGGTGTGAAAATAGCGGATGAGTTTGAGTTCCCGGTCTGTAAGATCCAGGGTCCGGCCGTTGCCGGTGAGTTTATAGGTTCTGGGGTTGATTCCAAAGGGGCCGAAGAAAAACAGGGCTTCGCTGTTGGCCGTCTTATGTTTTTGAGAAACCCGGGTCCGGCGGAGTACGGCAGCGATGCGGGCCAGGAGTTCGTGCACGCCAAAGGGTTTGGTGATATAGTCGTCTGCCCCCAGTTTCAGGCCCACAACCTTATCGATTTCCTCTCCTTTGGCTGTCAGCATGATGATGGGTATGGCTTCATCCTTTGCCCGGATATCCCGG
Organism: Desulfobacterales bacterium RIFOXYA12_FULL_46_15; assembly: GCA_001799395.1. GTDB lineage: Bacteria > Desulfobacterota > Desulfobacteria > Desulfobacterales > Desulfobacteraceae > Desulfobacula. The sequence goes on along the minus strand of MGTJ01000098.1, from coordinate 10,265 downwards.
CACAGATCATACCCGCTTTTTCCGGGCATCATGATATCGAGAAGAATAAGATCGGGCATTTCCTGTTTCCACACGCTTTCAGCCTTATGGCCGTCTTCAGCGGCCAGGACCTGGTATCCTTCGCTCTCAAGGGCATCTGCAAGACCCATCCGGATATGCGGGTCGTCTTCAGCCACCAGTATTTTAACGGGTTTCATGATCTTTTATCCTTGCCGTAAAACAGGCCCCTGTGTTTTCCATGGGTTCATAATAAAGATCTCCCTTAAGGTCTCGCATGATTTTCCTGGCAATGCTGAGCCCCAGGCCTGATCCGGGCCGGGCCGCGGTCAGGGAATTGTCTATGCGGTAGAATTTTTCAAAAATCATTTCCTTGTGGGACTCTGGGATGCCTGGGCCGTCATCGCAGATCTTGAACAGGAAAGTGCCGTCCGGTTCTTTACCAAGGATGAATTTTATGAACCTGCCTTTATCCGCATATTTCAGGACATTGTCCATGAGGTTCAAAATCACCTGCTCCAGCGCATCCCGGTCGGAATGGATGCGGCAGCCGCCTTCCCTTATCCCTGTTATGATGATATCCAGGCCCTTTTCTTTTATCCGTATTTTATGGGCATCAATGATCTGATAAAGGACTGTATCCAGGTCAAACCCGGTGATGCGATAGGTTTTTTTCCCCTGCTCCAGCCTGCCGAAATCCAGCACATTGTTAATCAGCCGGGTCAGGCGCTCGCTTTCGGTCATGATGACGGACAGATAGGTTTCTTTTTTTGCCCCATCCCTGATCCGGCCGGACAGGAGCAGTTCGGCATACATGCGGATGCTGGTCAAAGGTGTTTTAAGCTCATGGGACACCGAAGACACAAAAGAGGTTTTCTGCTCGGCATCCCTGATATTCCGGAGGGTCATCCGGGTGAGAAGCAGGCCTCCTGAAAAGATGGCAACAATAAAAATCCCCACCAGGATCAAGGACAGGATCAAAAACCCATTGCCCGGGCCCATGCCTTTGGGGTCCATAAAGGCAGCCATCTGCCAGTGGGGCAGCAAGGGGGAGACGGCGATCTGTGCAGCGGGTTTTGCTTTGCCGGGCAGGTTCATGGTTCCAAACCTGTGAAAATGCTGGCTGCTGCCGTCCATGAGCACAAGGGAAGCATTGTTGTCCGTCATTGCGGGGAAACCCGCCACCAGGCGCGACATCAGGGTCATGAGTTCAAGCTCCAGCCCGTATACCGGTCCGGATGACGAGGCTTTCACCCATATCAGGATGTGCAGTTGATTTTCAAAAAACCAGGGCAGCCAGCCGGATTCTGGTCCAAACTGCTGATCCGGCATTAATGCTTCGCTTTTTGATTCTGCCGGAGCCCGGACTTCCGGAGCGGATCTGGACAGGGTCAGCAATTGTTTCCGGGATATGTTCCTGGTTTCATATTCCGACGCGGGATGGAGATCAGCCTGTTTCAGCCCGGTGCCCTTTTCCTCCAGGATGGCCTTAAACGGGACCCTGCCGGAGAAAAGGGCATCATACCGGGTGATAAAGCGCCTTTCTTCTGTCGTGGATGCCGGTCCCTGGACCGGATAGACAAGATTATCCTTGAAGATAAAAACATTGCGGACCAGGGGATTGTTTTCAGCCCAGTCCGGAAGGATCTGATCCGGTTTTTCAGGCCGGATTCCCTCCAATGACCGGATGAGGTTGTCCTTGACCGTTTCAACGGTCAGGTGAATGGATTCTGCGATGGATTCAGCCCGCTGCGTCAGGGCTGTCAGGGCGGAACGGTTGATCCTTTCCTGTTCATGAAACAAGAGTTTTGCCGCAGCCCCGGCCATGATCAGGGTGGGAACCAGGAAAAGCGCCCAGAACAATATGATGGATCGTTTGTTTGTCATCCCTGATTCCTTATCACAGCTATGATCCCTGTCAACCCTGTCTCTTGTTTGAATTTCCTATTCAGACTTCTGCTGATTTTTCATCTGAAACGATTGGGTCCTCAAGACTTTCCTGTCTTTGGTGGTCATGCCTTTTTCTTCCATTTGCTCAGCCTGCTTTGCCGTTTCTTCGGCTTCCTTCAAGAGGTCTTTATCCTGGTATTTATTTCCCAGGGCTTCCAGCTTGACGGCAGATTCCTTCAATTCTTGTGCCGCTTCCAGGGGTTTACCTTCATCGGATAACCGGATGGCTTTTTCCTGGGCCAGGGCTTTCAGGTTCAGCTCATATTCCCTGACAACCCCCAGGTTGGCGGATTTTTCAACAAGGGCCTTGTCGCTGGTGAAAGATGCATAGGATATGCCCTGGGCAATTTCCCTGGTCTTATTGAAAGGGTTTTCATAGTGAACCTCTGCTTCGGCAATTTTCATTTTTGATCCGGGCAGGGATTTCGGCAGTTTGACCTCCACCAGGGCATATTTCTGCTGGGCCCCGTAAAGCTGGTTCATGGACAATTCGATTTTCCGGCCGTTGATTCTGCCTTCCCTGCCGATAATAGTCACCGGCTCCACATCACCCTGGAGGGTGATGTGGAGCCTGACCTGTCTTGCCACCACATTGAGGACATCCCCCAGTTCTGAGGCAAAAATCCTCGGAAGATCATTTCCGGATTCCACAAAATAGGTATTTCCATCACTTTTCTGGGAGAGGCGGGTCATGAGGTCTTCATTGTAATCCATGCCCACACCCATGGTGGATACGGATATTTTTTCCTTGAGCAGGGCGGCCCCAAGCCTTCCTAAGTCTTCCGGCTGACTCGGGCCCACATTGGCAATGCCGTCGGACAAAAGAAGAATGCGATGGACAAAATCTTTTTCAATATTTTTCCTGATTTCAGCCGCGCCCAGGCTGACGCCGTTGAACAGGGCCGTACTGCCGCCGGTCCGGATCTGCCGGATGATACCGGCGATATGGTTGACATCCTCAGGGTGCTGGGCCGGGATAATGGTATGGGCATTGTCGTCATAGACCACCAGGCTGAAGACATCGTTTTTCCCCAGGCGGCTCAAGGCTTCTATGGCTGCGGCCTTGGCCTGTTCAAGCTTGGTGCCGTTCATGGAACCGGACCGGTCCAGCACCAGCGAAACATTGACCGGCGGACGGCTGACATGGGCGGGTGCGGACGGGGCATCAAGGGTTATTTTCAAAACGGTATTCTGGGGATCACCGGCAGAATAAGCCTCCCGTTCCGCCTCTATCCTGCATATCACTTTGGCCGGGTCTGCAACTGCCGTTCCAGCACCAGCCGGGATTGCCGTCAAAAAAGCTGCAACAATCCACATAGTTTTAAACAGGTTTGGTGTTTTTAATCCGGTCATTATTTTTCTCCTTCTCTTTTTTGAATTAATCATTTTTATGCAAAACTGCAACAAAAGATCTGTTCTGCTTATGATTGGATTCTACCTGAAACGGAAAAACCAAATGTCATGCCGGTGTAAAGAGCTTGTAAAAAACTTGTAAAAAAGCATGACTTGAAAAAAAAACCGGATATGATAGACATAGATAAATCATTTCAGGAGGAAATAGACAGATGACAATATTGAACAGTGAATTGAAAATAAAAAACAGGACCCTTAAAAACAGGCTTGTGCTTGCCCCGATCACCACCAGTTACGGATCTTCCAAAGGCCTGGTCACTCAAGATGTCCTTGATTTTTACAAGGACAGGGCAAAGGATGTGGGGCTTGTCATTGTGGAAGCCACATCGGTTCAGGCCACCGGCCGTATTGTTCCCGGCAGCATCGGACTCTGGGATGACTCCCAGATTTCAGGCATGGCAAAACTCGTCAAGACCATAAAAAATAAGGGAGCGCTTGCAGTGGTGCAACTGAACCACGCAGGGCCGAGGTGCCCTCCGGTGACGGGTAAAAGGCATGGATTTTCACCTTCAGGCGTGGCTTTCCGGCCGGATGTGGAGCCGGTCATCATGGATGAAAAAGATATCGGACAATTGATCCGTGATTTTTCCAGGGCTGCCGGGCGGGCGCAAAAAGCCGGGTTTGACGGTGTTGAAATTCACGGGGCCCATTTGTATCTACTCAGCCAGTTTTTATCCCCCCTGACTAATAAACGGGAAGACCGGTATGGGGGAAATGCCAAAGAAAGAGCAACGCTCGCCCTGGAAATTGTAAGGGAGGTGCGTAACCATCTTGGGCCTGACTATCCCCTCTTTTTCCGGATTAATGCCGAAGAACGTATCCCGGGGGGATTGACGCTTGAAGACGCCCTTGTCATGGGCAGATTGCTGAAAGAAGCAGGTGTGGATGTATTTGACGTTACCCTGATCGCCCAGGGCGGGTGGAAAGAGGCGGATGGCAAGACATGTCTTGCCGGAAGTTCGGCTCTGCCCAAAAACCTGCCGTCAGGCGCAAACACGGCCCTTACCTCTGCCTTTAAAAAAGAAATTGGGCTTCCTGTGATTGCAGTGGGCAAATTCGGCAAGGGTGATGCAGCCGTCAATGCTGTGAAAAATGAAGGCATTGACCTGATTGCCGTTGGCCGCCAGATGATCTGCGACCCCGGGTCTGCCGGAAAGATGCTGAAAGGAAATGATCAGGATATAATTCCCTGTGATGAATGCCTGAAATGCTTTGCCACCATTGGAAAAGGGGCTCCCATGGCCTGCAAAGTCAACCCGGATCTGCCGGCAGCCCGGCCTTGACGGCCACATAAAGATTCACCCGTGATAGCAGGAATTTCTGATCTTATTTAATTTTTTCCCTTGACAATAATTTTATTAAACGTTAAAAAATTAACACAATGTTAAATTTGCAATCGGATCACCATGGTATTTAACTTCAAATGAATGACTTAATTCTATGCTAACAAGGCATAATCAAGAAAATCGATTGATTTTTGAACATTTCTTACATATTGCCGAGATGCTCGGCAGCATGTTCTCCCCTTTTCTCGAGGTGATCGTGCATGACCTGATGTATCCGGACAATTCTATCCTGGCTATATACAATGGGCAGATAACCGGCCGAAAAATCGGGGATCGAACAACTGACCTCGGTTACAGGCGCATTAAAGGCAATATTCCGGACAAAATTTTCAATTATCGGAATAAATGCCCCAGCGGTATCTCGCTTAAATCCTCTTCCCTGGCATTCAGGAATTTAAAGGGTGAACTCTTGGGCTCATTGTGCTTAAACCTGAACATCACTGGCTTCGAAAGTATTGGAATACTGCTTGACACCATTTTGTCCACCACTTCCAACCCATACTTTGATGGAAATGAAGATTTTCATCCAAAGTCAACCGATGGTGAAATCGAGGAAACAATTCAACATCATATCGTTGATGCTGCCATAAATCCTCTTAACCTGTCAAGAAAGGAAAAAATGAAGATAATCGAAAAGCTATACGTCACAGGTCATTTCAACAAAAAGGCTTCCGTTTCCATTGTTGCAAAAAGGCTGAATCTATCAAAACCTACGATATATTCATATTTAAAGCATGCAAAAAGCTCATTTAAGGAGAAATGATGGTGAAAATCGGTCTAATTGGCTTTGGTTTTATAGGGCAATACCTTTATAAAGCCATGAGTCGTGATGAAAACATTCGCATTACCGCCATTGTCGAGCCGGATCAGGCCAAGACCGGAGACCTGCCGGAACATATGAGATTAAAGCGGGTATCACAATTAAAAAACCGTAATCTGGATCTGGTGATTGAAGTGGCAAATTCGGAGGTGGTGAAGAATGCATTGGCAGATATCCCTGATAACGCCATGCTGCTGATAGGTTCCTTGACAAGTCTCGCAGACCCCGGGTTTTTCAAGATAGTAGAGGAAAGAAGCCGGCAAACAGGCAAGCCGACATATTTGCCACACGGGGCAATCTTAGGATTGGACGGCATCTTGGATGGCAAAGAGCTGATTGAGTCGGTTAAAATCACTACCAGAAAACCGCCAAAAAGTTTGAATATTCCTGATAATGGCACTGGCGAGGCAAGAATAGTCTTTGAGGGAACAACCCGGGAAGCCTGTTTCAGATTCCCCCGCAATGTCAATTCACACGCTGCCATTGCCTTGGCCGGAATAGGATTTGACAAGACCTGTTCATTCATTATATCAGATCCGAATGTATCGACCATGACTCATGAGGTGGAAATTGAAGGTAATGGCCTGCATTGGGTAATCAGGATAGAAAGCTCAGCTCAAAGCCAGGTCACCGGAGCATATACACCGGAATCATTTTATCGATCCATCAAAAGAATCTTTGATTCAGGTATTGGTATGCAAATTATCTAAAGCATGAGAGGTTATAATGAAAATTCCCATTTTTCAGGTTGATGCTTTTACAGACCATATATTCAGCGGCAATCCGGCGGCAATTTGTGTTCTTAAGAATTGGCCTGAAGATCGAGTCATGCAGAATATCGCGGCAGAGAACAACCTGTCCGAGACAGCCTTTATAATGGAGTGCGAGACTTTCTTTGGCATACGCTGGTTTACACCGAAAATGGAATTGGATCTTGCCGGCCATCCCACGCTGGCGGCAGCCCATGTGATTTTTGAAGTCCTCAGGCCAGGCATGACCGAAGTGGAGTTTCAATCTGCCAGCGGCCCCCTGTATGTATCCAAACAAGAATCAAAGATAACCATGGATTTTCCATCCAGGCCGGCTCATCCCTGCAAGGCCCCGCAAGCCTTAATTGAAGGACTGGGAGCGAAACCCGTTGAAGTGCTTTTAGCAAGAAGTCATCTGGCAGTCTTTGAGACAAAAGAAGAAATCCTTTCCATTGAACCGAAAATGGAAAGGCTTATGGAGCTGGATTCAAAGGGCGTAATCATTACCAGCCAGGGTGGAGATGTCGATTTTGTTTCCCGTTTCTTTCATCCAAAGGCAGGAGTGCCTGAAGATCCTGTAACCGGTTCCGCCCATTGCACCCTTGTGCCGTACTGGGCGGCAAAACTGGCTAAAAACGAATTATTGGCCAGGCAGTTATCCGATAGAACGGGAGTGCTTTGGTGCTCCCTTAAGAAAGGACGTGTCTTTTTATCCGGACAGGCAGTAATGTTCCTGGAAGGGCAAATAAGCATTTAATCATTAAATTTAGGAGGTTCAAATGAAAAAAAGGTTTATCTGGATGGTTGCCGTAATGCTGTTCGCGGCTTTTACGTCACCCGCGGTTCAAGCGGCTGACCGGGTCTTTTTCGCCATTGCCACCGGCGGCACCGGCGGTACTTACTATCCTTTGGGCGGGATGTTAGCCCAGCTTTTGTCAAATAACGTCACCATTGGCGGGAAAAAGCTGTCTGCCACGGCTGAAACCAGTAATGCCTCGGTGGCCAATGCCACTCTTCTGGGAAAAATGGAAATCGAATCCGCTTTTGTTGCAGCAGATATCCTGGATGCCGGATTCAAAGGCATCAAACAATTTGACGGCAAAGCCATGGCCAACCTGAGAGCTTTGGGTTCACTGTATCCGGAAACAGTCCAACTGGTTGTCCGGGCCGGGGCAAGTATCAATTCCTTTTCGGATATCAAAGGCAAATCCGTATCTTCCGGCGCGCCCGGCTCAGGACAATGGCAGCTTCTGGGCGATCTTCTGGAAGCCCACGGCATCAAACGGGAAGAAGTCAAAGAAGATTTTTCCTCTTTTGCACAGGCTGTGGAAAAAATAAAAGATGGTAATTTAGATGCCACCCTGATTACGGCCGGCGCACCCACAGCTTCCATTACCGAACTGTCCAATGCCCATGACATCAAGATCATCCCCCTGGCAGGCCCGGGGATTGAAAAGCTGCAGGCTGTCTCGCCTTACTATGCCAGAGCCGTGCTTCCTGCCAATACTTACAAAGGTCAGACTGCTGATGTGGCCACTATTGCCGTACGAGCCATCTGGGCCACCCATGCTGAGCTTGACAATGAAATGGCCTATCAGTTGACCAAAGCCCTTTATGAAAACACCGAAACCCTGAGCAAGGTCCACGTGATGGGAAAACAGATCAGTCTTCAGACAGCTCTGGAATCGGTTTCCATCCCCCTGCATCCAGGCGCGGAACGCTATTTTAAAGAAAAAGGAACTATTAAATAACATGTTATTCAGGGCCGCTGCTGCCGTTTTCTTTGCTTTAACCGCCGCCTGCGGCCCTTTAACCCATGCTCAGCAATGCCGCCATGAACTGATCATACAAAAATTTTCTTCCCAGGCTGTCTTAAGCCGTTATTGTATACCGCCTGATAGAAATTTCTCCCTCTCATTTATTCATTCGGTTTCACTCACAAAGGTTCGGGATGACTACAGGATAGAGGCCGGTCATATTTTACAGGTTGCAGAAACCATTCAAACCCATGAGGCAGGACTTCCGTCCCTGGAACATGAACCCGATGCCTTGGCATGGGAATGGCAGGACGGCCAGTTTATGCTCCGCATGCAACGCAGGATCGACCGTCTCGTGGTACGGGTCCAGGATCCGTATCAAAACCGCCTGATCCTCGGGGAGAAGACCATTGATTTAAATCAATGGGGAGACCTGGCCCTGGAAATTTCAATTGAAAATTCACATCCCCAACATGAATCAAATCCTCATCAAAGAGAATAAACCATGTCCTATGAAAATCTTTTAGAAATAAACACAGCAGCTTCAACCCAGACAGCACCCGAAATCAGTGAGTCGGAAATTGAGGCAATCATTAAAAAATATGATGCCGAATCCAATTTCCGGAATCTTGACGGAATAACAGCCTTTATCGCCAAGGCAGCCTGTATCTGTCTGAGCCTGTTTCATGTCTATACCGCAGGCTTCGGGCTCCTGAACGAAGTCGCCCATCGTACAGTACACCTGTCCTTTGTCCTGGGGCTGGTCTTTCTTATTTTTCCAAGACGCAGAAATTCAGGGAAATTATCTTCCTGGATCCTCGGTTTCGGATTCTGCACCCTTTACTTTTTTCTGACCTGGCAGTTAACCCACCGGCTGGCCGGGCAAATCCCGCCCTGGGCGCTTTATAGCCTTTTCGGGGTTATCGGGTTGATCTCCATCACAGCCCTTCCTCTTGAAAAACTCAAGGGATTCGGCGATCGCCTCTCCTTTTTTGACTGGCCCCTGGCCTTTGCCGGTGCAGGGATTTCCCTTTACCTGGTTATATTTTTCAAAAGTATTTTTATTGAAAATATCGGCTTCCCCAAACCGGCTGAGTTTATTATGGGTCTTCTGGCCATTGTCGTAGTTACTGAAGCCACCCGGCGGACCATGGGGGAGACCCTCCCTGTCGTTGGTGCCCTGGCGCTTCTCTATGGGCTTCTCGGGCCTTATATGCCTGATCTTTTAGCCCATCGCGGATATGACATCATCCGTATTGTCAAACATCTTTATCTTGGAACAGAAGGAATCTACGGGGTTGCGGTCGGTGTCGTAGCCACCTATGTGTTCCATTTCGTCCTGTTCGGTGTTCTGGCCCAGGCTTCAGGGCTCGGCCAGCTTTTCATCGACCTTGCCACCATGCTGGCCGGACGGTTTGTAGGCGGACCAGCCAAGATATCAGTTATTTCGAGTGGTTTTTTTGGCATGATTTCCGGCTCACCCATCGCCAATACGGTTACCACCGGGGCATTTACCATTCCGATGATGAAAAAAAGGGGGTTTTCCTCAAGTTTTGCAGGAGCTGTGGAAGCCTCATCATCCTGTGGCGGCCAGGTTACCCCCCCCATCATGGGCGCTTCTGCCTTTGTCATGTCAGAAATGCTGGGCATCCCTTATAATGAACTCATTCTAGTGGCTATTGTCCCGGCTTTTTTCCATTACCTGGCGGCTTTGCTGATGGTTCACCTGGAAGCCAAAAGACTGAAGCTTGAGGGTCTCAGCCCTGATGAAATCCCTTCCTTTTCAGTGACTATGAAGCGTTCCTGGCACCTCATGATTCCCCTGACCGTTATGGTCACACTCCTGATAATGCAGTTCACGCCTTATCTCGCTGCCTTCTGGGGGATTATCCTGACCGTGATATGCTCCTATATCCCCCTTTTAATGAAGCATCTGGGTATTTCCGGGTTGGATGACACCAATACCCTGACACCGGACAAACTGATCCGGAGTCTTGAAAACGGGGCACGCGCCGCTTTGGCCATTGGTGCAGCCTGCGCCTGTGTAGGATTTATCCTGGGTGTCATTACCCTTACCGGCATGGGGTTCAAATTTTCCGGTGCCGTCTTGCAGGTTTCCAATTCATTAGGACATTTAGTTTCGGCTTTTGTTCCGTTAAACCTGATCACAGCCCAATCCGGTTCCTTGTTCTTCGGACTGATTATGGTTGCCGTGGCATGTGTCCTGATGGGC